>CAUJIH010000096.1 GCA_963205275.1 Verrucomicrobiota bacterium | reverse complement strand
CCGCCTAAGAATTCCAAACCGAAGGCCGAGAACATCGACGCCTTCGTGCGCATGGTCCTCGCCGATGCCGGTGTCGCGAATGATCGCATGACCGACTTTCTCTATCGGGATCGCAAGGACCTCGCCGTCTATGCCAAGGCCGTCTTCGGTCTCGCACTCGATACCGAAAAGAAGACCGAGAAGCGCGACATGTTGCTACAGAATATCGAACAATTCCTAGTGCAGGACGACGAGAACCAGACTGCCCGTCTCGACTTGGGCAATGGCGGCTACTGGTGGTGGTGGTATGGCAGCGAGATCGAGGCCCACGCTTTCTACCTGAAGCTGCTCGCTCGCGTCAAGCCGACCAGCCCCGAAGCCTCCGGCCTAGTCAAATTTCTCCTCAACAACCGGAAGAACTCTACCTGGTGGACCAGCACCCGCGACACCGCCTACTGCATCGAGGCCATGGCGGATTACATCAAAGCCACCGGAGAAAATACGCCCGACATGAGCGTGGACATCCTCCTCGACGGTCAGGTAAAAAAGTCGGTGAAAATCACTGCGGACAATCTATTCAGCTTCGACGGCACTTTGGAGATGGAAGGTGCGGCCATCAAAGCCGGAGGTCACGAGATCACCATACGCCGCAGCGGCAAAGGCCCAGTCTACGCCAACGTCTATTCCACCAACTTCACGCTGGAGGATCGCATCACCCGTGCCGGACTCGAAGTCAAAGTGGACCGCGCCTACTTCCGTCTCGTTCAGCGCGAGGACGCCAGCGCCCTCGTCAGTGGAGCACGAGGACAAGCCATCGACCAGAAGACGCTGAAATATGATCGCGTCCCTATCAAAGACGGAGAAGTGCTCAAGAGCGGCGAGATCGTCGAAGTCGAACTAACCCTAGAGAGCAAAAACGACTACGAATACCTGATCTTCGAAGATCTGAAACCTGCCGGATTCGAAGCTGAAGACGTACGCAGCGGCTACACCTGGGAAGGACTTGGTGCCTATCGCGAATTCCGCGATAATCGGGTCTGCTTCTTCGTCCGTGCCCTGCCCTTAGGCAAGCACAACCTCAGCTATCGCCTCCGCGCCGAGATCCCCGGCAAATTCTCCGCCTTGCCTGCTAGGGCCACCGGCATGTATGCCCCAGAACTCCGTGCGAATAGCGATGAACTAAAAATCGGTGTGAAGGATTGAGCAAGAACAAGTCATCGAGTTCTAGCAAAATTCCCCATCTTCTCCGATCACGTCACGAATTCTGTCTATCGTTTATGATTTAACGCTCCGCAACGGGGCCCAACTTTCCGTAGGAATTTGGGGTTTCCACAACGGTGTCCAAACTTTCGTGAAAATTTGGACACCGTTGTTGTTTCATATTTCCGGCATCTTTTGCGGTCGCGAAAATCAAAACTGCTCACGTCGCCTCCATCCGCTGACTCGCATCGAATCCGAAGCAGAACAGCCCGGAAATCACGAAGGCTACAGCACAGAATATCAATCCTTCCTGCCAGTCGCCATTGTGATCCAGTGACTCGATCACCCAGGGCAGAACCCAGATTCCGACGGCAGCCCCCATATTTCCCCACATATTCGCCCAGCCAAACAGAGGCGGCGTGTGTTTTCCACACATCTCCTGCAATCCCGCCCAGAGTGCCGGTAGGCCAGAGTCAGTAGAGAACGCGGCCATGCCAAAGGCAAACAGCAGCGCCCACGGATTGTCGAGAAAAATTGCGATGACAAAGAAGGCAGCGGCAGCAAAACGAGAACCTGCTAACGGAATAATACGCCCTAGCTTCACTCCCCATCTGCGCATACAGACATCTGTAAAAAATCCTCCCAGAATCAATCCGACGATTCCAAAGGATAACGCCAGAGTATTCATCGTTTCCGCCCGGGAATGTTCGACTCCCTTCACCTCGATCAGATACTTGGAGAGCGAAACCGCGAGAAAAGCCCAACCCAAATTAGTGAAAAACTGTGCTCCTGAGTTCATCCACAGGCTGCGATGGGTTAGCGCCAATCGCCAAGGGAAAGCATAATGCTTTTCTGTCGCGGCTTCCTTTTGTGCTTCCAGCGGTCGGCCTTCTTGTAACAGCGCCCTTTCCGCATCATTCGCCTTCGGATGAGTCTCCGGAGTCTCTCGGAACACCTTCCAGAAAAATGCAGCGAACACCAGTCCTGCAGCTCCGTAGATCCAGCCCGCCCAGCGCCAGCTCCCCATGCCAGCAATTACAGTCACGGTCAGCCAAGGAGCAATTGCCCCGCCCACTCGACCGCCGAGAGAGACGACTCCGCTGGTAAAGCCCCGCTTTCCCCATTCTGACCATCGAGCCAGCAGCCCGCTACTGATCGGATAGGCCCCAGCCTCCGCGATGCCGCATCCCACACGAGCCAGCAGCAGGTTGGTCGCATTGGTCGCAAAGCCAGTCAGCAGAGTGAAGGCCGACCAAACCACAATGTAGGCAGACATCAGAGGTCGAGCCCCGAAGCGGACCGCAAGAAAACCCGCTGGAAGTTGTCCGATCGCATAGGCCGCAAAGAACGCACCTTTGATCCATCCGTCCGCCTTGAGACTCAGCGGGATGTCCGCCTTGAAGGTCTCCGAGTTCATAATCGCCGCCATGCAGATGCGGTCGAGGTACATGAGAAAGGCCGCCAGAGTCGTGGCGGTCAGAATCCAATGTCGGACGTTGCTGGGACGCTGAATCATAAAAAAGAAAACATCGTCCACCGAAGGCAGGTGATCCGTCAATCACCGATTCACACGCGATGCAGTTTCTGCATGTCAGGCCCGCGTTCTCATCTGCTCGCCTCGCCTTCTCCTCGCCTCTCCTCATGGGCAGGGATTCGGGATTTGACGATGCACTTCCTCGATGGCTGTCACCACCTCCGGCGACAAGACCAGCTCTGCGCTGGCAATATTCAGGCGCAACTGATCCATCTGCGTCGCCCCCACCAGGTTGCTGGCGACATGGCCTTGCTGATTGATCCAGGCGAGGCTCATCTGGGCGAAATCGAGTCCTGCATCCTCGGCAATCTTCGCATAGCGCTCGACCGCCTCATCTGAATTCCCACGACTGTATCGTTTGTATTGGGGAAAAAGGGCCAAGCGTGAATCTGACGGCAAGGCGCCATGGCGATATTTTCCCGTCAGGCGACCGAATGCTAGAGGCGAGTATGCGAGCAGACGCAAGCCCTCGCGGTGGCAGATCTCCGACAGCCCCGTGTCGAAGGTCCGATTCAACAAATTGTAGGAGTTCTGGATGGTGACGACTCGGGGCAGCTCGCCGTCACGAGCCAGTTCGATGAAACGCATTGCTCCCCAAGGGGTCTCGTTCGAAATTCCAAGATAGCGAACTTTTCCTTCCTTCACAAAGTCCGCTAGGACAGCCAGCGTCTCCTCGATGGGCACGCTGTGATCCGCTGCATCGGGCTCGAAATCGCGGCGTCCGAAGAGCGGCACCTTGCGATCAGGCCAGTGGAGCTGATACAGATCGATGTGATCCGTGCGGAGCCGCTTCAGACTGCCCTCCAGTGCGAGAGTCAGATTTTTGCGGTCAAAACAATTGTCCTCCCGGATATGATCGATGTGAGGCGGCGGTCCTGCCGCCTTCGTCGCCAGTATGACCTGATCCCTCGTCCCACGCGATGCCAGCCAGTTTCCGATGATCCTCTCTGTCTCGTGACAGGTTTCCCGACGAGTCGGGATGGGATACATCTCTGCCGTATCGAAGAGATTTATCCCCTGCTCCAGAGCGTAATCCATCTGCTCCTGAGCCTCGGTCTCCGTATTCTGCTGGCCCCAAGTCATCGTGCCGAGACCGATCACGCTGACTCTCAGATCGCTGTGGGGAATGTTGTTGTATTTCATTAGATCGCCGAACGGCTTTCCAGGGCCAATTCTACCCTTTATCCACTGAGATAAGGTGAGATACACTTTGCTGAGGTTCTGTCATGGCCCGGACGATGTGATCGTATATCCGGGAGACGCTTTCGCGATCTTTAAACCGAAACTCCGTCGTCTTGGCGTGAGTGGTCGTCGGATAATGCTTTACCACCTGTCGATCCGGGTCAATATTCCCACCCGAAAGATTCACTGACTTCAGAGCAGAGGCTGCCGCACTGACTCCTTCTCGCACGGCCTCCTGTACGCCAGACGTTGCGGCACCTGAGACCAGTGGCTCGATCTGGTAAAAGCGGATCGTCTGACTCCCCATCGTATCGACAGTGCATTCAAATACCCGAATCGCCTGATCCATCACGTATTCGTGCAAGCTGACTGAAGTAATCCGGGCCAGCGGAATCGTTACTGCCCCACCCTGCCCCACGAACTGCCAATACGCAGGTTTCCCCTCCCCTTCTGTCACTGCAACAGAAGATGAAGCGGACTGGGCTGATACAGTCGATCCATTCACCAGCCCCCAAGAGAACAACAGAATACCAATCAGTTTTGTCATGTCCAGAATTATCACGACAGAAAGCGCGGTAGAGGTCCTGTGCAAGAAAAACTCACTCATGATCCCACGTTACGAACTTCATAAACAAAAAGGTTTCATTTTCGTGATTCTAGTTTTTATTATTATTATATCACATGAAACAGCGATTGATTTCTGCCTTCTCCTTTGTGGAAGTGTTGCTGATCGTAGCCACCATTGGCATTCTAGCCACCGTCGGCACGACGATTACGACCCAGATGATTGAAGGCGCTCGACGACAAAAACTTGAAAGCGACGCGGCGACTTTGAATCGCAGCGTCTCGGCCTATCTGGCTTCAGGCGGTGATCTCTCGCGTGCTCGAAGCGCCGAAGAAGTCATCTCCGCCTTGAAACGAGGCTTCTCTAACGCTGCTCGACTCCCCGGCTGGGGTGGAGCAAAACTCGACGAGCGAGTTCAGTTTACTTTCCAAAATGACCGGGAAGTAGGAAGCGGAAAGCTAAGTATCCAATGGTCGCCCAATGAGAGATCCTTCCGCGTCGCTCGAACTGAAAAAGTCCTAGGAATCAAAGAAGTTTATCTGGATGACACTCCTCGCGATGCGGATAAAGGCGAAAATTCAGACGGAGAAGGATCCACTGCCCATACAGGCTTCGAATACGCCAGTCATGGTACCTGGATCTGGGATTATCAGGATGGCGCATCTCCCCCTAGCAACGGTGTCGATCCGATGAATACGTCCACAGCGCCAGATAACGCGCTTCCGCCCGCTTCTCCGCCTTCGGGAGGAGGTGGCCCTGCAGCTCTGACTATTCTCTCACCCCCCAATTTTTCGATTCCCTCTGGTTCCTACCCCATCGAATCTTTTGAACTCCCTCTCACCCTGACGAATCCGAATCCATCAGGGTCATCAGAAGTCTATTACTCCGTCAATAGCGGAAACTGGCAACTTTACACCTCTTCAATTCTCGTGGCGCCCGACGCCGTTATTTCCGCCCGAGCGATCACGATACACCCACGCTTTTCTAATAGTGATCGAAGTGAAGAAACCTATAAAGTCGCAGTAGCCGATCTGTTGACACCAATCATCAGCCCGAGCCGTCCAGAATTCGGAGTCTATATCGGCCACGATATTACGGTCGCGATCACAGATCAGAACGCTGGAGGAACTTCAAAACTCGAGTATCGCATCGGGAATGGCCCTTGGCAGGCCTATACCGATCCCTTTCTCCTTTGTCGAAGCGATTATCTCACAGGAGCAGTAATTCAGGCGCGAGCAGTTCCGACCAGTGCTTACTACAATGCGAGTCCCCCTGCATCCGAGTCACTCGGGGTAGAGAAGCCCATGATCGCAGGAAGTTCGGACGGGAGTTTCTCAAATCCGAAAGGAGACAAAAATATGATCACAAATCTTCCAACAGGTCAATCGAGCAATCGCTTCGCCTGGGGCCGAGACTACTTTCTTTCATCAGAGACTCCCTCAAAGGATGGGATCGCTTTGAATTCTAATTTTATGGAATTTCAGGGCACAAGCTTTAGTGGAGTCACTCCCGGAGAACGCTTTGAAATTGGAAATCTCATTTATTTCAACGGCACAACAGTAATCGATACGAATGCGACCTCCATTAATTTTACTGCTGACATTTCCCTCAATTTAAATGGAGTCACTCGCGACGTATTGACGGATTTTAAATTTGATTTGGTGAATGTAAAAAATAACTATAAGGACCCATGGGCTGATGCTGACTATGTGCGTCTTGCAACTCCCAGTTCGAATAAAATCATCGATTTCAACGGAATTCAATTTCGCTTCGAACTGGAATTCGGATCCTCTTCGTCGAGTGGTTATACAACTTTCGATCAATTTTACGTCCTTGAGGATGAAACGGCATCTGCGAAGATGTATGGTAGACTGGTGGAAATAGGAAACATCGGATTCAATCACAGCCCCCTCCCCTGATCTTACCGCGTTTGCACTCGAGTCGTTACGCTATCTTTGGTTCTTGAGGGAGACGGAGCTGCGGAATTTTCCTCATGCTAGAATCGGCTTCACGATGCGTCCATGCACGTCTGTGAGGCGGAAATGACGCCCCTGATAAAAATAGGTCAGGCGCTCGTGATCAATGCCGAGAAGATGGAGTAAGGTCGCCTGAAAGTCATACACATGGACTCCGCCGTCGACGATGTTATAGCAATAGTCATCAGTGAGTCCGTGGCTGTACCCGGCACGGATTCCGCCGCCCGCCATCCACAGGGAAAAGCAGCGCGGATGATGATCACGACCGAAGCTGGCGGGATTAAATTTCCCTTGGCAGTAGTTGGTGCGCCCAAATTCGCCACCCCAGATCACGATGGTATCGTCCAATAAGCCACGCTGTTTCAGATCGATCACGAGCGCCGCCGAAGCTTGATCTGTTTCCCGACACTTGGTTTTCAAGCCGCCGGGCAATCCACCGTGGTGATCCCAATCCTGATGGTAGAGCTGCACGAAACGAACGCCTCGCTCAGCGAGTCGCCGCGCCAGCAGACAGTTCGCCGCATAGGTGCCCGGCGTGCGGGCGTCATCGCCGTAGAGACGGAAGGTCGATTCTGGTTCGTCCGACAGATCGGTAGCCTCGGGGATGGAGGCCTGCATGCGGAAGCCCATCTCGTATTGGGCGATGCGAGTCTCTAGAGCCGCATCACCTGATTCTTCCCTGTGCAGTCGATGCAGAGCTCCGAGGCTATCGAGCATCGCCCGTCGAGTCTTGATATCGATGCCTTCCGGATTGTTGAGGTAGAGCACGGCGTCCTTGTCCGGATTCAGGCGGACGCCGTCGTGCTCGCCGGGGAGAAAACCGCTGCCCCAGAGGCGGCTGACCAGAGGCTGGCCTTTCATTCCTTTCGTAATCAGAACGACGAAGGCAGGCAGGTTCGCATTCTCCGAACCCAAACCATAACTGAGCCAAGAGCCAATACTCGGGCGACCTCCGAGCTGAGAACCGGTCTGAAAGAAAGTCACCCCAGGACCGTGGTTGATCGCATCGGTGTTCATGGTCTTGATCACCGTGATCTCATCTGCGATTTTCGCCGTATACGGGAGCAGCTCGCTGAACCATTGCCCACTCTCTCCATGACGGGAAAAGGTGAAGGGCGAGCCGACCAGTGGCAGGCTAGACTGATTCCCCGACATGCCGGTGAGACGCTGACCACCGCGCACCTCATCCGGGAGTTGGTGCCCCTCCTCGGCTTTCAATCGGGGTTTATAGTCGTACAAATCCATCTGCGAAGGACCGCCAGACTGGAAGAGATAGATCACCCGCTTCGCCTTTGGACTGTCGGTGAGATAAAGAGGGAGCGTTCCCTGATCTCGCGCTTGCGATTCTCCGATCAAGCTCGCCAGCGCGATGCCGCCCAATCCTCCACCGAAGCGATTGAGAAACTCGCGGCGACTGGGACGAAAGGGGGAATCGAGAGGAATATTCATCGTACAGTCCGAGGGAGATGGGAAATCAACGCTTCATGCAGCACTCGTCGTAATTGAACAGGGTGGAGATGAGAACGGTCGCAGCGGCGACACGAGGGAGAGACTGCTTTTCCTTGCGCAGAGGTGTCTCTCCGATCTTCAGTAGCGCTTCAGCTCGTCCAGAATCTGCGGAAAAGCGCGCTGACTCCTTCGCGAACAACTGCGCGAGGATCCTCACCTCCTCAGGACGCGCTTGGCGGCTCGTCAGTCGACGAAAGGCATCGCGGATCAGACCCTCATCATCGTCGCCGTGCTCTGCGATCAACTTTTCCGCCAAGACGCGAGCCGCTTCGACGAATTGTGGCGAGTTCAGCATCACCAGCCCCTGCAGAGGTGATTCAGATCGCTCGACCTTTACCTGACAAACGTCGCGCTTCGAGGCGTTCAGAACGATCATCATCGGACTGGGCGAGGTCTGTCGCATGTAGGTGTAGAGGCTTCGTCGATAGAGAGATGCCCCTGTGTCGGGTGCGGAGGGCTTAAAAGCGACTGCGATGTCATAGGGCTTCACGGGGGAACCGCCGACCTGATTCACTAGCAATCCACTGGTCGCTAGGACATTGTCTCGCAGCATTTCCGCCGATAGCGGCGAACTGGGGTAGTGATGTAGGAGCGTATTTTCTGGATCAGCCGTGAGGGCTTTTCCTTTCGGAAGATCGGAACTTTGGCGATAGGTAGCTGAAAGAGCGATGATTTTCAGCAAACGATGCAGATCCCATCCGTGATCCACGAAATCTCGCGCCAGCCAGTCGAGCAATTCGGGATGAGTCGGAAGTCGCCCCTGACTACCGAAGTCCTCGGTCGTCGCGACGAGTCCGTTCCGAAACATCCGCTGCCAGTAACGATTGACCGTCACGCGAGCGGTCAGGGGATTCGCCTCTGCTACAGTCCAGCGGGCGAGTCCCAGCCGATTGTTCGGCAGTCCCTTCTCCATCGCTGGCAGGAAGGCGGGGGTAGCGGGACTCACCGCCTTTCCGGGGCTGGCATAAGATCCACGCTCCAGAAAATGCGTGATGCGCGGAGGGCCTTTAAACTCCTCCATGGTCATGATTTCCGGAATTTCTTCGACCAGAGCACTTCTTTCCTGACGAGATGTGGTCAACTTCGCGAAGATCGCACGAGACTCGGCATCATCCGTCAGCAGATGGTGATCGAGATCGGGAGAAAATGTCGTCTGATCGCTCGCCAAGGCCGCAACTGCAGCCGGAGACAGGATCTGATCAAAGACGGAAAAATCATCGACGAATCCGTCTTTGAATCCACTGTCCCGCATCCGCTCGCCGATCACGATGGTATCGCTGCCACCTCCTTCAATCGTCCGAGTGAGCTGATCGCGAACGATCTCAACACCGACAGGCTTTCCATCCAAATACAGTCGCAATCCTTCTGCCCGACTCGATCCGTCATACACGAGTGCGACGTGATGCCAAGAAGCGATAGGAAAGACGTCTTTTGAGCGAATGCGCAGTGCATTTCCTGGCTCGAAGTGAACGAGGGCTGCGACGAGATGTCCTTTCTCCAGCAGCATCTCATAACCGCGGCTCGCCGCATCAGTCCACGCTTTGGATCGGCTGAAAATGACCGCTCGCTCCTTTTCATCCGGCGTATTCATCCAGAGACTGATGGAAAATGGCTGATCACGACTGAAATTGCCGACAGGCAGAGTCACTGCATCATCACCTGTCAGTCTGACTGCCTGAGCACGATGCCCCGGCACCAAGAGATTGTTCGGAGAAGACTTCGCCGACTCGCCCTGCGGGTCGGCGTCGGGAAACGCTCCGTTTTTCAAGTGATCAAAGGAGAATGAGGCGATGGGTTTTGGCAGCGGCACCCGGATATCTGCGGGCGAAGACCAAGATTTTTGAAGAATTTCTCGTCGCGAAGCGAGTCGCTGGCTCAGCGATGCGATTTCTCGCTCGAAGCGAGCCAGTTCCGCCTCCTGCTTTTTATCTGGCAGCCACAAGGTAGGTGTGGGAACGGCGGGCGTGAAGTAGGAATACAGTCCGGCCTCGTCGATGTTCGCGAAATAGGCGGAGAGCCGGAAGTAATCCATCGCCGTCACGGGATCGAACTTGTGGTCGTGGCAGCGAGCGCACTCCATCGTCAGACCGAGGAAAGCCGTGCCGTATGTCTGCACCCGATCACTGACGTATTCGGTGCGGAACTCCTCTGGCACACTGCCGCCCTCGACATTCTGAGGATGGAGGCGGTTGAAGGTAGTCGCCAGACGCTGTTCACGAGTCGCATCGGGTAGCAGATCGCCTGCGAGCTGCCAGACGATGAACTGGTCATAGGGCAGATTCTTCCGAAAAGCCTGCTCCACCCAGTCCCGCCAAGGCCAGACCCGCCGGTCATTATCGACCTGATAACCATAGCTATCGGAGTAGCGAGCCACGTCCATCCACTCGGCAGTGAGACGCTCGGCACAGGCATCACTGTCAAGGAGACGGTTCACTACGTGCTCGTAGGCCTCTGGGGATTCATCTGCGAGAAAGGCATCCAGCTCAGCGAGGCTGGGCGGCAATCCAGTGAGGTCGAAGCTCACACGACGCAGCCATTGCGTCCGACTGGCCTCGGGTGAGGGAGTGAACCCTGCCTGAACAAGCTTTTCCAGAACGAAGGCATCAATTTCGTTCTTCGCCCAGCGGCTCAGCTTGGCCTGATCGGCGTTCGAACCCGATGGAAACACAACTTTCGGCACGGGCACCGTTTTCGGCAGAGGGACAAAGGCCCAGTGCTGCTGGTATTCGGCACCTTCGGATATCCACTGATCCAGTAGAGCGATTTCACTAGGTGTCAACGTCACCTTCGAGTCCGACGGCGGCATCACATCATCGGTTCCCGCGGCGTGGATGCGATGATGAAGCTCGCTTTTCTCTACTTGCCCCGGAGAGATCCCCTGTCGCTTGTCGAGACGAGCAGTCGCATGTGCGAAGCTGTCGAGACGGTAATCGGACTTCTGGTTTTTCGCATCTGGACCGTGACACTTATAGCATTTTTCCGAGAGAATCGGACGAATGTCCCGATTAAACTCCACCTTGCCAGCCGATACGAAGGAAGTTGAAAGCAGCAGGAGGAACGCTGGAAGAAAACATTTCATTCACCGGAAAACTAGAAAATCATCGATCTACTGATTTTACTACCGCTACTATCGACATTTTTGTCAGAAAGATGCAAGTTTCGTCTGCCATGGATCACGCGATCACGCTCCCCATTTCCTCATCTCTGCGACTCTCAGAAGCCGTTCGCCGAATGAGAATCGACATCGTGGCGCTCAGTCGCCCTCTGCGACGCTGCGATCTGGCGGCGTGTCGCGGCACCTGCTGCCACGATGGAGCCTACCTGGAGGAGTCAGAAGAGAAGCGACTCCGTGAACTCGTGCCGGAGGCGGCGAAGGAATGGGAGGCGATGAGGCTGAATGTTCCGGAGGAGTTCATCATTGACTCTTCGTGGCGAGGCGCCCCACCGATGCCGAAGACAGCGATTCGATCTGACCCGAGCCGACGAAAGACTCCGGACTATCCCAGCCACTTTCCGACAACATCCTGCATTTTTCTCCTGCCTGATGCTCGCTGTGCGCTACAAGTGTTAGCAATGCAGCGGAAACTGCCTGCATGGAGCTATAAGCCGCTCGCCTGCTGGATGCATCCTCTGGTGATCGAGGAAACTGCGGACAGAATTTCGACCCTCACGCTTCACGACGAGTCGAGCGATCCGCAGCGCTTTCCGGACTACGACGGATTCGTCAGTCGCACTCCCTGCGGACAAAGCTGCGCCGCTGGGGAGCCTGCCTGGCAGGTGCTACGAGAGGAATTGACTTTCCTCGGTAACTTCGGAGATCGTGATCTGTATGCCGAGATTGCGACTGCACTCAGAGTTGACTAAGGACGAGGGCGCATCATTCGAGCCTGTGATTTGATCGAACGACACCGAATTCTGATTCCAAAAAGCGGCGAAATATGTCATAAAACATGGCGCTTCTCCCCAAAGAACGCACAGCGACGAAATGACTGATTCTCCCGACTCCGAATATGCACGCCTGCCGCTGGATTACACGGCGAGCGAATTGCGCGAAGTCGAGCGGGAATCGATTGAGCAAAGTCGAGTCCTCCGTCGTCGATCCATCGCCAGTGCGCTTCTTCTCTCCGTCATTATCAATCTGATGGCTGTGGGGATACTCTTGTTTGCCACCGTGAGCAGCCCGCCACCGACTCCACCCATGATCGTGGCTTCCGCCGTTCCTGTCCCGGAAAGCACCCCCGACTTGGCACCTCCTGAAGTCCTGATCGACTCCAGTTCACCTGCTGCTGCCGGAATCGAAAGCATATCTGTCAATCTCGCGATGGCAGCCCCCGCTCTGAGTTCTCTTTCTCTCGCTCCGGCCAGTGTCTCTATGGCCTCTGATTTCACCGTCGGACTTCAGGGACTGGGTCCCAGCTTCGGCCCGTCCTCTGGCTTCGACAATGGCATGGGAAGAGGCGGGACAGGAATGGGTTCCATGGGAAGAATCGGCAGGCTTTCCGTCCGGGCGAAAAAGCTCGGGGTCGTGCTCGATGTGTCTCCCAGCATGAAGCCTCATCTCCCCGCCGTGCGCAGAGAGATCCGCAAATCCTTTCGAAATGCGCCCACGATGGGAGTGAATGGCTGTCGTCTGGATTGGAATCCAGGGATGGAACAGCCGAATAGGCCGTCAACGCGACGCTCTCTACCAACGAATAAAGAGAATCCTGCGAAATCAGTGTTCGAAGCGATGCAGACTCTAGTAATCGAGGAAAAGGTGGACGCGATCTACTGGTTCTCCGACCTTCAGGATGGAGAAAGTCCCGAAGGACTGAAGCAGCTTCAAAAGCTACTCCGCATGGACAGCGATCCGAAGAATATCGTCAGACTCTACATCCGTTCGCTGGATCGGGAGCCCGTGCCTGAGTTGAATCGAATCGTACGCGCGAGCGGAGGGGATGCGGAGATCGGTCCGATGAGCAAAGGAAAGCGGTAAAAAGGCTTACCTTTGTAGACTTTTGAAGGCTCGCCTCAACAGCTCAAGCCCCCTTCCCCATCTTACTCCACGAACGAAGTCCGTCACTCCCCGTCGTTTCCGATCGCTTCGACCGGACAGCCTTCCATCGCCTCTTCGCAGAGAGCTTCTTCTTCCGGAGTCTCGGGTTGTTTATAAACAAAAGAATGTCCCTCGTCATCGTTGCGCGTGAAGTTCGCAGGCGCGGTCTCACGACAGAGATCGCAATCGATGCACTGGTCATCTACATAGTACTTTCCCGAAATATTGTCCGAGTACCGATTTTCAACATCTGCCATGACAAATAGAATGATTCTGTGAGAGGAGAATTTGTTTTGATTTCCGAAACGAATGCGAAATTAAGTTTTTTTTGCTTGGACGCAACCGATTTCATGGTCTTGTTCCCATGTTGGACCAAGAAGTCGGCAAATGAGGGTTCAAGATATGCACTGCGGCGTGATCCAGCATTCCTGATTTTCCCTCACTCACCGCCTCCCGATCAAATCCTTTCTCACTTATCGTTTCTCCCCTAATGGATACCCACCCTAATCCCCCCATCCCCAACAGTCTCAGCCTCGATCCCGTGATTCCTCGCGAGGGACTCCATGTGATCCATCTGTTCTGTCACATCGAGCAGGCCCAGTGGTCGATACTGACGGATGAGGAAAAGCTGGAGGCCAAGACGAACTTGTCTCAGCTAGTCCAAGAAATCCGCTCATCGGAGTCCACTCAGTTGCTGACCTTCTCCATGGTGACTCCGAAAGCCGATGTCGGATTCATGCTGCTGACAGATGACCTGCACAAGGCGAATCGCTTTGAAAAGCAGCTTCTTCGAGCTCTGGGACCAGATGTGCTCACCCCGACTTACAGCTACTTCAGCATGACGGAATTGAGCGAATACACCACCACAGAGGAGCATTATGCCGCCGACCTGACGGAGAACGAGGGCATCGCCTCAGGAACTCCGGAGATGGAGGAAAAATTGACCGAATTCCGTCGTCGGATGAAGAAATATAATCAGGATCGCCTTTATCCGAACATGCCGGACTGGTCCGTCTTTTGCTTTTACCCCATGTCAAAAAAGCGTGGTGACGGGAACAACTGGTTCGCACTGGACTTCGAGACCCGACGCAAGCTGATGGGTGGCCACGCGAAAGTCGGGCGGACTTACGCAGGACGAGTGCGCCAGTTGATCACTGGCTCCAGTGGATTGGAAGAGTGGGAATGGGGCGTGACGCTCTTCTCTCATAACACCCAGGACATCAAGGAGATCGTTTATGAAATGCGCTACGATCCCGCGAGTGCCCTCTACGGGGAATTCGGCGATTTCTACATCGGTCTTCAACTGCCCCTGGACGAATTGTTTCGTCGAGTCGGACTGTGAGCAAACAGCACCAGAGAGGGCGAAAGATTCTCGACACAGAGCTTCGCACTCTCTTGCAGTGAAGGTCAAACGCTGGCACATTGCGCTACGGCAATGAATTTCAGTGATCTGAGAGCGATTCTCCAATACGTTCCGCAATTCCGCGGACGAACCTTCGTGGTCGCTCTCGATGGAGCGGTGATCGAGTCATCGGATTTTTCCAACATCCTACTGGATTTGGCCGTTCTTCGTTCTCTCAATGTGAAGGTTGTGCTAGTTCACGGAGCAGCAGCACAGATCGCCGCTCTGGCGCACAAGCGAAGCGTGACTCTCAGCAATTCTGACGGAATCGGTGTTACGGACGAGGCGACACTGGAGGTCAGCATGGATGCGATTTCCCGTCTTTCCAACGCACTGTTACAGAGCTTGACCACCGTGCGAATCAATGCCGCGACGGCGAATGCCATCCATGCCCATCCGGCAGGCATTATACGGGGTGTGGATCAGGGATTTACCGGAACGGTGGAAAAGATCGAAGCAGGGGTGTTGCAAGGATTTCTCGATCAGGATATTCTGCCCGTAGTGCCGCCGGTAGGATTCGATTCCGACGGTCAGATGCTGCGACTCAATTCCGATGCGATCGCTCGGGAAGTCGCCGTGGCTCTGGGTGCATCCAAAATCCTTTTCGTCTCCCGAGAGGCTTTGCACGATCTGCGCATCGGTCAGGATCGACAGTGGGATGCTGAGAGCGCCTCTCATTTTGTCACCACTCATCCGGAACTGCCAGCCGGGATGGCATCGAAATTGCATCATGGTTCGCGTGCGACTCGTGATGGAGTGCCGCGCGTCCACCTCCTTAGCAGCCGGAATCCCGATGCCCTGTTGGGCGAACTCTTTAGCAACGAGGGCGTCGGCACCATGATCTATTCCGATGCCTATCAGAGAATCCGTCAGGCAGCCCACTCCGACGCCGATGCGATCTACCTGCTGATTTCTCGCGCTGTCGAGGATGAGGAACTGATCGAGCGCAGCCGTGCGGAAATTCTGGCCGCGATTCAGGACTACATCGTGCTGGAGATCGACGGGAACATCGTCGGAACCGTAGCCGTTCATCCTCATCCCGAAGGGGACCGAGCGGAATTGGCATGCCTCTATGTGAAGCGCGGGCACACCACCCGTGGCTATGGGAGAACTCTCGTCTCCGCCGCTGTCGAGCGTGCCCGTGATATCGGCTGCAAGCGCTTGTTCGCGCTCTCCACACAGGCTGCTGGGTATCTGGAAATGCAGGGCTTTGCCCGCTCGGATAACTTCTCACTGCTGACTGCGGATCGTCGTGAAAAATGGGCAGAAAACCGCCGAAACGCTCTGCTACTGGTGCGCGACCTGTGAGTAATGCTCCCCTCACAGGCACCTTGTTGTCACTCCGTGAATCCTCACTCCTCTCGATGGGCGTGAATCACGAACAGAGTCGTGTCATCGCGCCCCGATTCTTTCACTGACCAGTCGAGGATTCGATGGGCTACCTGCTCAGCGGAGCTTCCATCCCTTTGGGCATCAGAGAAACACTCGTCTATGTTCTTGTTCCAGAGGCCGTCGATCACGCCATCAGTACACATCAGAAACCAATCATCCGGCTCAATCGAGGTCGTAGCGACCTGAGGATGGACGAACTGGCAGCCACCGCCGATCGCCTGCTGCAGGATATTTCGGCGAGGATGAATCCGCGCCTGCAATTCAGTGAGCTTTCCTGCGCGCAGCAGAGCGCCGACTTGCGTATGATCAAAGGTGAGCTGCTTCAGTTCTCCGTCGCGGAATTTGTAGAGACGACTGTCTCCGACATGGGCATAGGTCATCCGAGTCCGGTAAAAAAGTCCGCACACCGCCGTCGCCCCCATTCCTGTCAGGCGGGAATCGCGATTTCCTACGCGGGTGACGTAATCGTGCAGAGAGCGGACGGATTTTTCAAGAAGATCCTCCGGGTCAGTGGCTCCGTGGAAGTCACCCATCATGGCTGGAAGAAAACGTCTGAGTTCCCGCACAACCAACGAACTCGCCACATCTCCCGCAGCACAGCCCCCCATCCCGTCACTGACGGCGAAAATGAGACCATTCCCATCGATGGACTGTCGTCCGCTGAGTTCGGCGCTCCCGGCCCAGCCCATCGCCGAGGAGAACACGGACAAAGCATCCTGATTATTCTCATGTCGTCTGCCCATGCGGGTGAGTCCGCACCACTCCAGCGCCCGGCGAGCTTCGTCTCCGTCACAGCGCTTCTTTGGATCTTCCAGAATATTGGCCAGCTCGAAATCGATCACACAGAACTGTCCCATCCTCGCATGATACGTGATATTCCGAGGGAAAGGGTCATCGTGGACGACGCCATATTCATTCTTCAGAGTCTCGAACAAAGCTGCCGCACGTTCTTCGCTGATCGTCGCCTCAGCCGAGGCACCGCAGTTGGTCGTGACGATGGTCAGACTGTCCGGATCGCTGTCGAGCAGACGCGGGACGATCTCACATCCACGAGCCTCCAGCGCCTTCAGGACCCTGATTTCATTCTCGTAGCGAGCTTCCTTGTCAGTTCCGCGAAAGGTCTTATAGACTCGCCCGTCGTAACCGACTTTGACAATAGAGCGAATTCCGTCCTTGGCGATCTTCATGATTTAATCATTTCGTCCCTTTACGCCACGCGCAAGTCCTCGGCGATCTCACCATCCCGCAGTTGAATTCGCCGATCCACGCGGTCGAGCAGACGGTCGTCATGCGTGGAGAAGAGAAATGCAGCCCCGCGCTCTTCGTTGATCCGCCGCATCAGATCGATGATGAGGTTCGCATTGCGCGTGTCGAGATTCGCCGTGGGCTCGTCGGCGATCACCAGCACTGGATCGGTGACGAGCGCACGGGCGATCGCCACGCGCTGCTGCTGCCCACCGCTCATCTTCTGTGGGCGGTGATGCATTCGGTCTGGCAACTCCACTTCCGCCAACAGCTTTTCAGCCCGAATCGCCGCCTCTGCCCGATGGACTCCTCGGATCTGAAGCGGGAGCATCACATTTTCCAGAGCCGTCAGGACAGGGACTAGATTGAAACTCTGGAACACGAATCCGATAGAGCGATTCCGCAGCGTGCTGCGCGCCCCATCATCGAGTCCAACGCCCGCCTGACCAGCGACCAAGACATCTCCCGACGTGGGCGAGTCGAGCAGTCCGAGCAAGTTGCACAGAGTCGATTTCCCCGATCCCGACGGCCCCCACACGGCGACGAATTCGCGCTCTTCGATCTCTAGACTGACCGATTTCAGTGCATGAACTTCGGTGTCACCGAAGTGATACGTTTTTTTGAGATTTCGGGCTTCCGCTACTTTCATGAATGTGTAACCTTTCCTGCTTGCAGTCTAAGGAGTCCAGCAGACTTTGCACAGGATTTTCAATGATCGAAAAAATCTTACTGGTAATTTGGGGCCTCTGGCTGCTGATGATCTTGGCCGCAGCGTTCCGCACCTTCGGCTTTCTTATCGCCCGACGGGCGCAAATCCGTCGCTGGGGCGATGGCGGCGGATCACAGAAATCGGCGGCTCTCATCATTCCGGTGAAAGGCTTCGATCTGAAGGCCACTCCGCGCTTTTTTGACGCCATCCTAGCACAGAACTATCGAAATTATCGCGTGATCGTCTGCTTCGAAAGCTGGGACGATCCGGTGGCTCGCTGGCTCCGAGAGCATCTAGAACTCTCCATCGATCAGCCCGTCTGGCACAATCCCGACCCCGAGAGCGGCTTGCGCTCCATCACTCTGGTTTCGGCAGGAATCGCCACGGACGAAGGGCAAAAAGTTCACAATCAGCGGGCTGCGATGGAGACGCTGACTCCGAATGACGAGATCATCGCCTTCGCCGATGCCGATATTTACTGCGAATCAGACTGGCTGGCACAGCTCCTTGCCCCCATCAATCAAGGGACTCATCCCGTCTCCACCACTTACCGCTGGCTAGTCCCCAGACGCCCGACTCTGGCGAATCAGGTCGCCTCTGTGATCAATGCATCCATCACCACTCAGGGAGGTGCGGAATGGTCAACAGTACTCTGGGGTGGATCGATGGCGATGAATCGCCAGACTTTCGATCAGCTCGACGTATCGCACCTGCTCGCAGGTTCGCTCAATGACGACCTTCGGATTTCCAAAGCAGTACACCAGGCCAAATTGAAAATCGCCTTTGTTCGCTCTCTCATCTTGCCTACATCGATTGATTTTACTTGGCGCAGCTTTTTCGAATTTGCCCGCCGCCAGTACACGCAGGTGAAGTTCTTCAGCCCCATTCTTTACATAGGAGTGAATCTTGTCCTCGGATTCTACGTCCTCGCAGCAGCGACGATCATCGGAGCACTGATCTACGGTTCTTTCATCGCCTGGGTGCCCATCGCAGCCGCCTATGTGATCGACCAGTTCCGGTCGCTGGCCCGACAGCAAGTCTATCTCACGCTTTACAAAGACAATGCGATCCGCCGGAAGCTCTTCGCCGCAGCTTGGCTCGAGCACATGCTCACTCCTGCTTGGATCACTCTGCACTGGTGCCTGCTAGCGAGCACCTGGACGCAGAATCGACTGACCTGGGCAGGCGTGCGGTATAAGATTCTATCGAAGTCGGAGACACAGATATTAAGTCGCTCCGACGCCGTCACGCCCTTGCCTGCAGGCGCTCCTGGTCTCGCAGTGATCAGAGTTCTCCGTGATCTTGCACGCTTAGAACGCCATCATAAAGTCAGTACCACTCCCGAGCCGACACCGGAGGAAACACCCGTATCCGAGCCAGCAACTCCAGCGATGTCGGAAGAAATCGCCATCCCTGTCGCTGAAGAAATCACCCCTGTGGCAGACGAGGTCCCTTCCGCCATCATACCTCTCTCCGAATTGCCCCACCATCTCCCCGGCGAAAAATCTCGCAATCAAGCGGAAACAATCGAAGAAGATGCGATCAGCCACCTCGGACCGATCTCCGCCGTGGAAGCTGTTTTGCACAAAACGAGACTCCCGTTCTCTCATCCCGCGCAACTCGGCGATTCCACAGATGATCCCTCGGCGATTCCAGACTTCAGCTTTATTCCCAGATTCCTCGCCTTGCCAGACCATTCCAGTCTCGTCCCCTCGAAAGTCGAAGAAATTGAACCCTCTACGCTTGCCGACTCCACCCTATTGGATACAGCATCGCTCCTCCAGAGTCCCACCCATCCCCCCTTATCCCTCGGTGCACATCGGGCGGGACGCAGACTCGCACTCTCCCTGCGCCGCTTGCCCAAATCACCCCTTCCCCGTTCCTCACGTCCCGTTTCGGGCGCATCCATGATTCTACCGCTCTCCTCTCGTCCCATTTCTCGCAAACCTTCCGCTCGTTGCTAACCCACCTACCCCCTAATCACCATGCCTATCGATTCAGACAATCTCGTTGACGAAGATTCCGCTTTCATTGATCGCTTTGCCATCGCCGTGCGCCCGACCTGGAAATTCTTGGAATGGGTGAATGGCATCGACGATGACAGTGCGTATGATGAATCGGCCGTCCTGATCCAGAGCATTTATCTCGTTCAGGAGATGGATACTTTCGATCTCGATACCATTACCACCTTGATGAGCCATTATTATCAAGGGATCGCGAGTAACGAGTTTGCCGCTTGGTCGCTTGACATGAACGACTGGCCCTTGATTCGCAATCTCGATGAGTTCTTTCAGTATTTCGAATGCGTTCCCTCCGATACCGTCATCGATCTCGTCGCCTTGGATGATTCCGATTCCTATGACGAGTCAGAAGAACTCGACTGGTCAGACGAAGACTGATCACTCTGCGACTCCACGCATTTCTTTAGGTTCACACCGAACACATGTCCCATTCCGTCCCACCCCAGCGCGATCCCTCCACCCTCCGCAGCGCTCGATGGTTTGCTCCTGACGATCAGCGCAGCTTCGGTCATCGCTCGCGGCTGAAGCAGATGGGCTTCGGCGAAGCAGACTTCCAGGCACGTCCCTGCATCGGGATTCTCAATACCTGGTCAGACATGAACAACTGCCACACCCACTTCCGCGACCGAGCGGAGGAGGTAAAACGCGGCGTCTGGCAGGCAGGCGGATTTCCTGTAGAAATTCCCGTCATGTCCATGTCAGAGAGTTTCATGAAACCCACCAGCATGTATTACCGCAATCTGCTGGCGCTGGAGGTGGAGGAAACCATGCGCTGCTACCCGCTCGACGGCGTCGTGCTGATGGGCGGCTGTGATAAGACCGTGCCTGCCCTCATCATGGGGACCACATCTGCCAATCTGCCTTCGATTTTTATGCCTGCCGGTCCCATGCTCAAAGGCTGCTGGCGAGGAGAGGCACTCGGTTCCGGCACCGACATGTGGCGCTACTGGGCGGAGCGGCAGGCGGGCAATCTCTGCGAAGAAGGCTGGCACGAGCTAGAGGACGGCATCGCCCGTTCTCCCGGTCACTGCATGACCATGGGCACCGCCTCCACCATGACCGCCCTCGCTGAGACTCTGGGGCTTTGCCTGCCCGGCAGCACCTCCATCCCCGCCGTCCACTCCACCCATGCACGCATGGCTGCCGCCTGCGGACGGCGCATCGTCGATCTGGTGTGGAAAAACCTCACACCACGAAAACTGCTCACCGAAGATGCGTTTCACAATGCCATCGTCGCCGATATGGCCCTCGGCGGATCGACCAACGCCATCATCCACCTGATCGCGATGGCCGGGCGAGCGGGCATACGGCTGACTCTTGAGCAGTTCGACGATCTTTCACAGAAAGTCGAAGTTCTCGCCAATATCCGCCCCTGCGGAGAATACCTCATGGAAGACTTCTACGATGCCGGAGGTCTCCGGGCACTACTTCTCCGGGTGAAAGACCAGCTCCGACTCCACTGCCTGACTGTCTCTGGTCGGACGCTAGGAGAAAACATCGAAGGAGCCGAAGTCTATCACGAAGACGTCATCCGCCCCCTCGACCGACCCGTGTCTGCCGCCGGTGGCACCTTCGTCCTACGGGGAAATCTTGCCCCCGACGGAGCCGTGATGAAACCGACTGCTGCCGAGCCTCACCTGCTGAGACATCGCGGTCCAGCCGCCGTGTTCAGCGATTACACCGATCTGAAAAAGCGCATCCACGATCCCTCTCTGGCACTGACCCCCGATCACATCATCGTCCTGCAACACGCCGGGCCCATCGGCGCTCCAGGAATCCCCGAGTGGGGAATGCTGCCCATTCCCGATTATTTGCTCAAACAAGGCATACGCGACATGCTGCGCATCTCAGACGCCCGCATGAGCGGCACCAGCTACGGAGCCTGCGTGCTCCACGTCGCGCCCGAATCAGCCATCGGCGGTCCCCTCGCCCTCGTCCGAGACGGCGATGAAATCGAAGTCGATGTCTCTCGTCGACTCCTGCATCTGCACGTATCTGACGAAGAACTCGCCGCCCGCCGATCCCAGTGGAAACCGCGGGAGACTCGCTATCGTCGCGGCTACGCCCAGCTCTATGAACAACAGATCACCCAAGCCCCCGAAGGCTGCGACTTCCGCTTCCTTCACCACGGCCCCGATCTACCCGAGCCTGATATTTATTGAAATGTCGGAATCGATTTTGCATTCGATTCCTCACCCCTCTTAATCCAATGGCCAAAGCGAGGAAGAAACAGCACCAGAAAAAGGCCATCCAGATCGCGCATTCCACAGACTTAGTCACAGAGCCTGCGTCGGAACCGAAATCGACCCTGTATGTTCTCGGCTCAGCCACCATGGCGGCTGCAATTCTCGGCCTGACGATATTTCTTCTCGTGCGTGGATTCCAGTGGCAGGCCGCTCTGGAGGCCCTGCATGCCGAGCCAGGAATCGAGCTTCTCAGCGTCGAGCGAGCGGGCTTTTTCAAGAAACGGCTGCGCGGCCTGCGCGATCCACTCGCCCCTAGCGTCGAGAGCATCCTCATCCAGCACAACATCGGCCCCTGGTCCGCCGAGATTCTCTTTTCCGAATACCATTCCCTCGATACTCCCTACGCACGACAGAGGGAGGAGCAGGAAAAGGCACGCTACCAGGGACTGCGCGACTCTCTACTCACAGCCGTCGGCCAATTCACCGATACCATCGCGAAACAGCGAGAGGACGAACTGGTGAAAATCACCCGCATGCTCTTCGCCGTCAGCTTTCCAGAGGCGATGAAAACCGTCAGCCTCGACCGAGATGACAACGGAGTCTGGCATGTGACCGGCGAACTCTATGCCCCAGAACGCCAGGCATTCATCAAAGAAGCTCCCTCCCGCATCGTCGAGGGCGAGCTCAACTTCGACGGACTCATCGACCTCACCGCCTCACGTACTGCATTACTGCGGAAACAAATCGAAGAACCAGACCTCCTCGCCCTTGATCTCGATGAAAAACCCGTCCATCCCGAGCGTTTAGTGCGCTTGGTGCAGGACTACGATGCCGTCTGCGAGCGCTCCGGTTTGACGAAGCCCCATCTTCAGCTCTCGCTACGCTCCGCCGATCCGCTTAAAGAGCAGCCTCAACTCGCTGCCATTCGCGCTGCCCTGACAGCTCCCAATCGACTCCCCGCCCAGCGGTTTCTCACCGACGAGATCCTGACCCTCCCCAGCGGTCCGCCAAAGCTCTCGCTGAAGCTTCGCTCCGAGGTCAGTGCTCCGTGAATGCAAAAGCACCCTCCTTCTGCGAATGTGCTGGCCGGCCCGATGATCGCTCTCGGCATGGCGATCATCGTCCTCTTCGCCGCGCTGTTCTATGATCATCTGCCCTTCCAGCTACCCGCCTGCGGCTTTCGCACCGCCTTCGGCATCCCCTGCGTCGGCTGCGGAGGCACTCGTGCCATGCTCGCACTCGTGGGCGGCCATCCATGGGAAGCACTTCGCCTGAATCCCGCCGTCATTCTCGCCTTTTTTGTGAGCCTCCTGTGGCCACTAATCACCCTCTATCGCTATCACTCAGGAGCGATGCGGGCGCCCATCCGAGACCATCATCTCCGCCGCATTTCATTGATCGTCATCTTCCTACTCCTCCTCAACTGGCTCTACCTGATCAATTCCGCAGCCATTAAAGCGCCCTGAGCTGATGGGCTTTGGGTGAGGAACCACAGCCGTGCGCAGAAAAGGGGTAGGCTATTCTAGTCATCCACAGATTACGCAGATTTACGCAGATAAGAATCAAAAAATCTGTGTTCATCCGTGAAATCTGTGGATCGGAGAGCTGTACCTTATCCTCGATCAACAAGATCTCTGCATGGGGCAACGCGAATTGCAGAAAAGGGGCAGGCTATTTTAGTCATCCACAGATTACGCAGATTTACGCAGATAAGAATCAAAAAATCTGTGTTCATCCGTGAAATCTGTGGATAGAAATCTCGTAATCTTCGGCACCTCCTATCTGGGCGAGAATCGCATAAAAGGGGCAGGCTAGCCCCGCTTATGGGCTTCGGGTGAGGAACCACGAACGACACGAATGGAATGAGGAAAGCGGATAGGCTTTATCAATTGTTAACTGTCAATTGTTGACCTCAGAATCAATCAGCGACCGAAGACACGAAAGAGGCTGGACTTCTTCTCACCGCCTGCTGCCTTCTCGCCGTCTGCTGCTTTCTCGCCTTTAGGGGCATCAGGAGCGGCCTTTGTCTCCGGAGCTGGCTCAGTAGTTGTTGCGCTGGCTGGTGCCGCCGTAGCGCCTGCTCCAGCTTCCGCTGGCTTAGCATCGTCAGCGGGAGTCGCTTTCGCTGCAGCTTTCACAGCGGCATCTTCAGAGGCTGCCTCTCCATCCAGCTTTTTCATTTGCTCTGGAGTCAGCTTCGCGACTGCTTCCTTCAGCGTATTCTTCGCCAACTCGTTATCCGGAGCGAGATTTAACGCACGCTTGAAGTATTTGTAGGCAGATTCGAAATCCGGGTTCGCCTTGTTGTCCACAGGAGCGATCACTCCACGGAAGTTCAGACCACCGAGACGGAGCAGAGCTTCGAATCGAGTATTTCCTCCCACCTGTGGAGCAGAAACAATCTTTTGATAGGCATCCGCCGCAAACTTGCCTGGCGAACTGTCTGCGGACACGGGGAGCAGCCCACTTTCCGCCATCACGCCCAAGCTCAGGATTCCCTCCGCCGAACCAGCAGCCGCAGCCCGGCTAAACCAGCCAGCAGCAGCCACGAGGTCACGTTTAGTCCCCGCTCCATTCAGGTAAAACACACCCGTCTTGTGCATCGCGGGCACAAAACCGCCGCTCGCTGCCTGAAGATAGCCAACGAACGCCTTCTCGAGATCTCGATCCAGCGAGCGCCCTTGCTCGTAAAACGTTCCCACGTTATAGAAAGCGAGTGGCACTTGATTTCTCGCCGCGAGACGATACAGCTCGAGTGCCGCTGCATCATTCGGAGCAACATCGATTTTCCCGTCCTTCGGATCGATATCGACACCCCGATCATAATAGCCAGCCAAGATTAATTGTGCTGTCGCGTCATTTCCCTGAGCAGCCTTTCGGAAATACTCGAAGGCCTTGGTGAAATCCTTCTCCACTCCCGCCGTTCCATTCGCATAGAGTTCACCCATCGTGCGAAGTCCTGCAGGGACGTTTTGGTCCGCCAGTTTCGAGAATTTTTCGACAGCAGCCTTCGGATCAGCCGGAATCTGACGTGCTCCGAACTTCTTGCCATCGAACAACACCGACCCGAGCGTCGCGAGAGCATCAGGATTCCCCCCATCAGAAGCCTTGTTCAGCCACTCCCACGCCTTATCATCGTCCGTCTTTGCCTCACCTCCGGCTCCGAGATAAAACTTGCACAGCTCGAACTGAGCCTGGGCATCTCCTGCGGCTGCAGCCTCTGAAAACAGCTTCTCAGCGGCATCGACATTCTTCTCCTCACCTCCCAGCCCTCCTAGATAAATCGTTGCCATGTTTCGACGCGCCGCATTCAGTCCGCCCTCGGCAGCCTTCTTGATGAACGTGAGTCCTTCTTTCGTCTTTTCCACTTCCTGTCCGGAACTCAGAAGGAGAAAGCCATAATTGTTCATCGCCTGAAGTTGCCCCAAGTCGGCCGCCTTTTTGTAATATTCCATGCTCTGGGCCATCGCATCCTTCCCCTGAGCTTGCTGAGAGAGAATCCCCATGGCGAAAAGCGCATCCTTATCATTCCCCTGATCCGCCAGAGAACGGATCTTGTCGATCGATTCCTGAAGTGTCGGCGAGGGAGTTTCCCCCTTCGCAGCCGCAGCGATCGCCTTTTCCATCGCTTCCACTTGCGCGACGATTTCTGGACTGGGCTTGACCCATTCTTTGGTATCGATCCCGAGGGCAGTTGCAGCCTTGGATGGAGCGATCAATGCGAATGAGAAAAGAAGAGAGAAACAGAGGTATTTGAGGTTCATAGAATTAAGTAATTAAAAAGGGTTTATAGTGTGTTTAGAGAATCAAGTGAAAATAAGAAATCTGAATTCAATGAGGATCCGCGCTCATACGATCCTTGCGATCCTCGTAATGGGGATTCCTATCATTGAGGCATGCGCGTTGATGTATGCGCGAAAATCAGCGTTGCAAAATTGAGCTTCGCCATTGCTCACCATGACAGCATCGCTCCGAGATGTGCTCGAGAGTTCCCCTGTTTTGCTCCAGCTCCGCTGTCTTCCAACTGGAAGCCATAGTCGAAGCGCATGGAGAAGTGTTCTCCCACCGTCATGCGGAGGCCGGGTCCAATGGAGGACATCGAGACCTCATCAATTTCTCCCGGCAAGCGATATGCACTATGTCCTCCCCCTCGATCCACAAACATCAGCAGTTGTAATTCGCCCGCCTGATCATCTTTGAACAGGGGAATCTTCGACAAAGGAATTGACGGAGCGCGCAGCTCGGCAGTGAGCAGATACCCTCTGTCCACATTCCATTCGTGCTCCTCATAGCCACGAACGGAAGCGTAGCCACCCAAGCCCAATTGCTCACTTGGCAGTAGATTGCTATCAGAGACCTGACCTGTGGCCCGCAAGGCTAAAGTGAAGCCACGGGGCAATTGCTGCAAGCGCTCGGCAGACAAGACGCCATAAGCATAGGAAGAATCAGCTCCGAAGCGCGACAGTCCATACGCCGCATCACTATTTCCGCCTCCGAAATCACCCGGACTCAGAAAAGTAAAGGCAGAAAAATTGGTCACCCCCTTATTCCCTCTCATATTCATCCGATAACCAGCAACGAACTGATGAATATCCGTCGCAGTCGCGAGAGCTGTCAACACTCCGAACTCTAGATTACTCGTACTATATTTGAAATCGTACCCGAACTCCAGTTCGTGCTCGATTTTCCCGATTCCTGGGAGCGGGATATTGTATCGTCCACTGATCTGGGCCGTTTCACCATCCAGATTGAACGGAGCCGGCAATTCAGCCTGAGTTTGTACATAAGCGGCGTGGATCGAGGCTGTATGGCGCCACGGCAGAGGTGCGACGTAACTGAGTGCATGAGCACTGATCAAATCGATATCTTCGTTGAAAGTCCATTGATAATTGATTTGATGGTCGATGCCCCAGAGATTGCCGTAGTTGATTCCCGCATACCAGCGATTGTCGCCTGACAGCGTGTTTCCGGTATTCTCAGCACCCACATAGACACGCATCGGGAAACGATCTTCCACTTTCAGTACCACATCCGTTTCCCCTTCCGTCTGTCCCGGTGAGTACACGAGATCGACCGAACGAAACGGATTGTTATTCAGCCATCTGAGATCACCCAGTAGCAGCGTCGAGTCGATGGGGCCACCCGGTTCTAGGCGAACCTGCTTGGAAAGCCGTTCATTCTTGAACCATTTTGCGCCCTCGGCCCGGATCTCTCCGACGCGTGCCTCGACTACTGCCAATTGAATGACGCCGGAAGTGATCTCTTGTTCCAGCACGACCACATCGACCACCGGACGCCCCTTCCGATTGTAGTCTTCGATCACTTCTCGCAGAATTTGCTGCAGGCCACCCATGGTCAGAGGAGCACCGATACGGCTAGCTAGCCTTTGCGACCAGTCGTTTTGGTCCATCATTTCCACACCATCTACCAGCACTCCACTCACGCCAGGACGCCCGGCTGCCCGCACATCCGCAGGTCGAGGCACAAAGACCAGTCCCTTTAATTTGGGAAGGAGTTGCATCTCGTTGTCCGTATCCGCAGCCTCCGCTCCGGCTCGCGAGTTCGCTGGCAGCTCATCAATTTCGTTGGATGCTGGAGTGCGTGGAGCGATTCTCTCGTAATCTTGAGCCCCAGCTCTCTCGCTCAGCCCGATCAGGGAAGCACTGAGGAGTATGCAGAGAGCGCCGCTCTTCCAAGTCGTAGTCAGATGACTCATTTGGTGATATAGGAGCGGATAGGTGGCGGTTTCACTGTCCATGTTTGGAAATCGATTCTTCGGAAGAAGGGAGTATACTTAGCGGTTTTTAGGAAGTCTACAGTCTCTGGGTATCAACAAATTTCAGAATCGTCAAGTAAAGTTCTGTAGCTAATTCCATTTTGTATGTCAGTCGCTTGGGGTTGTTCTGAAATTCGGCGAGAACCCACTGAATTTCCTCACTCTTCCTCTCCACCTCCAGACTCTAGGATCACATCGCCTGAACTCATAGATGCTTTGACATTCGGATACTCATGGCTTCCCTGATACTCGATCGTGAAGTGCTTTTTATGCTGCTTCTTGCGCCAGTCTTTCAGATATTCTCCTTCCTTCTCTACCATATCAGAATCCTCCAACATGAGATGTTCGAGAGGCTCTGTCATATCAGCAGTCTGCAGGAGCTCATTACCGGTGCTGAAGAACACGGTAAGGGTCCCCGAGCGGAGGTTGATCTTATAGTTTTCAGAACTCACTCCGGAGAGGTCGATGCTGTAGAGACCAGGCAGGGATGAGATGGTCGCGTCAGTTCCGAAGCGAAGCTGACCCTTCAGAGCACCCATTCCCTCTCCCGCCACGAATCCGTTCGTGGAGAAAGTGAAGGCTGGATTTGGCTGCAGATAAGGCCTAGAGCTATTGTTCGCCCGAATTGTGAGAGGTGCCTGATTCACCGTGAAGGTAGCTCCTACATAAGTGATTGAATAATTCCCCAGCCCTGTTCCCAGAGCATTCGAGATAGCGATTCCGTAGGGACCTCCCGCTACACCAGCCTTCATCGCGGCACCTGCACTACTCAGACTTGCTTTCGCCACGCTGTCTCCGTTGATCAGGCCCGAGGTCGTGAACTCGGTCCCATTGAACTGATAGCGCTGGCCGTAGGTCTTTGTCCGATTGTTCGCCGTGATGGTCAGTGCTTTCTGCCCGACAACCCATGTGCCCGAGTTTGTAGCCGTCACATCGTAGTTCGGATTCGTAAGCACGCCGATCACGTTCAGTATATGGCTGCCCGCCGCTGTCGTGTTGTCAATCCCGAAGCTGTTGCTCAGACCGGGAAGCGCCACATTCGGGTCCCCTGCGTCAAAGCTCGCCAGATTTGTCGCGCTCAGACCGGGATTGCTCGGGCTGTCACCGTAGGTCGAGCTGCCCCCAATCGCTGTCACCGTGATTTGGCGCTTGTTCACCGTCATCTGGCCGTTCACATAGGTCACGGCGTAGTTGGCGATGTTGAATGTCCCGCCCGTGGCATTGCTGATTCCGATTGTATACGGGCTACCAGGAACCGTTGCCGTATTCACCGATCCAGTGCTTGTCAGGGAGGTCGAGCCTATCGTTTCGCTGTTCTGAAGTCCCACCGGGGTGAACTCGGTCCCGGCAAAGGTGAAGGTGTCCCCGTAGGTCTTCGTCTGGTCGTTCGCCGTAATCGTCAGGCCTCGTTTGCCTACCACCCACGTGCCATTGTTTTTCGTCGTCACGTTGTAGTTCGGATTCGTCAGCACCCCAGCCACTGTCAGCGTATGGCTGCCGGCTGGCGTCGTGCTGGTGATCCCGAAGCTATTGCTCAGACCGGCAAGCGCCGCATTCGGATCACCCACGTGGAAGCTCGCCAGATTCGTGGCGCTCAGACCAGGATTAGTCGGATTGTCACCGTAGGTGCTATTCCCTCCAACCGCACTCACCGTGATGTTGCGCTTATTCACCGTCATCTGGCCGTTCACATAGGTAACAGCGTAGTTGGCGATGTTGAATGTCCCTCCAGTGGCCCCGCTGATTCCGATTGTATACGGATTGCCCGTTACCTCTGCGGTATTCACCGATCCAGTGCTCGTCAGGGAGGTCGAGCCAATAGTCTCACCATTCTGAAGTCCCACCGGCGTGAACTCGCTCCCGGCAAAGGTGAAGGTGTCCCCGTAGGTCTTTGTCTGGGGATTGGCCGTGATCGTCAGACCACGCTTGCCTACCACCCAT
>CAUJIH010000095.1 GCA_963205275.1 Verrucomicrobiota bacterium | reverse complement strand
CCTAAACGTGCAAATTTCTCATCGTAACGCTCTTTGAGTCAAAAATTTAGCCCTCGGATCCCCAGCTTCTCAGAATGGAGTTTCAGCGTTTTAAACAGGTGCGTAGGCCCCAAAATCTCACGGAAGTTTGGACACCGTTGTTTCGGATTGTAAGGGGCAGGCTATTTTCGATTATCTTGCGTATCTCGCTGCGCTGCGAAATGTCGCCGCATTCATCCTCTGCACCTCCGCGCCTCTGCGGGGAATACGTCATGTCCTTCGTCACGATCTAGGCGCGTCCGCCGCCCCCCGTCCCGAGTCTCTCCAAGCAGCCCGCGACGCGACGCCAGAGGACTTGGCGCAGAAAATGTGAAAGAATTCCTTTATTGGAATCGTGAGATTGTGTACAATCCGTTCATGAGTCGCAAAATTCCTCAATCAAAAGTGACTGGTCGCTTTTGATTGGAGACTGGTCACAGAATAACTGTTCGTGCCATTTTTACATGCCTGTTATTTTCACAGAGCGCGGTTTTCACTTCTTTTTCTACAGTAACGACCACGAGCCGATCCATGTGCATGTGAGCCGTGGCAGTGGTGAAGCGGTTTTTTCGGTGGACAAAGAGGTGGTTTTACGCGAGTCTGTTGGTATGAAGGTGCAGGAACTGGCTCAGGCAGAACAGCTAGCGCAAAAGCATCGAGAACTGATTGTCCGTACTTGGCATGAATACTTTGATTGATACGCCTGCATCGGCCACTTACCATGATGGCAGCATTTCCGTCATTCTTAGTAGTGGACGTGAGTTTTCGTTTCCCTGCAGTGCGTATCCAAGATTGGCTGCGGGAAGCCCAGAGAGCCTCGCTAAGATCGAAATTTCTCCGATGGGACTCCATTGGCCTGAGTTGGACGAGGATTTATCGATTCGCGGACTATTGCGTGACCACGCCAAGCACGAACATTAAAGGGTGTAGCAAAGCCGTAGTGAGGTGGAGGCTTTGACTGCGCCCCTTGTTGAACAAGCCAGAGGGAGCGAGGGGGGAGGCTCTATTGCTTCTTATGTTTCCACAGCATGGCCCGGTGGAAGAGGTAAGGCAGGAAGCCTGCGAAAGCCATCCCTGGGACCGCTGACGTCCTCGTCGGCAGTCCAAACTACAGATGGCGTCAGCCAGCAAAGTATTTCGAATGCCCTTGGATGGTGACACCTCGCAAAGAGGAAAAGAATACCAGATGTCGCCTCAGTATTGCAAAGGCCAACGAGGACGTTGGCGGCCCCAGGATGGGCTGATGAAGGAAGAAAGGAGCGCGGACATTCTTGTCGGCGGCTTTTAAAGTAACTGGCATCTGCCAGGAAGATATTTCGGATTGTAAGGGATAGGTTATTTTCGATTATCTTGCGTATCTCGCTGAGCTGCGGAATGTCGCCGCATTCATCCTCTGCGCCTCCGCGTCTCTGCGAGAACACTTCATGCTCTTAGCCACGATCTACACTCGTTCGCCGCCTATCGCAGGCTGCCCCTTACAAGTTCCACGTAAAACTCACCAACGATGGGCCAAGCTCCACGATTCGGGCCGATATTCTGTTGTCAGAACTCAGCTCTCGGTAGCCGGTAGCCGGTCGGTGGACTTCAAACGATCTAGCACTCCCCGCTGCTGATCAGGCTTTCAGTTTCCATGTCGCTTGGCGAAGCTGTGCCTGTGGAGAATCGGCGAGACGCTCGTACCAGACGGTCACCAGTGTGCCGTCTCCACACTCAACCGTGGAAGGATAGCCTAGATCACCTCCGGCACCGTCTCCCGAGAGGATCAGGGCGTCTGACCAAGTTTTCCCTTCATCCTTACTGATTCGGACCTGATTTCCGAAGGGAGGGCGACGGTGGCCGTAGGTCATGAGCAGACGACCGTCTTTCAGCTTGAGCAAGTGCGATGGCAGCCCCCAGACGCCGATGGAGTGGGGGACGGACCAAGTTTTTCCTCCGTCCTCTGATTCCGTTTGCAGGGTTTCGCCTTTGTTTTGGGCGTTGTGATTGCGAATTTGAGCGATGATTCGCCCGCTGTCGCACTGGACGGCGTGAAGCTCGTGATATTCCTTCACGTCATCGCCTTCGCGCGCCGGAATCGCTGCCAGCCATTGCCAGCTCGCTCCATCATCAGAAGAAACAGAGCACCCGATGAGCTTCTCTTTTGTCCAGAGTTGCTTCCCGACATACAGGAGCCTACCATCGGCCAACTGACAGGGACCGTGAGGACTGTTGACGATCGTAGGAATTCGGGCGGAGAAGGATAATCCTCCATCGGTCGAGCGAAAGCACCATTCGCCTAACTCAGCTTCGCGAGTTTTCTCATCACGAATCCGGGCGTGAGCCGCCTGCCAGCGAGCATCGTTTTCCTTCGCCTTACCTTTGCCCATCAGCGGAACGTAGGCCAGCGAGGTAAAGGTGGTTACGAGAAGCGTACCTTTCGCCGTCTCCAGCGCTCCGGAGTCGCGGTCGTCAATCGGACCGTCATACACCGTCCGTGGAAAGGTCCAAGTCTTTCCGTTGTCGTAGGATTTCATCATTTCTACAGCTCCGAACGGGCAAACATGCGCCTCCCGTCGCCCCGACCAACTCAGCACCAGCATTCCGCTCTTGCATCGGGTGACAGTGGACCATCCGTGGTAAAACTCGTGTTGAGGAGAGATTACTTTTGTCTCCAAAATTTCTAGGTCCGCTTCCGCTCCCTTCGTGAGATGAGGAGAAAGCACGCCCGCAGAGGCAGCGAGAGACAGTCCGGTGAAACGACGGCGAGAGATGGGAGAATTCATTCGTGATGATTTTGCGCAATTCAGGGCAACTAACCAGTCCGCGATCCTGTATCGCCTGTCTTTTCACAATCGAGAGAAAAGGCATTCCTAAGCCATCCTAGGAATCTCAGTGGAGTAGATGGAAGATTGGTCGTAGTGTATCGCCATGAGCAATCAAAATATCCGAATCGAACACGATACGATGGGGGAGATGGAGGTGCCTGCGGAGGCGCTGTGGGGAGCGAGTACGCAACGGGCTGTATTGAATTTTCCCGTTTCGGGAGAGGGCGTCGATCCTGCACTGATCCATGCATACGGGCAGATGAAAGGGGCTGCTGCTCAGGTAAATGAGGAACTGAGGGTGATCACTTCTGAGCAGGCAAAACTGATCCGCCAAGCAGCGGCGGAAGTCGCACGAGGCGATCTGAATCAGCATTTCGTCGTCGATGTCTTTCAGACCGGCTCGGGTACGAGTACAAATATGAATGTGAATGAGGTGATCTCGAATCGCTGCTGTCAACTCGCCGGAGAACCCGTCGGATCGAGACACCCGGTGCATCCGAATGATCACGTGAATGCCGGACAGTCATCCAACGATACCTTTCCCACCGCGATCCATCTCGCGACTGCAGTCTCAATGAAGCAGTCGCTGATCCCAGCGCTGGAACGCTGTCACCGAGCGCTGGACTCAAAGGCGAAGGAATTTTACGACGTTATCAAAATAGGACGAACTCACCTGATGGATGCGACTCCGATTCGGCTGGGAGAGGAGTTCTCTGGCTATTCTCGACAATTGGAGTTGGCCGGGGAGCGTGTGCAGCGAGCCATTCATGTCCTTCTTGAGCTCCCGCTCGGCGGGACGGCGGTTGGAACAGGCCTGAACTGCCCTCCCGGCTTCGCTCAGAGAGTCATCGCGATTTTGGCCGAAGAGACCGAGATTCCCTTCGTGGAAGCACGGAATCACTTCGAGGCCCAAGGTGCGCGGGATGCCTTGGTCGAGGCCAGTGGGCTGCTGCGAGGAGTTGCGACGGGGCTTTTCAAGGTGGCCAATGACCTCCGTTTCCTAGCATCGGGGCCTCGATGTGGAATCGCGGAGATCGCTCTACCGGAGACTCAGCCTGGATCGTCCATTATGCCAGGAAAGGTGAATCCGGTGATCTGCGAATCCGTGATGCAGGTCTGTGCTCAGGTAATCGGCAACGATACCGCCGTGGCCTGGGGGGGAGCCAATGGGAATCTAGAACTCAACACGATGATGCCGATGATGGCTCAGAACGTGCTACGCTCCATCCATCTGCTATCGAATGTATGCCAAATTTTCGCCGAGAAGTGCTTGGAGGGTATTCAAGCGAATGCCGAGCACTGCCGCGAGCAGATCGAGTGGTCCATGGCCATCGTTACTTCCCTAGTGCCAGAGATCGGCTATGAAAAAGCGGCGAAAATCGCGAAAGAAGCGGTAGCGCGTCGTAAGACCGTGCGCGAAATCTGCCTAGAACAGAATCTGATGGCTCCGGAGAAGCTGGACGCGATCCTTGACCCTGCGACGATGGTAGGAAGTGCGTGAGACCGGAATCAAGATACGCATCACCCAAGGCGCATTCGATAGTCCTCGTAGCCAAAGCTTCGGACTCGGCTCAGATCAATCTCTCCCTTTTCATCCAGAATCGCGATGCTCGGGAGCGGGATGCCGTTGAAAGTGGTGGTCTTGACCATGGTGTAGTGAGACATGTCGTGGAAGACAACACGATCTCCGATTCGCAAGGGAGTATCGAAGCTATAATCACCGATCACATCTCCAGCGAGACAACTGGGACCGCCGAAGCGGTAAGTGTATGCCTTTTCTCCAGGCTCGCCCCCACCTTCGACGACGGGGCGATACGGCATCTCCAGAACGTCGGGCATGTGGGTCGTCGCTGATACATCCAGTATGGCGATATCGAGATCATTTTTGACCAGATCGATCACAGTCCCCAGCAAAACTCCAGTGCCGACGGCTGCCGCTTCGCCCGGCTCCAAGTATACCTGTAGATGAGGATAGCGCCTCTGCGTGTTCTGAATCAGTGAGATTAGCAGTTCAAGGTCGTATCCGGGAGAGCTGATGAGATGCCCTCCGCCGAAATTAAACCATTTCACCCGGCGCAGCAGGAAGTCGAAATTCTCGATGACGGCTTCGAGAGTTGATCCGAGAGCAGAAGCACCCTGTTCGCAGAGCGTATGAAAGTGAATGCCAGCGATCCCCTCTAGATCAGCGGGGTCGGCGGAGCGAAGCTCCTCCGCGAGCACGCCGAAGCGAGAGCCGGAAGCACAGGGATCGTAGATCGTGGCGACAGCTTCAGAGTACTGGGGATTGATTCGGAGACCCGGAGAAACTGGACGAGGCGAAGAGAGAATCGCTTCTCGATATCGCTTCCATTGACTCAACGAATTGAACACGAAGTGATCGGCGATTTTCAGCAATTCAGCGACTTCATCTGGCTTGTAGGCGGGAGAGAAAACGTGAACTTCGCCCCCGAATTCTCTGGATCCGTGGAGAGCTTCGTGCAGCCCGCTGGCGGCGGTGCCGACGAGGTATTCTCTCAGCACGGGGTAGAGCGCCTGACAGGAAAATGCTTTCTGTGCGAGCAGGATTTTCGCCCCAGTCTCGTCCTGAACCCTCTTGAGAATCTCGCCATTCCGACGAAAGAGGGTCTGGTCGAGGACGTAACAGGGTGTATCCAGACCCCTGTGCTCGAAGGCGGTGAGCAATCGGGAGATGTCCCCGCGGTAAAGTCCAGTTTCGGGGTGATCCTTCTTCATGCGATATGACTCATGGAATCACGAGCGGCTCGGCGTCGATGACTTGCCAGGGCAGTCCCCATTCGTTGAGGTCCGCCATGTAGGGATCGGGATCGAGCTGTTCCACGTTCCAGACACCGGGCTTGAGCCAAGCACCGGAAAGGAGCTGACGTCCACCGATCATGGCAGGGACACCCGCAGTGTAGCTGATGGCTTGGCTTTTTACCTCGGTATAGCATTCCTGATGGTCGCAGACATTGTAGATGAACTTCGTCGCAGTTTTACCTGTGCCCTTCAGTTTTCCGGTGATCAGACAGCCGATGCAGGTTTTCCCTTTGGTTAGAGGACCGAGAGATGCAGGATCGGGCAGAATCTTTTTCAGGAACTGGATAGGGACGATTTCGTGGCCGTCGAACATCACAGGCTCGATGGAAGTCATGCCGACGTTTTTCAGCACGGTCAGGTGCTTGATGTAGTTGTCAGAAAAAGTCATCCAGAAGCGGATGCGCTTCAGACCGGGAAGATTCTGAGCCAAACTCTCCAGTTCCTCGTGATAGAGCAGGTAAATCCGGCGCGTGGCGACCTGATCATCGGGGAAAGTATAGTCGAGCCCGATTTCCAGCGGCTTCGTCTCCTTCCACTCGCCTTTTTCCCAGTAGCGACCGTTGGCTGTGATCTCGCGAATGTTAATCTCGGGATTAAAGTTCGTGGCAAAGGGGAGTCCGTGATCACCCGCGTTGGCATCGAGAATATCAACGGTCTCGATCTCATCGAAGTGGTGTTTCAACGCATAGGCACAATAGGCGTTGGTAACGCCTGGATCAAAGCCCGATCCCAGAATGGCGGTGAGTCCTGCTGCCTTGAAGCGCTCTTGATAAGCCCATTGCCACTTGTATTCGAACTTTGCCGTGTCTAGGGGCTCATAGTTCGCTGTATCGAGATAGTGGACTCCAGCTTCTAGGCACGCATCCATCAGCGTCAAGTCCTGATAGGGCAGGGCGATATTCAGCAGGATTTTCGGCTTTACTTCACGGAGGAAGGCGACGGTCTCGGCCACGTTGTCAGCATCGAGTGAGCGGGTGCGCAGGGTTACGCCCGTGGCGGCTTTCACATCAGCGGCGATGGCGTCGCATTTATCTAGAGTGCGACTGACCAGCCAGATCTCGCCGAAAGTCGCGGCGTCTTGGGCACACTTGTGAGCGACGACACTACCGACGCCGCCAGCTCCTACGATAACGGTTTTCTCCATAATGAGTATTTTAGAAAGAGGTGGATGAATGCCCTGAGATGGGAGGGAGACGCTCCTGTGAGCAGGGAAATTGTCAAAGAAATTCTCTCCAATGAAGAGGGACGACTACTCCTGCGCCCCTTTCCTCCTCCAAGGTAACATCAACAGAAGGAAGAGTCCTGCTCCGATCAAAGCCATCCAGAGTAGGCGAAGAGGATATGCTCCGAGGAAATCGAGAAGATTCTTTTGCGTGGGTAGAGAGGGGCCAACGAAGCCGTAATTCCATCCTGTCATCGCGTCGAGCAGAGCGAGGAAGCTCATGTAGGCCAGCGTTAGGAGTAAACTGCGTCGCCAGTCAGCCCAAGTCGGGCGATAGCCATCGCCCGCCAGAATCCAGGCGGTAGAAAGAGGGATGAAAAGGTGATACATCCAGAAAAGCCAGAACCAAAGCGAGGCTGGACCGACGTAGAGCGATGGCGTGATAAAAGCCCAGATACAGAGGGCGAACGCCCAGAAATACATCAGAGCCTGAGGCGTTCGACGACGAGTGAACAGGGCGATGGCGGCGATCAGATTGGCCAGATTGCAGAACTGAAGCGGTAGAGCCAGATCCCAAGAAAAGCGACCTCCGACGAAAAAGTATCCGTTGCTGAGAATCCAGGATACGACGCATCCAGTGATCAGAAAGTGTCGGACTCCTGTTCGCAGTTTCGACCGCCCCTGAATCGGCGCCACTCGACGGGCAAGTAGCACAGTCACGCCTGTCGCGAGAGCACAGACGAGGAGGCAAACTCCATGAAGAATTGATCCCTGAGTGAAGGTATCCATGGCTCGCGATCCTAGCTAATTCGAGATCTCCGCTGACACGATATCCCTCAGTTTACGTCCGTATAGACAGCCTGCACGTCCTCGTCGTCCTCTAGTTTATCGATCAGGACTTCGATATCAGCCATTTCCTCCTCAGTGAAATCCTTGGGATTCGTCGGAATGCGCTCCAGAGCGGCCTTCTTGATGACTAATCCACGAGATTCGATTGCCGCCGTTAGTGTCCCGAAGTCGGAAAAATCTCCGTAGGCATATCCGATTCCCTCATTGACCACTAGGTCCTCCAGTCCGCTATCGATCAGCTCCAGAGTCAGCTCATCTGGATCGATTCCGGCACCCAACTCGAACTGAACCACCGACTTGCGTTTGAAGAGGAAGTCGAGCGCACCCGTCTGGAGAAGCTGCCCGCCAGATTTGTTGAAATAGGCTTTGATGTTGGCGACCGAGCGGTTGGTGTTATCCGTGGCGCACTCCACGAAGATCATGACGCCGTGCGGCCCTTTGCCTTCGTAGTTCACTTCCTTGATTTCCAGCGCGTCCTTTCCGGCGGCTCTCTTGATCGCGTTTTCTACATTGTCCTTCGGCATGTTCGCTGCTTTCGCCTGATGGATGGCCAGCCGCAGCTTTGCGTTGTTCGCAGGATCAGCCCCTCCCTCCTTCGCTGCCATCGTGATGGCCTTGGCGATTTTTGGAAAAGTCTTGGACATTTTGTCCCATCGGGCCTCCTTGGACGCCCGCCGATATTCGAATGCTCTACCCATAGATCAGAATCTGTGCAGTGAAAATCCCGCTTGTGCAAGTATTTGAGAAAGGGGGAGTGTTAATTTCCTTTTCGTCGAAGAGCCTCCGCCGCAACCAGACGAGGCAATCCTTCGATGACCGGATACGCTCGTGTCGAATCACTGGTGATCAGAATCGCCTCGCACTCGACGGGGGCCTCCCACTCCTGACACTCTTCCGCACCTGCGAGAGAGAGCGGCTGATTCGTCTCAGGACAGACGAGCAAGGAAAGGAGTTCAGGCGATAGGGAAGGGGACGTGGCGGACATGATGAGGGCAGATTCTGAGTCAAGGACTGTGTTTCTCATAAGCATAGAATCAAGGATTTTCCGTAGAATTGGCGTCGCTCGTCATGAATGTGAGGATGTCAACGGTCTCGGGGATGACTTACACAAACAGGATTGTCTGTGCTACTCTTCCTGCAGGCGAGTTGAACAAGAGGCGCGCTCTACCAATTTTCAAGGACAGGTGGTTTATCGTTCCGGAGCGGAGTCGGTGCCGTGGATCTCATCGGCGAGAGCGTGGACGAGATGATTGCGCTGCAAGGCGGTTTTGCGGGTCGTGCATTTTACGCTGGCGGGGAAGGGGCTGATCACGAGCAGGCGGTTTTCGGCGAGGGCTTGCTTTTCCCCGGGGCACGCGGGGCGGTAGGTGGAGGCGAAGCTGCGGGCGAGGATTGGGGCGGAAATTTGCGCCGGAGGCGCTTCGGAAATTAGCCGGTGGTGCCAACCACCGGAATCCGGGTCCCGGACACACACGATACCCGCCCCGGTAGGGGCGACGGAATGTTTCGGGTGCGGTTTCCGTCCAATCCAGGTCGCGTTCCGACATGTGTGCGGGCAATATGGTTTTCGGCGTTCCACCGCCCCTCCGGGGCGATTGTTGATTTTTTCCGATGCCCGGTGGTTTGCACCACCGGCTAATATCTGGCGTCCCTTCGGGACGATGCGGGACGTAAAATGTGGGTCTCGGTGGTTTGTTGATGTCCGGTGGTTTATTGATGTCCGGTGGTTGGCAGCACCGGCTAATATCTGGCGTCCCTTCGGGACGATGCGGGCGCAAAATGTGGGTTTCGGTGATTGGCACCGCAGGCCGATATCCGGTGTCCCTCCGGGACGATTTGGGGCACAAAACGTGGGTTTCGGTGGTTTGTAACGTCGGTCGATATCTGGCGTTTCTCTGGGGCGGAATTTTGCGCCGGAGGCGCTTCGGAAATTAGCCGGTGGTGCAAACCACCGGATACCGAACGTCGGACACAGACGATACCCGCCCCGGTAGGGGCGGCGGAACGTTCCGGGTGCGGTTTCCGTCCAATTTTGGTTCCGGACAATATGGTTTCCGGTGTTCCACCGCCCCTCCGGGGCGGTTGTTGATTTTGTCCGATAACCGGTGGTTTGCACCACCGGCTAATTTCCACCGTCCCTTCGGGACGATACGGGGCATAAAACGCGGATTCCGGTGGTTGGTTGATAACCGGTGGTTTGCACCACCGGCTAATATCTGGCGTCCCTCCGGGACAATGCGGGGCGCAAAATGTGGGTTTCGGTGATTGGCCGATAGTTTTCAGGGGCAGCTTATTTATCGTTCCGGAGCGGAATCGATGCTGTGGACTTCATCTGCGAGAGCACGGACGAGGTGATTGCGCTGCAAGGCGGTTTCACGGGTTGTGCGTTTTGCGGTGGCGGAAAAGGGACTGATCACGAGCAGGCGGTTTTCGGCGAGGGCTTGCTTTTCTTCGAAGCAGGTGGGCCGGTAGGTGGAGGCGAAGCTGCGGGCGAGGACTTTGATGACTCGCCCACCTCGGCGCAGGTGGGAGATCAGGACTTGCTGCTCCAACGGGGCGTGAAAGCCACTGAGAAGGACGCGGCCTTCCCGAACCCATTGCGGCACGTGGTCGAGCGTTTCGATCAGGAGATGGCCGGGGCACTGGCGCGAGGCGAGGAAGCCGAGCAATGGCTGGGACAAGAGTGCCACGTTGCCCACGCCGACGATAAGCGCAGCCGTGTCAGCGGGGACGCGCTGAGCAAGGTGGCGTGGTAGGAGGATGGGCGCGGGTTTCATGTTTCGTTGTCCGTGCCGCCCATGCGGTATTTGATGTCGTAGTTGATGATGAAGTCAGTTTCTTCGTCGGTGAAGCCGTAGTGAGTACCTAATTCCATATCAATTTCGTCTATGATCGGCTTGGATTTCTTCGGGATGATGCACTGAACACGAAGCTGATCGTGCTTGAATTTCATCTTCCTGTATTCAGAAGTGGCTTTGAGACTTTTACTCAAAGAGCCAGCAAGGTCGGCCCAAATGGATGTATTTTTCCCAATACGCGATAAGTCTAAACGAAATCCCTCAGTCTCACGCTTGTTTACATGGCGGCAATCTGTGAAAACGTTTATCCACCATCTAAACAGGGTAGAATTCAGCGCACAAAACACCACCTGTGCGTGAGTCTGTTTAGAAAATGAAAGTCCTTTCAACTCAGATGGCGGACGCAATTTGTCAGTTCCGTCGAAGACCTCTGGGATGAAATCGAGAGCTTGAAGAAAATTGTGAACCTTCCTACTGTAATGTGCGATGTACTGGCCGCCGCGTTGAGTTTGAAGACGCAGGTTGCGCCCATCACACCATATTTTATCAAGCAACGCATGTTCGCGCTTGGAAGACAACTTGGGGAGTGTACCCGGCAAAAATGAGCTATCTACCGCTTCATATTCGATGCAGGAGAACAGATGTTGTCGTTCAAGAGCATTCCAACGATAACACTTAGTCACATGCCAAATTGGGCTTTTGCGAATGGGGGCCTTTATCAGATGAATAGTGAGTTGAATGTGCTCAAGCCCATCGAAAAGGCGTGCCGGGCGATCATCGTATGAACTAAAATGCCCCGACCGTTGGAATACGAGTTTTTGCAGCGGCAAATAGCCCTCCGTTGAAATTGAAGACACCGGTACAATCCAACCTAGTCGTCCCGTACTGGCAGTAAGAGCGAAGCCTCGTTCAAGTAACAGCGGATAGAGATTTTTTGTGGAGAGCGTGGTGAATCCTTTTAGTTGGTAATTTGCACCGCTCTTCAAATCCTTGTACGGCGGATTCCCAATGACCACATCGAAGCCCCCTTCGCACATGACGCCATAGAATTCCGCAAACCAATGAAAGGGCTGGTGGCTGGCACGCCACTTGGCAAAGACCTCTCTCTCGTCAGGATCGATGCCGTAATCACGGGCGAGGTAACTGTCGAGTTCGCCACTCAATCCTCTCAACTTACTGCGTAGCTGTTGCTTGTCGTCCGGCGTGATTTTGCCGCCTTTCACCGTCTGCTGCTCGCGAAAGCGGTCGAACAAATCGGCAAGATCCGCAAGGTCTGCCTTGATGCGTTTCCGATGCTCGAGATTGAACTCGAAACTGTTGATACGGCTGTCATCAAACTGCTTTTCCGTGGCGTAGCCAACGAGGGTATTCCCCGCTCGGATGTTGAAATCAATGTCGGGCAGCGGTTCCAGCTCGCGTCCGGTGTCCACCTGGGAGACGAGTTTCAGGAACAGGCGCAGTTTGCAAATTTCCACCGCCTCGGGCATGATGTCCACGCCGAAGAGATTGTGCAGGATGATGTTTTTGTAGATGTAGTAATCGGACGAGGGATGCTTTTTTACCTCGTTCAGCACTTTTACGAAATCGGCCTCACCGGGTTTGCCAAGTTTCCGCGCATCCTCGACAAAGCTTTCCATGCGGTCGAGACAGGCCGCATACAGGGGATGCAGCACATTGAGCGCGGCGAAGAGGAAGGCGCCGGAGCCACAGGTGGGATCGAGAATGGTGATGCCATGGTGGAATTTTTCGTGACTCTTCTCTGGCACGCGACCCACGATGGCCTGCCAGAGGGCACGGAGCAGGTCGGGACTGGTGGCGGTGTCCACCACGTCGTGCATGAACTGGCGGATGTCGAGATTGAGGGTGATGAGATCGTCGGCGGATTTCACTTCGCCACGGGTGAGCTTGTCGCGCACGGCGAGGCAGCGGGTGCGGCGCTCGACGTATTCACGCCAAGTCTCGGTGGGCAGAGTGCCGCGTTCGCCCGATGGGGTGGTGAAGTTCGCCTCGCCGAGGTTGTAGCGTTTATCGAACATGCGGGCCTTGGGGTCCTTCATGCCGGTTTGCACGAAGTCGGGCAGGTCGGTTTCCGGAATGATTGTAGAAGTGGCATCTTGTGGCGTGTCTGGCGAAAAGCGGCTGGAAGCCGCTTCCACTATGACGCCGGTTTTCATGGCCGGGTAGAGGTAGCGGTCGGGGTCGGCCTGGAGCAGATGCCAGACAGAAGTCTCGCCATCGAAGGCGACCTTGCAGCGTTCGCGCGCCTGTTCGAGCAGGTGGGGGATGACGGTGTTTTTGCTGATGTATTCGGTGATGTCCTCTTTCGTGTAATACGCCCCCATTTGTTTCTGGTTGATGTATTTTTCGAAGATGTAGCCGAGCACGTCGGGATTGATCTCACTGCCAGAGCGCAGCGGTCGGTCGTCGAGGTGCCAATCCCACTGATCGAAGAACTGGAAGAGCTTTTCAAAGGCTTCATCGGGCACATCGATGCCGGGATTGGCGGATTCCAGCTCGTGCACGTCGAAAAGGCCGCCGTTGAGGTAGGGCACATCGCCGATCAGAGCGTGGAGTTTTGCCTCGCGGGGTTTGGGCGCACCCAGTCCCTCGTGGAAGAGGCGGCGAAGGAACTGGCGATAGAAGCCGTGGAACTGGTCCTTGCCCGCCGTGGACTGAAGCTGACGGAGCCGGTTTTGCAGATAGTCCGCGTCGCCGTCCAGAAAGCCCTTTTTCTGGATGAAATAGACGAACATCAGGCGATTGAGCATGAGGGAGGCATACCATGACTGGTCAGCGGTCTCCTTCAGGCCGGTGATGAAGTCGGCGAAGGCTTCGTGCTGTGCCTTGAATTTTTCGTAGAAGCTCTTGGAAATCCTGTCGCGGTCGAAGGCTTTGCGCAGGCCGGTGATGACATCGGTGAGAGTGATGGCCTCCTCTTCTTCCAGCGACCAGACGATCTGCTCCAGCTTCTGGCGCAGGCTTTCGCCGCTCTGCCCCTGGTGCCAGACGTGCGTGCGGGTGCTCGTGGGCTGGCCGGGGGAGCGCTGCACCCAGAGCCAGGTGAGCATGGTCTCGTCGGCATCGGCAAAAATGAGCAGGTGTTCGTGCGCCAGCTTTCGGGCTTCCTGTTCGATTTTGTGGCGCACGGGGTGCGGCGGGACTTTGCCGGTGGCGTCGGGCGAGCAGCGGAAGACGGCGACGCCGCGCTTCTGCGCGATCTGGGTGAGGGTGAAGTCAGCGCCGTGGGCGGTGACGGTCTGCGGGCTGAGCGTGGGATTGTCCCAGCCAAGTTCGTTGAAGAGCAGGGGGAGATTAAAGGCGGCAAGCAGTTTTTGGAATTGTGCGGGAGTCATGGTGTTCGGGAGCGTCAAAGGCGCGTTGTTTGTGGCGGGGATTCCGCCGCCCCTGCCGGGGCGGATTTCATTTTATGAATAACACAACCGGTGGTTT
>CAUJIH010000094.1 GCA_963205275.1 Verrucomicrobiota bacterium | reverse complement strand
TCGGTGAGGTAAGTGCGAAATGCGAAGAAATACTGAATCGCCCGCTGGATGCTGCCCGTAACCACCATCGCCCGCGCCTGCCCGCCAATCTTGTTTTGGCCGATCACCTGTTCCAGGAAGTGGTCCACCATGATCTCCGCCTTGTCGCGGATGGCCTTGCTGTGGCTTTCCACATAAACGCGCAGCTTCTTGCGCGCCTTTTTCACATCGTATTCGGGATCGCCCGCCACGGTTTTCGCCAGGCGGTAATAGCTCGCCACCGGGGTATAATGTTTCAGCACATCCAGGATGAACCCTTCCTGAATGGCCTGCTTCATCGTGTAGCCGTGGAAAGGCCGGTGCTTCACCTCGCCATCCACCGGACACGCAATCCCGAACATCTCCAGCGTCTTGTTTTTCGGAGTGGCGGTGAAGGCAAAGTAACTGGCATTGGGCAGCATCCTGCGCTGCTCGATGATGCGGTTGATCTGGTCTTCGGTCGTTTCCGGCTCCTCTTCCGCAGCGTCTCCCAGCGCCGCGCTCATGGCCGCCGCTGTGCGCCCGCCCTGGCTGCTGTGGGCCTCATCGATGAGGATGGCGAAGTTCCGCCCGCGATGCTCGCTGCCTATGCTGTCCAGCACGAAGGGAAAAGTCTGCACCGTGGAGATGATCAGCTTCTTGCCGTCCTGGAGAAATTTCTTGAGCTGACCAGTTTTGGAAACTCCCCCGCCCTCCTTCACCGCGCCGATGATGCTGCCCACCTGCGCGAAACTCTTGATGGTCTCGCGGATCTGCTTGTCGAGGATGCGCCGATCGGTGACTACGATGATCGAGTCGAAGACATCCGCCCCATCCCGGCGCAGGCCGATGAGCTGATGCGCCAGCCAGGCGATGGAGTTTGACTTGCCGCTGCCCGCCGAATGCTGGATCAGATAGCGCCGCCCCGCCCCGTTGGCCCGGGCATCCGCCAGCAGGCTTCGCACCGCATCGAGTTGATGGTGGCGTGGGAAAATCTGCACTTTTTTCTTCTTTCCGGATTTCGGGTTCTCTTCCTCCACCACCTGAGCGTAGTTTTCCAAAATATCCGTGAGCCCCGCCGGGGTGAGAATGCGCTTCCACAAGTAATCCGTCTTCAGGCCCTCGGCATTCGGTGGATTGCCTGCGCCGTCATTCCAACCCTGATCAAAGGGCAGAAACCACGATTCCTTCGCCGTGCCCTTCGCCCCCTTGAGAGCGGTGCACATCGCCACCCGCTGGTCATCCACCGCAAAATGCACCATACAGCGGCCGAACTGGAACAAGGTTTCGCGCGGATCGCGGTCGCGCTTGTATTGCTCTATGGCGTCCTCCACCGTCTGCTTGGTCAGGCTGTTCTTTAGCTCGAAGGTCATCACCGGCAGGCCGTTGAGGAAGGCGCACAAGTCCAGCGCCCGCTTGGTTTCCTCCCGGCTGTAGCGGAGTTGGCGGGTGATGCTGAAGCGGTTCAGCGCATGGCGAGCCACCGCCTTCGCATTCTCTGGCGAGGGTGTGCCATAAAATAGATCGAAACTCAGTGCCCCGTGCCGAATGCCATGGCGCAGCACGTCGATGACTCCGCGCCGCGTGATTTCCCCCTGGAGGCGGGCGAGAAACTTCTGCCGCGCGGTGTTTTTCAGGTCCCGGTAACCACCGATGCCCAGCTTGGCAAATTCCTCCGGCTGGCTGTTCCGCAGGAAGGTGAAAAGCTGCTCCGCATCCACCGCATACTCCCGGTCATACGCTGCCGGCTGGCCCGCCAACCAGCCCGTTCCCGCTTCGTTGGGCAGCGGCTCCGCCACTCCCGCCTCCGCACCGGTGAACAGTCCGTCCACCCCCGTCATGTGCCGCATGATCAGCGTTTCCAGACCTTTTTCTGTGGTGTCGGTTCTCATAAGTTCCCGTTTTCATTTTGCCTTATGCCCAGAACGGGACATACTCAGCGAACTTTTTCGACTTGCTCGTAGGATTGGCGGACTTCACAATTTTCTTGTCAATGGCTTCCTGAATCAGCACTGAAACCATGGAACGTTGCTTTTCTGGCATTTTCAATCGCTCCCTCAGGGTGGTGTTTGTCATCGCGCTGTCTGAGTAGTATTTTAACACTGCATGTTGATAACATGCCTCCAGCCTTTCGTGAGCCGACATCTTAGCAAAGGTTCGTGGTGCATGCAGCGTGACCTTAAAATGGTTCTGTCCAGAAGCGAAGTCGATGGGTGGCAAACCGTAAAGTTCAATCTGCAAACCGGCCTTCAGCAGTCCAGATCCGCGTTCTTCACAAATCTTGTAGCGTCGAAAAGCCCGCGCCAATTGCTCATTCCTCGACTCCGGCTGCGTGCCAATGAGGCGATTCAGTCGCTTTGACGGCAGTAAGCCACCCGGATTCGAGATTTCAATCCGATCATCGAAAATCTCAATCAATGGACCGGCTCCTGTAATCGAAAAATCTTGATGGATCAACGCATTAGCGACAATTTCCCGTAGAGCAATCTCCGGGTAAACTGTCCTCTTCACGCGCAGCGCCTTTTCAATGATCTCGCTCTGTGGCAGCAAGGTCATAATGTATTCAATTAACCCTTGGAAACTAATGGCATAGCCCCGCGTTCCCTCCTGCTCCTGCCGAGTTTTTGATTTGTTCAGCCCATCATACACGACCACGCGAACTGCCTTGCGGCTGAGATCGGGAAAATCCGCAAGCTTTCGAGCCGCAGCGATTCCCCCGAGGTTCGTCACGTAGCCACCACCTGCCGGTTCACGCTCAATAAATCGCTCGCCTGCCATCCATGAAAGAGTTTCCTCTTCCGTTCGGGTTGTCGGACGCTCCAACATCTTGAAAATCGGTTCCACATTCAGCTTCTTGATAAACTCGGCGTCCGGCAGCAGAACTGATGTGCGGAGTTCCTCCCAGCGCGGCGTCCGGCTGTGCAGCATCAGCATCCCAATCTCCTGCCGCGAGGCTTTTCGTGTCGTGCCGCCCGAGCGGATGAAGGCCTCCTCCAGCCCTTTCCCACGCAGATGCACGGGCTTCACCGCCGATTCCGGCACATAGACAAATAGCAATCGTGCTGACTCATAATCCTCGACCGCATGGTCTAATGCCACCGGCGGCTCGAGGGTCGAGCGTCCGAGATTGGCCAGTTGATTCACTGTCACTTCCACGGCTTCCTCGTCCATCCCCACGGGCGTGCCGGTGTTCTCCACTCCGAAAACCAGATAGCCCCCACCAGGCTGATTGGAAAGTGCCGAGAGGTGTTCCGTCAGGTGTTTTTTGTTCGGAGACAGGGCGGCCTTCCAGTCCAACTCGTTCAACTCGTGCCTTGGGGGCTCCAAGCTCGCTTTCAAAAAATCCAGTGCTTTTGTTACCCAGGCTTTCATGGGGACGTTTTCCACTCAATTAAGAAGTTCCTTATTATTAACGTGTTACACAATTGACTCACCGGGCGCTCAAATAAGCTTCCGGCTTGGAGCCACGTCCTCGGGGGTGCCAGTGAAGACGCGGGACACCCTGTATCCGTCTGCTGCCGCATGATCAGCGTTTCTAGACCCTTTTCTGTGGTGTCGGTTCTCATAAGTTCCCGTTTTCCAGGCCGAACCGCCCTCCCAACTCTCTGATCATCGTGAAAGAATCGGTGTAAGGGATGTCAAATTTCAAGCACAAGTTTGGCAAGGGAACCTTTTTTCTCGCTCCGTCGGCTCGTTCTTCCATCGTTACCACGATATGATTCGGATAGATCATGGCGTAAGCTGCCAGCCATCCGTCTGCCACGCGGGCGAACTCATCCTTCGCTGCAGGGGTGATTTGGGCATTCTCCTGCACCCATCCCGCCAATCTGCCAAAGTGGTGAGCAATGTTGGCGTCTTGTGTCGATGCGAACAAGGTAGTTGGGGCGGACTTTTTCACCCAATCGTAGAGCGCATCACCCTGAGTGATCTCAGCATGCACCCGGTCCAGGCTGAGGACGCGTCCAGCCCGATGTTGCTGCAATAGAAAATCCCAAAATCCAGGACAGATCGGGAAGGCGTAATACAGCCGGTGTGCCTGCATCAGCACATTCGCATCGATAAGATAGATCGGCGGTGTAGCACTCATCGCGGCTGGAATCCGAGTTTTTCTGCGAAGCGGTCGAAGGTGGTTCCGGACAAGCCGGTGAGATGGTAGGCCTCGCGGTAGAGCAGCTTTCCCTCCCGCGCCGAGCGCACCACAGCGGCCCCAAAGCGAGAACCGATGCGCACATTTTGCGTCGCCCAAAAATCTCCTTTAGACTGCTTTTGCTCCTGTCCTCGCCGCTCATCCTCCTGATAGGCATTCCAGAAGTCGAGAAATTCCGTCCGACGGATCAGCCCCAGATCGAGAACCCGCCGGGCCGCAACCAACGCGCTCACCTTGAAGCGACGCGCCAATTCCTGATACGGCTCGTCCGCCGTCCGCACCTGCGGCCACACCTGCCGCAGTTCGTGCCCGGCCACGAGAAACTCCGCCGCCACAGCGTTGCACCATTGTTCCACCGAATGAGGCTGCGGCTGGAGCGCCTCAAAATTGGAAACCCCGTCCCTGCCAATCCACAGGTGGGCAAATTCATGGACGAGCGTGAACATCTGCGCGGCCTTGCCATCCGATCCGTTCAGGAAGAGCAGCGGCGCATAGGCATCGCACAGCGCGAAGCCCCGGAACTCTTCCGGATCCAGCTTGCGGTGGGTGTTATTGCCCACCACGCCATTGATCACTGTCATGACGCCCGCCGCCTCCATACGTTGCCGCAGGCGCATCAGGGCATCCGTCCATGTGCGCTCCCCCGCTGCCCAGCCATCGGCAAAGCCCAGCACCCGCCTCATCTCGCCTGCCACGATTTCCGGGCGAGCGGAAGTCGTTACGCTGCCGACGAACTCCAGTGGTTCTTCCTCCTCTTCCCGCAGGAATTCCCGCATCCACGCCTGGCGACGCTGCATCAACAGGATGGTTTCCAGCAAATCGGGGCTCGGACGCGGAACCGGAGCGTCCCCCAGCGTGCGAAAATCGGGGATCGGCAGCTTCTCTTCCGGCGGTTCCTTGAGAAACAATTGGCCAAAGGGCGTGTGGGTTTTCGCTGCCAGCAACTCCACCTTCTTGTAGGGCAATTTTCCGGTTTGCTCCCACTCCTCAAGTCGTTCCGGCTTCACCCCCAGCTTCTTGGCCAGGACAGGCACCTCCAGCCCCGCACGCTCGCGGGCCCAGCGTATCGTCTGTGGCTCAAGGGTCAGGTTCATTTTCCTCTGCTCAGGATAAGCCCTCCGGCTGGCAAACCAAGCGCTTATTCATCTTCCTCCGTTTCAGATTCTTCCAGGAGACCGTCTTCCAGCCCCTCCATTGGATCAGCGGTGATCTCCGGCAGCTTCGCGGCGGCAGCGCGCACGTCCAGCTTGCCCGTCACCACGTCCACCGTCAGACGAGTGCGGTATTCCTGCATGAGAGCGATTTCCCGCTCGGCGCGGGTGATGGCGGCGGTGAGGGCGGCGGTTTCCAACTCAACCGTGCGAACAATCTCCTCCTGTTCAGAAACCGGCGGCACGGCGATTTTGAATCTCTTAATATCTTCACATGTCAACGCACCCTTCGTGCTCCCCGAATCATCGCTCAGAGCGCGGAGCGTTGTGTAGGCCGCCGCCAAGCTGAGATTGAGGAATTTAACTGAAACCACAGGAAGGCGGAGCGATATATAAGCGATGTGCTGGTTGATTGTCGCCTCGATGTCGAGCACAGACGACATTCCGCGGGTCTTTCCTTGACCAGTGATCGCAATGAGCACACTTCCTGGTTGAACTTTTGGAAGGTGACATTCGCGTAATGCCGTTGCAGTCACAAATTGATCGGCACTATCAATGAGGCCACGATTCACATGCGAGCTATTCAACCACGGATAACTTCCATTGCTCCAATATCCCATATTGGAGCGCGACGGGGTTGAACCGTTTCCGACTTTGCCAAACCGGCTGATACGCCAAATTTCCCAATGCTTCGGGATGTCCCCGAGCCAGGGGATGCCGGAGGGTTTGAGATTTTTATCCACAGATTTCGCAGATGGACACAGATTTTTTTGATTTTGATCTGCGGAAATCTGCGTAATCTGTGGATGATCCACCCCACGGGTCACGGCGCGGTGGATGATGGCCTGTTTCTGCTCGTTGAGCAGCCCGATGAGCTTGCGCTTCGCCCGGATGAACCCGTCCATCTTCCGGTTCGCATGATCCAAAAACCGCACAATCGCGGCTTGTTCGTCGGGGGGAGGTTCAACAGAGTAAATGACCTTAAAATGCTCTGGTCGCAAACTCCACATGTCGGACGTGATGCCATAGGACCAACGCTCGGCTTCTTTGGCAAATGACGGTGTTCGAAAGAGGTGATGGTAATACCATGACGTGCAATCTTTGCGGGGCCGCATCACAACATAAGCAGGACTGATTATGCCGCGATAGCTGGATACGCCTACCGCTCCCTGCCAAGCACGCATTTTGTTGTAAGCGATGTCACCGGGTTGGACGAGTTTGTAAGCGCTTTTGTTGACATTGGAACTGTCTTTCTTGGATGTGTCTGTGAGCAGTGCCTTCTGCCGAATGATTCCTCGCGTGATAGTTACGGACAGCATTTCCTCGTTTGGGTGATTGCGGTCTTTGACCTCTTCAAAAAGGGCGCGATTCGGGAGGATATCCCAATGCACGGGAACCCTTCCGAGCCATTTCTGCCCCGACTCCTGATACTCCGGATACGGCTGAAGTCCTTCGATCATAACCCTACTCCTTTCATTAAATCTGTGAAAATCTGCGTAATCTGTGGATCCATTATTTCATCCACAGATTTCACAGATTTCCGCAGATTCCCTAAGAGTGCTTTTTGTAACATTCGGTTCATCAATGTAATCTGTGGATTTCAGTGAGAAAATAGGAATCGTTTGTATTCGAGCGATGCTGCGCCGAAGTTGATCAGCAGGGCTTTTTCCTTCTTGGATGCTTTCAGGTAATTGATGACTTGCGCATGTTCTGTGCCGGAGAGTTTCTGCAGTGCTTTCAGTTCCACGAGGATGTCGTCATAGCAGAGGAAGTCGGCCCGGTAGCTTGCTTGCAGGATGCGCCCTCGATAATGGATCGGTAGTGCCATTTCCCGCTCATAGGGAATCCCGCATTGGACGAATTCATGCTCCAGTGCCTCCTGATACACGGCTTCAAGAAAGCCAGGACCAAGGGCGCTATGCACAGTCATGGCCGCTCCGATAATGGCGAACGTTTGCGAGTCACTCATGATGCTAACGGGATTTTATCTACAGATTTCACAGATTTTCGCAGATTATTTGGTTTGGTGTTTTATCAAAATCTGCGTCAATCTGCGTAATCTGTGGATTTCTTGTTTTATCCGCAGATTTCACAGATTTCCACAGATGCTTTGGTTTCATATTATCAATAATCTGTGTCAATCTGCGTAATCTGTGGACCCTTTCGTGATTTCGCTGAGCAATCCCTCGGTTTCCTGCTGCAGGGCTTGGATGTCGGCGCTGATCTCTGTGAGGGTGAGGTATTGGAGGCCAATCTCCCTGGGTCAAGGGATGCGAGGAAAATTGCGGAGGCTCGCTGGAAAACATGGCTAAGAATTTTTGGTTTTCCGCTTTGGGTGGGTGGATGGAGACTCTGCATTGTCGTCCGCCTCTGAAGCAAGCAATTGGTAAAACTCATGCAACTTGGCGCGGAGAAGTTTTTTGTCTGGGAGCTGGGTTTCGTATTCAGCGATCATAGCCGGGGAGAGCGTGCGGCTAAGGGCATACTCGACGACTTCGCTATCTTTCGTGGCACAGAGGAGCAGACCGATCGACCGGTTTTCGTGTGGCTTGCGGTGGTCGCGGTCGAGGGCTTCGAGATAGAAGTTGAGTTTGCCGAGATCTTCCGGGCGAAACTCGCGAACTTTCAGCTCAATGGCGACGAGACAGTTCATGCCCCGATGAAAAAATAGCAGATCGAGAGCAAAATCCTGGCCGCCGACTTGGATGGGATGCTCGGAGCCGACAAAGCAAAAATCTCGACCCAGCTCTGTGATGAACCGCCCTAGATTTCTCAGGAGAGCGGTATGCAGGTCGGCCTCGGAGTGAGTGTCGGCAAGGCCCAAAAATTCCAGCGAGTAGGCGTCCTTGAATAGGTTCCCCGCCTCCGGATGCCATTGACGCAGCGTTGCCGAGACTTTCGGAGGGTTGAGGATAGCTTTCTCGAAAAGGCAACTTTGAATCTGCCGCTGGAGTTCCCGGCTGCGCCAACCCTCTTTCTGCGCCATACGAAGGTAAAATTCACGTTCCTCATGCCGCTTACATGAGCCCATAATCATGAGGTGGTGGGTCCACGGCAATTGTGTCAGCAGTGCTGACACAATTTCATTTTCCGAGTAGCACTCGTAGAATTGGCGCATTCTGAACAAATTCCGGCGTGTGAACCCTCTTAGTCCCGGCTGCGTTCTGGCGAGGAACAGGGCAAGCTGGTCCACAACGCCATCACCCCATTCGGCGGACTCCAATTTGCGGCTAATGTATCCTCCAATCTGCCAGTAGAGAGAAACCAGTTCGGTATTGACCGCCTGATAGGCTCTCTGTCTAGCCGTCTGGATAAGCTGGAGAACCTCGGAGAAGGCACTCTCCTCTGCCGCCACCGGCGAAATGGCCGTTTGTTTTTTCTTCACTTTGTGACTCCTTTCGTGATTTCGCTGAGCAATCCTTCGGTTTCCTGCTGCAGGGCTTGGATGTCGGCGCTGATCTCGGCGAGGGTGCGGAGGGCGGGCGGCTGGTAGAAGTGGCGGGTGAAGCTGATTTCGTAGCCTGTCTTGGTATCGTCCTCGACGATCCAGGCGTCGGGCGTGTAGGGCAGGACTTCGCGGCGGATGAAGGCCTCGATGCCGCCGTCCTCCAGCAAGGGGATTTGCTCGTAGTCGCGCAGCTCGCTGTCGGGCTCGTATTCGACGACAGCGCGTTTTCCGTGGACTGGAATTTCGTAGCGTCCGTGGAGCGGGTCGGGCGTTGTCTTGCCGGGTTTGTGGATTTTTTTGATGACTGGCGCGGCGGATTCATCGCGCCAACTGACGGCGGCGATGATTTGCTTGAACTCGGGAGCGGTGAGCTTGATGCGGAGGGATTTCAGGGCGCTCTCCACCTTTTCGAGAAAGAGATTGTGGTCGGTGAAGAGGTCTCCGCCGAGGGTGTCGCGCAGTTTGGCGGCTGTTTCCACCAGCATGGCGTCCCGTTTCCATGTGCCCGGATCGAGCAGTTTCTTTTTCTTCTTTTCGGGGAGGCCGGAGGAACGGGTGCTGGCGTCTTCCTCGGTGTCGTCCTCGTCGGCTTTTCCCCAATCATCGAGGAGTTTTTCGAGTTTCTTGCGCACGGAGACGAAGTTCTCGAAGAGGGCGTCGCCGAGTTGGTCGTGCAGGGCGGCGCGGATGTCCTCCTCTCCGCTGGCATAGCGCAGGGGTTCGATGCGCTGGCGGGTGAGCTGGCTGTGGAGGCGCAGCGGGCGCTCGACTTTGACTTTCCAATATCCGAAGGCGGCATTGGGGAAGATTTTCGATTGCGGGGTTTCTTCAAAGGCCAGGAACGCGTCGCAGATGCGCTGGATGTCCTCGGGCGAAAGTTCGCAGTTCTTTTTGCCCATGTTTTTCCGCAGCGGGCGGAACCACTGGGTGGCATCGATGAGCTGGACTTTGCCCTGGCGGTGCTTTGGCTTGCGATTGGTGAGCACCCAGACGTAGGTGGCGATGCCGGTGTTGTAGAAGAGATTGAGCGGCAGGGCGACGATGGCCTCCAGCCAGTCGTTCTCGATGATCCAGCGGCGGATGTTGCTCTCGCCCTGCCCGGCATCGCCGGTGAAGAGGGACGAGCCATTGTGCACCTCGGCGATGCGGCTGCCCAGCGAGGTGTCGTGCTTCATCTTGCTGAGCATGTTGGCCAGGAAGAGCATCTGGCCATCGCTGGAGCGGGTGAGGAGCGAGAAATCCGGCTCGTCGGCGTGCTGGATGACGAAGCGCGGGTCTCTGATGTCCTTTTTTCCGCCCATGCGCTCGAGGTCGCTTTTCCAGCTTTTCCCGTAGGGTGGGTTGGCGAGCATGAAGTCGAACTCGCGGGAGCGGAAGGCGTCGTTGGAAAGCGTGCTGTGCTCGGGGCCGCCGACGATGTTATCGGCGGCATAGCCATCGCCTTTGAGCAGGAGGTCGGCCTTGCAGATGGCGTAGGTCTCGGCGTTGATTTCCTGGCCGTAGAGGTGGGTGGCGACTTGCTTGCCGTGGTCTTTGGCGATTTGTTGGAGGGTTTCCTCGGCCACGGTGAGCATGCCGCCGGTGCCGCAGGCGCAGTCGTAGAGGAGGTAGGTGCCCGACTCGATCTTGTCGGCGACGGGCAGGAACATGAGCTTGGCCATGAGCCGGACGGCATCGCGGGGCGTCCAGTGCTCGCCGGCTTCCTCGTTGTTGTCTTCGTTGAAGCGGCGGACCAGCTCCTCGAACATCGTGCCCATGGAATGGTTGTCGAGGCCGGGCTTGTCGCCCACCGGGGAGGGGCTGAGGTTGATGTCCTGATCGAGGAATTTCTCGATGAGCTGGCCGAGGACATCGGCTTTCGAGAGGCGGGGGATTTGATTGCGAAACTCGAAATTGGTCAGGATGTCCTGCACATTTGGCGAAAAGCCGTCGAGGTAGGCGGCAAAATCGTCGCGGAGCGTTTGTTGGGTGGCGCGGGACTTGAGGTCGCGCAGGAGAAAGGGGGAGGTGTTGTAGAATGCCTGCCCGGCGGCGGCGCGGAGGGCGTCCTCCTGATTGGTCACCTGCTCGCGGTCGAGCGCGGCTTTCATGTCCATGACGGCCTTTTTCGTCGGCTCCAGCACGGCATCGAGGCGGCGCAGAACGGTCATCGGCAGGATGACATCGCGATATTTTCCCCGCACATACACGTCGCGCAGGACATCGTCAGCGATGTTCCAGATGAAATTGGTGAGCCAGTTGAGTTGAGCTTGGTCCATAAGAGTGAATGTGAGGGGGTGATCGCGAATGTAAAGACATCCCCTGAACGCCTCCCACGCGAGGATGAAATTTTAGGAGACGCTTGATGATAATGAATCACAGTGAAGCATCCTGTCGCATATAATCATCCGCGATCTCTTCCTGTTGGAAGATAGAAAGGGAAAGACTTTTTCTAGACAGGCTCGCGCTTGGAGACCGACCCATCAAAGGCACGCCAGTTCCATGGGCTGTGCGGAATGGCTCCTTCGCCTAAATACGAACCAACGACCGCGTGCCTAACAGACCTCCGCTCTACGGCTGAGATACAGTGAGATTTTTTGAAATCCCCGATTACGTTCCCGAATTCACCTCATGACAGTTTTTCTGTCTGAGCATCTGCCCTCAGAGATCGGGTGGGTTTCTCAGATTATTTAGCCTGTTTGCCGGGAATTTGCTTCTCCGGCGTCTTCTTTGCCAGAGACAATGGCTTTTCCGACGGCCCTGCTTGCGATCCGGATTTCTTTGCCTTTGCCTTCCAGAATGATTCTCCTGATCTCGCTTCCCATGCGTTGGCATCCCAGGGATTGGCCATCGGCGTGACTGTCTGAGAAGGCTCTTTACGCATTGAACTGCTATCGTCACCGCTCGTCGTTGCGGGGAGAAGCCAAAGCGGGAGGAGAAGGATCAGAAGAAATTGCATTAAATATTATTTTATAGAATCTATAATTATTATAAATAATTGCAAATATAATTCTGATTTTTATAAAGGGATTGTCTTCTTCCATTCCTCGGATTCGTAAAATCACAGATCGAATCTGGGATCGGATGATACTACTCTCGGATGAATCCATGCGCCTTCATCCAGTGGAGGTAAGCACTGGCACAGGTATCGAGATTGCTCAATTCCCCACCCCCTCGGAGCGGAGAGCACATCTCGAAGACGGCAGTGCCATCAAATCCCCCGTCCTGTAGTCCCTGGAAAAATGCGGAATAGTCGATGAATCCCCTTCCAAAAGGAACTGCCCGCACCCAGTCCGTTGGCTGGCGATCATAGTTGACCATCTCTGGTCGATAGCGATATCGAGGAGTCCGAACGTAGTCCGCATTGGTCGTGATTACCGTGTGTGGAGCCGCGAGCTTGGCGCTTTCATACAGATTCTCTCCGCGCAATGCAGGCGACCAAGCGTCGAAGCCCAGATGGCAATTCGGACGGTTGATATCTGTCAACAACTCGATCAGTGACTCCGTATGCAGAGCGATGTCGTGATGATTCTGAATCGCGATACTCACGCCATGTGCTGCCGCTCGATCGCACATCTCCCGAATCGTCGAAACACAATTTCGCCATTGCCACGGGAGATCCTGTCCGTCGTTTTCATAGGCCGTAAAGATGCGCACAAACTTTGCTCCCAGCTCTCTGGCGATGCGAGCCAGTGATTCGACGTAGGCGATCTGAAATTCTAGATGCGGCACCTCCCCTCCTACGCCCGAAGGCAGTGATAGATTCGTATAGGCCGCCAGCACGTCGCAGCGAATCCGCGCAGCGACCAGAGTCTCTTTGAGTTCCAAGATTCGCTCCTCATCCACATCCAGCGGTGATAGATGGGGTCGCTTCCCCGCGATCATTACTGATGAAAACCCAAGTTCACCCGCATGACGGACGAAATCAGAGAGACCGAGAACAGCCTGTCCCCAGAGTCCGGCGTAGCTAATCGAAAATAAGCAAGGCTGCATGGCTGAAATAGTGATGTATAGATGGATGAAGGTCAAGAGAGTCTGTATGATCCATTGACATCGACACCATCGGAAATTTGGACGCCCTGCGACTCTCCGAAATCACTTGCCACTGCGCTCCCGAAGTGGAAGTTCGCTCCATGCTTCCGACATTCAAGCTCCGCTCCCCACTCTCATGTTCGACAATCCTATGTCTAACACTCCTTCTGACGCTTGGTGCAGTATCGGGCTTCTCTTCCGAGATCAGAGTGTCCGATCCCGAAGCGGCTCGCAAGGCCGTAAATGATGCAAAACCGGGGGATCTCATCATACTGGCTGCTGGAGAATGGCGTGATGTCGATCTACGCTTCTATGGAAGTGGCTCGGCAGAACATCCAATCAGAATCCAGGCGGAGGAAGCGGGAAAAACGATCCTCACTGGCGGTTCACGCATCCGAATCGGCGGAGAATACTTGGTGATCAGTGGCCTATGGTTGCGGAATCCGGCAATTGAAAAAGCAGACCCAGTCGAGTTTCGCATTGATTCAAAGACCCGAGCCAGTCATTGCCGATTGACACAGTGTGCCATCACTGAGGATGTGAATTTCAGTGCCAGCCACGAGTCAAATCGCTGGGTTGGCATTTTCGGGGAGGACAATCAGGTGGATCACTGCAATTTTTCAGGAAAGAAAAACGCCGGCACAACTCTCGTCGTTTGGCTGGGGGAAGGCAATGTCGGGCACCACCGCATTCTGGCGAATCATTTCGCCAATCGGCCGCCTCTGGGGCAGAACGGAGGGGAAACGATTCGCATCGGCGACAGTACCACGTCCATGCTGTCTGCCCATTGCCTCATCGAAGGAAATAAATTCGTGCGCTGCGATGGTGAAGTCGAGATTATCTCAAACAAGTCGTGTCACAACATCTATCGGAGCAATTGGTTCATCGAGTCGCAGGGGACGCTCACTCTTCGCCACGGCAATGATTGTCTTGTGGAGGGCAACTACTTTATCGGAAAGAAGCGATCCTCGACAGGCGGAGTGCGCGTGATCGGAGAGCGCCATCGCGTGATCGGCAACGTTTTTTCTGAATTAGAGGGCGATGGGTATCGGGCTGCCATTTGCCTCGCTTCAGGCATCCCGAATAGTCCGCTGTATGGCTATTTTCAGGTCATCGATGCTGAGCTCCGCGAGAATACGATTCTCGACTGCAAAGTTCCCATCGTAATCGGGCTTGGGGATAAGGATGCCGTATTGGCTCCGAAAGATTCCAGCTTCGAGAAAAATTCCATCGTCGCTCGCAAAGGTCGCCCAGCGGTCCATGTGGGGTCAAGTGAGCCTCCCGTCGGGATCCAGTGGAAAAATAATTCGATCACGGGTCGTATCGAAGGTCTGACAGAAGTCGAAGGAATGCGATCCGGAACACCAAATTTCCTCGCGATTCCCGACGAACCATCCCGTGGAAGCGATTGGTATCAAGCAGACAAGGATGTCGAAAGGTGATAGGGTTTGCGATTCTGCGCCCCTGCGATCCTAGCGATCCCTTCCAGCTCTTACTTGCCGACTGCCCTCAGCACCGCCTGAACCATAGCAGATGTGGCTTCGGGTGAATTCTGATGGCCGCTGGGAATATCGTTGTATATCTCCTTGGGGATCGTGATCTGATTGTAGGTCGCATACACGCTACTGGGAGGACAGGTTCGGTCAATGAACCCTGTGGTGAAAATGCAGCCTTTGGCGTGTGAGCGAGCAGCGAAGTTCATCGTATCGTAGTAGCTGGCTGCCTTCAATATCTCAGGATCAGGCTGCTCTGAATGATTGGCTCCCGCAAATTTGGGCCATCCAGCGATTCGTCCAAGCAACTGAGCACTGTGGTCGCAGCCCGCAGGAACCCCGGCCGCAAAGAACGTGACGCGAGGATCGAGAGCCGCTGCCACGATCGCCTGGAATCCGCCCTGACTTGATCCGTAAACGACGACATTCTTCCCATCCCACTCCGGCTGAGCCGTCAGAAAGTCGATGGATCGCACTAGACGCAGGAACATATCGTGAAAATAGATCGTCTCACGTGACTGGGAACCGCGTGTTCTGTAGTCTTTCAGATCACCATCGGCCAGCTTTTTATAGAAGTCCTCCGGCTTTCCATTCGGAAGACCGTGTGCGTTGACATCCATCGCTAAGAAGCCACGATTCGCCCATCCCACGGCAGAACCGAGATTGCTACTGCGCACTCCGGCCCCATGGACGGTGAGGATAATGGGCAGCGCTTTTTCTGCAGCGCCTTTCGGTCGTGCAAAGTAACCCGATACCGGCGCCCCAACACTATTGACTTGCACGTCAAAGCTGTCTACTTGGTCACTCGTTGACTTCACTGGAGTCAGACGAGGATTGCCAGGCACTGCGGCCAGCTTTTCCTTTTCAGCCGTCCAGTAGGCATCGAAATCACTCGGCGCTGGCATGCTGCGTGCAATCTCGGTAGGATCGATTCCTGCTCCGGCCATCGCACTGATCGGGGCCGCTTTCGCATCCGGGCGATAATTCGCCTGGATCTGGAGAAAGCCCGGTTCATCGAGCGTTCCCTGCACTTTGGCGACTCCATTCTCTACTTTCGCCTTACCTGACTGGTTGAGTGGAAGCCCGTCCTTGGTAATTACCCAGCTAATTTCTCCCTCTGTCGCAGGCTTTCCATTTGATTCAAGCTTCAGAACGAAAGTGACGGTTTCGCCCTTGTGATAAATCGCATTCGGATGATCGACACTGGCGGAAAGAGTTACTTTCGGCGCGGGAGTTTCTGCTGGTGCAGTGGAGGTGAGAAAAAACGAGAGACAAAGTCCGATGGATGTAAAAATAGCGGCGGAAAGTTTCATCCGCAGAATCTTTGCGAATCTTCTGCCGACGTCAACGCCGCGATTCAGGAGATTGCCGCCAAGATGGGCCGGAGATCTCGAGCTGTGTATCATCAAGAATGTTTTGCAGGACTTCCTCAGCGAGCGCCTCGGCCTCATCCACCAACTGCTCTCCCAGAAGAAAAGTAGCTTTCCACCCGACTCCTGCGGCGACCAGTGGTCCAGCAAAGGGAATGAATTTCGAAATCTCCTTGGATGCGATACGCTTACTCATGGTTTTTATCATGGTAACGATCCCCTGCTTTGCCATGTATTTCCCAGCAAAAAGAGCCACCTTCGCCACGAGCTTGGCTGCGGATTCGGGTTGTAGAAATCGCCTCCAGTATTCGCTCTGGACATTCGTTAGTCCGTAGATTCCGGCCACTTCCTTCGACATTTTCAGCAAGAATGCGATGTCCGCTGCTACATCGAGTCCGATGATAGGATTCAGTCCGTTGGCGGCAGCGAGTCCGGCATAGATGCGGACACGTTTCGTCGCGAGTTCACGCTTTTTTTTTAGAGCATCCCGATTATAGGCCGCCATGTCTGCGATCAGGCGATCCTGCTTCAGCTCGCTCATCTGCGATTGAATATCGTGCAGCAAGTGAGGAAAATCGTGCTCCGTAGGCTGGCGTGCAGAGGTGAGGTAGATCGGATGATCGGGAGCCAAATCGAGCTGACGGCGAATGTCGGTCCGAATCGTCTGCTTCACCTCGTCTTCAGAGCGATTGTTATCGTGCAGCTCATCACGGATGGCCAAGTCGATCTTGTTTCGTAGCAGGAAGCAGGCTCGCCCGAGCTTGGTCAATTCGTGATACAGGAAGATATCATCCTCGCGAAATCGATCCGCTGTCACCAGAAGGAAGCAGTCGTAAGTGAGCGGATTCAGGCGACTGATGTAGGTCTCGCGAGGCCACTTTTGGGTGCCACATCCGGGGAGATCGACGAAGATCAGTCCGTTGTGTCGCACTTCCTGAGCTTCGTTGGTCGTTTCAACGCTCCCCACTGCGGCCACTTTCTCACCGACGATGGCATTGATCAGAGAAGATTTCCCTGTGCCAGAGGAGCCGATCAGACCGCAGCGCACGGTCGCTCTCTCGAACTCATCGAGCTGCTGTTTCAAGTTCGTCGCATACCCATGGATGAGGGAGGTAGGATCGGTGGTCATCAGGAAGACGGAAGATGGAGGAAAAATCAAAGAAGCCTGTTTCTCTCTGTATCACCTTTATTTACCTTTATGATCAGCGCATGACAAGAGCGAAATCATCATTGCTGGACGAACATCGAATGGGCGCGATCAGGGGAATGGAGAGAGCGAATGCGGGAATTGACGCGAGCCGAAGTCCCATGTCAGGTGAAGCGTAACTTCCCCAACACATGCATCGCAGAACGATATTTCTTTTTCTGGCAGCAGGCGCACTGACGTTTCTACCTCGATTGCGGGCAGAGGAGAAGAGTGAGGCACCCGCTTGGTCTGCATCCGGAACAGGTGGTGTCCATCTCTATGCCGAGAAGGGGCCTCTCGAAATCACGGTTTTTAAACGAGATCGGGCGAGAGGGAAACCGGGCACCACGAATCTACATGCGGTTCTCTACTCTCCTGATCGAAAGCTGCTCGTGGATGAAATACTATCTGCAGCACAACAATTAGAGCGAGGAGGAGTTCCTCCTTGGCAGGAAGCGACGATACGGACGGAGGTCGAGCGTCCTGGTCTGTATCTCCTGCAATGGGTGATTCCTGGGGATCGCTACGGCACGTCGATGGACTGGTCGATCACGACCAATGCGAAGAAATGGGTGGTCGAAACGGCTCGCGGCCATCGTGATGAGACACATCGCGAGCCCATCGTGATGGATCGCCCAGAGGTATCGACTGATGTCGTATTCGCGCCTCAGAACCGCGCCTTTACGATTCTGGCTGAAGGGCTGCCGCTAGACTCAGCTCCCGTTCAGCTTTTCGACAGTCAAGGGAAAGAGGTTGCCAAGCTCCCCGTGGAAAACACTCCCAGCGTCGTCGTAAGAAATCATCTGCACATCGGGGAACCGAAAACACCCGATGGAACAGTCCAGTTCAAGGTCCCTGCAGCATCGAAAGAGGGTCGAGGAACGGCTCCCTGGCGACTGCATTTCCCCCAATCTCGCTTCTTTCTGGAGATCGGTGGTGTGACGGAGTGGGATCGTAGTGACCGCTGGCCAAACTCAGCGCTATGGACTCCGATACCCGACTCGTGGTTTCCATTGGGTAACGAACGATGGATGATCTCACCCTACAATCGCACCACGTACGCCACGGCTGGTCAAGAGGGTGAAATGACCTTTCGCGTTCACAATGGCTCCCCTTCCCCACGAGATTTTGCGCTGAGTCTCGAATTCCCCACTTCCCCTTGGGATGTAAAGTTGCCCATGGATCATGTCGCGCTCAAGGCGGGAGAAACAAAAAATCTCACGTTAAAATTTCGTTACTCCGCAGAGGATGAAGCGAGCAAGGCGGCTGAGCGAATCGCCTACCTTCGCGCAAGTCCCAGCGATGGTGCCATCAGCACGTATGCATCTCTACATGTCCGAGAGGGAAAGGCTCCCGTGGGGCAAGCCCTTTCTCTACCGATGCAGTTGGAACCTTTTCAGCACGAGAATCGACAGTTCGGCTACCTGCCTGATTATCCAGTCCGAAGTCAGATCTATTTTGATCAGAACAACAGGGGCTTCGCTCTCGGTCCGTGGACTCTGTTTCGACAAACGGATCACGGCTGGGACGAGCGTCGTCTGGATCAGTTGGTCGTGCGTACGGTGCCCGAAAGCGATCTTAGCGGTTGGGGGGCTGAATCCATGGGCACCAAGGTCGCTTTCGATTCCGAAAATGGAGTTTATTTATTGGCGAATTCAGGAAAGAAGGCCGCGCTACTTCACTCCGCTGACGGGGGAGAAACCTTCGTCGCTTACCTGATCGAAGGTCGCGAGGATGAGGCGCGTAATTGGGATATCGAACAGTTTTCTGGTCACAACGTACCGAAAGGACCGCCGCCCGTCGTTCGGATCACCCGCACCAGTCATCCGAGCGACAATCCACGGCTCCACTGGCGCAGCACGAACGATGTGGAACTGATCATTCCGGAAAAAGGTAACGATGGGGTGATTCACTTCCGTGATCCGATAAAACTCACACAAACGGCACTCGCCAGCTCGATGCACTCGGGGATTCCTTCGATGATCGTTTCACGGGATTCAAAGGTTCACGTCGTCTGGGCCGAGGCAACCGATCCGGAGATCAGTCGCGAAAAAATCCCCGGAGTTCCTGCTTGGGTAGCGACTTACGACCGCGACAGCGGAAAGCTGAGTAAGCCGGTCTTCATGAGCTTTGGTCCTCCTCCCAATGACGGACACAACACTCCTAGCATCACGATGGATAGTCAGGGCTACCTGCACGTAGTCGTCGGGACTCACGGTGCTCCGTTTCAGTACCTCCACTCGCTGAAGCCGAACGATTCTGAAGGCGGCTGGACGGAGGCGACCCACACCGGAAATGCTGCCGATTTGCGTCAGACATACGTCGGTTTGGTCTGTGATGCAGAGGACACCCTTCACCTCGTCTATCGCCTGTGGCTCGCGAATCCTGAGCGCTGGGATGGGCAAAGCGGAGCCAACCTGACTCATCAACAAAAGAAGAAGGGTGGTGACTGGGAGGCACCTCAGGTGCTGGTTGCTCCGGCCTTCTCCGATTACAGCGTCTATTACCATCGACTCACGATTGACCGAAAAAGCCGCCTGTTCGTGAATTACGACTACTGGTCCACCTCTTGGCTCTATCGAAATGAAACCACCAGTCCGATTTCCGCCGGTTCAGGTCGATACGGTCGAGGCTGGGGGCGAAGCACGATTTTCTCTGATGATCAGGGGAAAAATTGGCGACTCTGGTGAGAGATGGATAATTCGCAAAGCAGTTCGCTCTTCTGAAAGAATTTCTCGTCACCCGTTCCGAAACCGCTATGATGAAAATCGCTATGAAAGCCTCATCGATCGCATTGTTTCTCGGGATTCTGACTCTCAGTTCCTTCGCGCATGCAAAGGATCGCCCGAACGTGCTCTTCCTGATCTCTGACGACCTCGCCGCCTACCTCGGCAGCTACGGAGATCCACTGGCCAAAACCCCGAATCTCGATGCTCTGGCCGAACGAGGCGTTCGCTTTAACAACGCCTACTGCGCCTACCCTCTATGTGGTCCCAGCCGGAATTCCCTCCTGACCGGCCTCTATCCGAACGCAACTGGCATTCACCGTAATGTGCAGCTATTTCGCCAGACGATCCCCAGTCATATCAGCCTGCCTCAGGCATTTCGACTCGGCGGCTACTTCGCTGCACGGATCGGCAAGGCCTATCATTACAATGTCCCGAATTCTATCGGCACCGATGGGCATGATGATCCCGCCTCTTGGGAACTGGAACTGAATCCTGCAGGAGTGGACCGAATCGAAATGGATGAAATCTACAGTCTGCTTCCAGGGCAATTCGGAGCAACACTGAGTTGGTACGCGTCACCTAAGAGCGATGAGTTTCACACCGACGGACTCCAAGCCAAAGACGCGGAATGGGTGCTGGAGCGGTGCGCACGAGAGAAAGATCGCCCCTTTTTCCTCCTCGTCGGCTTCTTTCGCCCTCATACGCCCTACGTGTCTCCGAAAGATCCATACTATGGCATGTATCCAGAAGAGAAAATGCCCATCCACCCCACGATCGACAAGAATCCGCCCGATGTCCCCAAGGCGGCCTTGCTCAGTTATAAGAAGGAGCAGGATCAATTGACCGATGATCTGCGTCGCAAGTGTATTCAGGCTTACTATGCCAGCATCAGCTTCATGGATGCCCAAGTGGGAAAAATCATCTCTGCCGTGGATCGACTGGGCTTAGACCAGAATACCATCATCGTCTTTACCAGCGATCATGGCTACCACATGGGACAGCACGGCCTCTGGCAGAAAAACAGCCTCTTCGAAGGCTGCGCTAAGATCCCCTTGATGATGGTCGCACCGGGCGTTACGACACCCGGTGGCGTGAGCAATACTCCCGTCAGCCACGTCGATTTGTATCCGACGCTCACCGAACTGGCCGGAGTCAAGGCCCCCGGTAACCTGCAGGGACAAAGCCTCGTTCCCATGCTCAAAGATCCCTCGGTAAAAGGTCGTGGCTGGGCACTGACACAGGTGATGCGATCCGTGCCTCGTCCACAGGAAAAAGAGAAGAGGAAAGTCGATGAAAATGGAAAGCCGATCAAACTCGGACCGATCACCTACTATGGCTATAGCCTGCGCACCGAACGTTGGCGCTACACCACATGGAATGATGGAAAACTCGGACACGAACTCTACGATCACAAGGTAGATCCCGAGGAACTCGTCAACCTCGCAGACAAGCCCGAACACGGGGCGACCTTGAAAGAACTGGAAACCCTGATGCAGAGCGCCGTAAAGAGTAGCTTCCCACCCGACGGAGTCACGCCACCGGTGATAGAGGGTCCGATGTGGGTGCCGAATTTAACCGATCCCCAATAGCTTACCTCGATATACTGAAAACAATGAAAGATTTTAGATTTTTCCATGTACGATTCTGCCTATTCTATCTGTTTCTCAGCACTTCCCTTCTGATCCTAGAAGGATTCTCCGCCGACTCTCCTGCTGCCTCAGAGCGTCCGAACATTATCGTCATTCTGGCCGATGATTATGGATGGGGAGACGTATCGTGCAACAATCCTGACTCGAAATTCCCAACTCCCCACATTGATCGTATCGCTCACGAGGGGATGCGCTTCACCGATGCGCACACCTCATCTGGCGTCTGCACTCCTTCGCGATACAGCCTGCTCACAGGACGCTATCATTGGCGCTCTCGCCTGCAACAAGGCGTGCTCGGTGGATTTTCCCGTCCTCTCATCACCGAGGGGTGCACCACACTCGCCAGCTTCCTCGGATCGAAAGGCTACGATACCATCTGCATCGGCAAGTGGCACCTCGGCATGGACTGGCCGTTAAAAGATGGCAGCATCGCCGACGACGGCGGAGACTTCATCCACCCCTTCCCGGATGTTGAGAAGGTGGACTATCGCCAGACCATTCAGAATGGGCCGGTGGATCGAGGATTTCATCGATATTTTGGCATCAGTGCCTCGCTCGATATGTATCCCTTCGTCTGGGTGAAAGATCGTCTCCCGACGGAGGTTGCGGATACTGAAAAGACTTGGCTCCGCACCGGTCCTGCGGGAAAGACATTCGAAGCCGTGGATGTGCAACCGACCATCACGCAACATTTAATCAGCTACCTTCACGAGCGAGCCGAAAAAGGGGAAGCCGCTCAGCCTTTCTTCGCCTATGTGCCTCTCGCTTCGCCGCATACACCTATCGTCCCCACACCTGAGTTCGAGGGGAAAAGCGGACTGAACCTCTATGCCGATTTCGTCCTCCAGATCGACTCTGACATGGGGAAAATTCTCGATGCATTAGAAAATACCGGACTAGCTAAGAATACGCTACTCGTCTTTACCACCGATAACGGATGTTCTCCATCGGCCAAAATCGACGAACTAAAGGCAGCCGGGCACTCCGTCAGCGGTCCCTATCGAGGTCACAAAGCGGATGTGTACGAAGGCGGGCATCGCGTGCCTTTCCTCGTCCGTTGGCCCGGTAAAGTCGAAGCGGGGGCGACCTCAGATCGCCTCGTTGGGCAATTGGATCTGATGGCTACCTTTGCCGATGCTCTGGGAGAATCTCTACCCGACGGAGCAGGCGGCGACAGTGTCAGTTTCCTGCCTTCATTGCTCGGACAGGAGGGCTGGAGAGGGCGATCGGAGCTGATCGCTCAGTCCATTCGCGGAGATTTTGCGATTCGGGACGGAAAATGGAAACTGTTACTTTGTCCCGGATCGGGAGGATGGAGCTATCCTCGTCCCGGTAAAGATGACACATCTTCCCTGCCCCAGATGCAGATGTTCGATCTCAACGTCGACCCCGGAGAGCAACATAATCTGATCGAAAACGAAAAAGCCCGAGCCGGAAGAATGCAGGCAGCTCTAGAGCACACCATCGCCCAAGGCCGCAGCACACCCGGCCCAAAACTCGCAAACGAAGTCCCAATCGAAGTCATCAAGCCGACGCCCCAGCCCCACTCGAAATCAAAGGTGAAGCTCGGTGCCATCGAACGAGCCCTGATCCGGATCGAAGGCTGAGAGGCATTGTATTGCGCACTTCTAATTCGATTCACATACAATTTGACTCATTTGAAACATCTTTTCCGAGAGGCTTTTTAAACTTTCGATATCACGCAATCTCGGATATGACACACGTTCAAAATCATTCATCTTGCCTGCGATGACACGTTCTCTCCCCCCACTCTTAACCACCGCGCTGGCGGCCCTTCTTTTCACTTTGCCTGCAAGTAGCCATGCGGAAGATGGGTTTACCGAACTTTTCAACGGAAAGGATCTGACGGGATGGGATGGTAATCCCGCCTTCTGGTCAGTCGAGAACGGTGTGATCGTAGGGCAGACGAAGGCTCCTGAAGACCTTCCCTACAATCAGTTTCTGATCTGGCGCGGCGGAAAGCTGAAGAACTTCGAGTTGCACGCGAAGATTCGGGTCGAGGGAAATAACAGCGGCATTCAGTACCGGTCGAAGGAAATGACCGAAGTCGGGAAATGGTCCATCGGTGGCTACCAGTGTGACATCCATCCGAACCCGCCGTATAATGGCATGTTCTATGAGGAGCGCGGGCGGGGAATTATCGCGCAGAACGGGCAGTCGGTCGCGATTGATCCTGCGGGAAGGAAATGGCTCGTCAGTGAGCGCAATCCTGTGACGGTGGATATCGCAAAATGGCACGATTATCGAATCGTAGCTCAGGGAAACCACATTCGCCATGAGGTCGATGGTAATCTGACTGCGGAATTGTTCGACTATGAGGAAGGAGCCCGCTCTCTAGAGGGCTTACTCGCCTTTCAAATTCACAAGGGGCCGCCGATGCGGGCCGAGATCAAGGACATCCGCCTGAAAGCTCTTCCTGATGGCGGCATTACCCCCTTCTCGAAGGCGGTGATGCCGAATGACGTGCAGGAGATCGTAAAGCCAGCGCCTCAAGGTCCTACCGGACAGAAGGGAAAAGCAGAGCCTAAAGCGCAGCCCCCATCAAAAGGACCAAATCCAGAAGCTGGGAAAGGACAAGCGAAGAAAGCACCGCCGACAAAACCAACTCCACAGGTGGGGCCTGCGATCGGAGAAAATATCGCCACCCCGGTCTCTCGTATTAAAGTCCCCGATGGATTCAAAGTAGAACTCCTGTACTCCGTCCCTGGAACCGAGCAGGGATCGTGGATCGCCCTCTGCGTCGATGATAAGGGTCGCATCTATGCGAGCGATCAATACGGGGGACTCTACCGCTTCCCCGCTCCTCCGGCAGGCCAGCCTCTCCGCCACGAGTCCGTAGAAAAGGTTCCGGTAGAACTCCAGGGAGTCAACGGCATGTGTTTCAGCGATGGAGCTCTTTACTTGGGAGTGAACGACTACGAGCAAAAATCCACGAGCGGGTTCTATAAAATCAGCGATAGCGATGGAGATGATAAACTCGACAAGCTAGAATTACTACGGGCAATGGAATCGAGGGGAGACCACGGCATTCACGCGGTAGTTCCTATCCCTGGGAGTCAGGATTTTTATCTAGTCTGCGGGAATAATACGATTCCGACCGAAGTGACGCCCGATTCTCCCGTTCCTCCGATCTGGGGGGAAGACCACCTTCTGACACGGATGCCTGACGGACGCGGGCACAATCGCCATGTGCTGGCCCCCGGCGGAACGATCTATCGGGTGACCCGCGACGGAAAGACATTCTCTCGTTTTGCCTCCGGCTTTCGTAACATTTACGATGCTGCAATCAATCACGAAGGGGAATTATTTACCTATGATGCGGACATGGAGTATGACTTCAATACATCCTGGTATCGTCCCACTCGTATCAATCACGTCGTCAGCGGAGGGGAATTCGGCTGGCGTAACGGTGCCGGAAAATTTCCCGAGTTTTATCCAGACAATCTACCCGCTGCGATCAATATCGGGCCAGGATCGCCTACAGGAGTCGCTTTTGGCTATGGAGCGAAGTTTCCCGCTCGCTACCAGAATGCCCTCTTCATCCTCGACTGGAGTTGGGGAAAAATTTATGCCGTCCAGATGGAGCCCAATGGAGCCAGCTATCGGGGCGTGAAGGAAGACTTCCTATCCGGCGCTCCCTTCCCAGTAACGGACGTAATCATCCACCCGAAGGATGGGGCGATGTATCTAACCATCGGGGGCCGTCGTGTTCAGTCCGGAGTTTATCGGATCAGTTACACCGGCAGCGAGGACACGAGTCCAGCGAAGGTAGTCCTCACCGTCACACCGGAGGCGAAATTGCGCCACGAATTGGAAAAGTATCACGGTGCGCCGAATCCTGCTGCCATCGAGATCGCTTGGCCTCACCTCTCTCATCCGGACCGCTTCGTCCGCTGGGCCGCTCGCACAGTTCTGGAGCATCAGCCTGCAAAGGAATGGGCGGAGAAAGCGCTCTCCGAGACCGATCCGCTGCGTAAAACGACCGCCCTCTTGGCACTGGCTCGCGTCGATGGAGTCTGCCCCTACCATCGCATTCCGGCGAAGCCGCTGGGTGTTCCACGCGGTGAACCGGAAATCAAACAGGCACCCGTGCCCGAAGGTGCGACGCCCACCCCTCCTGTGGATACAGCGATGCGTGATCGCATCCTGAACGCTCTGCTGGAACTAGACTACGGGAAGCTCGATGAAGCATCACGCTTCACCTTGCTTCGCACCGTGGAAATCACTCTCAATCGATTCGATGGAGCGGATGAGTCCATGCAAAAGCGTCTGATCGCAAAACTCGATCCGGCCTTCCCCTCCCCTAGCTTTCACGAAAACTGGATGCTCTGTGAAATCCTAGCTTGGCTCCAGGCTCCAGACATTGCGACGAAAGGCATTGCTTTATTGGAACATTCAAATTCACAAGAAGAGCAGATCGAATTCGCCCGCAGTCTGCGTTTTGTAACCAAAGGCTGGACGAAAGAACTGCGCTCAGACTATCTGAAGTGGTTCCTGAAAGCAGCGAGCTATCGAGGCGGCGCAAGCTTCGAGAAGTTCCTTGAATTCATACGGAACGATGCACTGGCGACCTTTACGGAAGCGGAGAAAGCCGAACTGGCCGGTCTAATCGCTGAAACACCGAAGCGCGTATCGGCGATCGAGAATCTAGGAGAGATTTTCGTCGGACGTACCCCGACGGTATGGACTCTGGAAGAACTCAGTAAGGCTGCTCAGACCGGAATGACCCATCGCAACTTCGACAACGGGCGCAAAATGTTCTCCGCCGCTGCCTGTTATGCCTGTCACCGCTTCCGCGACGGTGGAGGGATGACAGGACCGGATCTCACGGGTGCGGGCGGTCGCTATTCTCCTCATGATCTACTCGATCAGATCATTAACCCCAGTAAGGAAATCAACGAACAATTCGTTCCCATCATCGCCACACTAGAGGATGGGAGTCAGGTCAGCGGGGTGATCGTAAACCTGAATGGTGATAACGTCGCGCTGAACACCGATCTGAGCGATCCGAACCAACAGGTGCACCTCGATCGAAAAAAGGTGAAATCGATGGAAGTCTCGAAAATCTCTCCCATGCCGCCCATGCTGTTGAATCTGTTGACGAAAGATGAGGTTCTCGATCTGGTCGCGTACATCCTGAGCGGCGGGGATGCGAAGAATGAGATGTTCAAAAAGTGAGATCGCTGCTTGCAATTGATCTCAGACAGCCCTAGCTCTGAGAACTATGTTACAACCAGATGAAGCTCTGAAGCGCCTTATTGAAGGCAATCAACGATTTGCACAAAACCTCCCCAGTGAAAATGGACTAGCCAATCCGGATCGCCGAAAGCAGTTGGTCCACGAACAGCATCCCTTCGCAGTGATTCTCTGCTGCTCGGATTCGCGAGTCCCGGCGGAACATATTTTCGATCAAGGGCTCGGCGATCTCTTCGTCATCCGTGTGGCGGGTAATATCGTCGCTCCTTCTCAAATCGGTAGCATCGAGTACGGCACTGCACTCTCAGGCGCGAAACTAGTGGTCGTGATGGGGCACACCAGCTGTGGAGCCGTTACCGCTGCGGTCGATGAGTTACAACGTCCGGAAGGAACGCGATCCAGAAATCTGCGCTCTATCGTAAACCGAATTCGCCCATCTGTGGAAACGCTCTTCGAAACGGACTTAGCAGCAGATCGCGAGGCTCTGATTCGATTCGGAATTCGAGCCAACGTCCGGGCTTCGGTAGATCATCTCTGCCACGGATCGGAAATTTTGGAGGATTTAATTTTAAGAGGCGAATTGAAGATTATCGGAGCTCAGTATTCTCTCGAAACTGGTGAAGTCGAGTTCTTCGAGTCGATTGATCAAACCCTTGAGTAAACTTTGTTGATCCCATCTTACTTTCTATGAAACTTCTCCTCCTCTGCTTGGGCCTGCTGAGTACTGCCGCCTTGCTGGCGAATGAATCGGACGTTCGTATCGAACACGATGTAGATTACCTCGGTCTAGATCGGGAGGAAAAGGCAGATCTCTACCTGCCGGCAAATCCGAAGGCCGGAGATCGATTCCCCGCTGTCGTGATCATCCACGGCGGCGGATGGTCGGGCGGAGACAAAGGAGCAGATCGGGAAATTAATATTGGAACAACTCTAGCTCTGAACGGCTATGTCGGAATGAGCATCAATTATCTGCTCGCAGGAAAAGGAGATCGGAAAACTGGCTCTTGGCCGCAGAATATCTATGACTGCAAGAACGCTGTGCGATGGCTGCGGACGAATGCGGAAAGGCTTCAGATCGATCCTGATCACATAGGAGTGATCGGCGGCAGCGCCGGTGGCCATCTCGCCGCGATGCTCACCCTGACCGGAGGGGAACTCGATCCTCCGGGTGAAGGATCGACTCAGGTGCAATGCGGAGTTGATCTCTACGGTCCTGTGCTCTGGTTCGAACAGCGCGACTTGTCGATGTTTCGTCAAACGCGAGAGGAGGCACCGGAACGCTATCGAGCGGCCGATCCTCGCAATCATGTAGATAAAAATGATCCACCGCTACTGATTCTCCACGGCACTGCAGATACGACAGTGGACGTAGCCGATTCAGAAGCTCTAGCTGCCGCTCTGAAAACCGCTGGAGCACCGCATGAGCTGGTGATTATTCCCGATGCGCGCCATTCTTTCCATCTCCAACCCAAGCAACGCGATCTGCGTCCGCTCGTCCTAGGATTCTTTGACAAGTATCTCAAGGGTAAGTAAAAGCGAGATCCTTTTGAATTTCAACAATGAGTAAATCGACCGACATCCGCATCGTCTCTTGCAGTACTCGCTATCAGGCGAATGAATATCGGACGCCAATCAAATTCGGAGGGGTAGCTGTCAGTTCCGTGACCGTCCTCGATGTCGAATGCGTCGTCGAAACTCGTTCCGGAAAAACAGCCCGCGGATTTGGCTCAATGCCGCTCGCGAACACATGGGGTTTCCCCTCCACTGCGCTGACTCATCATCAGACACTCGAAGCGATGAAGGGACTCGCCGAACGCTTGGCGTCTGTCTGTCAGGACTTCGGAGAATATGGGCATCCGATCGAGTTAGGACTGGCTCTGGAGGATAGATTTCTAGCAACTGCCGACGAAGCGAGTCGCGAGTGGAACCTAGCCCAAGCGATTCCAAAGCTCTGCACCTTGGTCGTGGGCAGTCCTTTCGATGCAGCAATCCATGATGCCTACGGAAAGACGTTAGGATTAAACTGCTATCGTACTTATTCATCCGAATTGATGAATCAGGATCTGGGAACTTGGCTCGGATCGGAATACACGGGAGAGTATCCGGATCGCTACGTTCACGATACGCCTCAATCACGAATGCCGCTCTACCATCTGGTGGGAGCGCTCGATCCGCTTGATGATGCCGAGAACACGAATCCGGTGGGCGACGGACTACCGGAGACTCTGCCGGAATGGATTCGCTACAATGGCTTAACTCATCTCAAGATTAAGCTCAACGGTGACGATCTCGACTGGGATTTGGAACGCATCGTTAAAACGGATCGCATCACGGCAGAGGAGCAGGCAAAGCGCGGGGTTTCAGAATGGTTTTATTCACTGGATTTCAACGAGAAGTGCCAAAGCGTATCCTACTTGCTGGAGCTGCTGCATCAGTTAAAAGAGCGCACTCCAGGTGGGTTTGATCGGGTTCAATACATCGAGCAACCGACCAGTCGCGATCTGAAGGCTCATCCGGAAAACAAGATGCACGAAGCGGCAAAGCTGAGGCCTGTCGTGATCGATGAGTCCCTGACCGATCTCGAAGCCCTGATGATGGCTCGCGACCTCGGCTACACAGGGGCAGCGCTGAAGGCTTGTAAAGGACAGTCTCAATCCCTACTGATGGCTGCCGCAGCACAGAAGATGGGACTCTTTCTCTGCGTACAGGATCTGACCTGCCCCGGAGCCTCGCTGATCCACTCGGCCGGACTCGCAGCGCACGTCCCTGGAGTCGCTGCGATCGAATCGAATTCGCGCCAGTATTGTCCCGCAGCCAACGATGGATGGAGAGACCGCTTCCCCGGAATTTTCCAAGTGAACGATGGAGCGATGGATACAAGTTGTCTGAATGGCGTCGGACTCGGCGCAACCCCTGCCTGAATTGAGCGTTTATTCTGCCAATTGATTTATGACTTTCCGAATCCTCCTCGCCCTCTCTCTTCTCTCGCTGTTTGTGCCCGTTCACGGACAGTCACAGAAGCCGAAGGATAAAGCGAAAAAAGCAAAACCTGTCAAGGAACCCATCCTCCCGCTCTTTCAGCGTGCAGACTGGATCGAGCCGAATTTCCCTTTCTTTTCCTCCGTGCTGGATGCGAAGCGTGAAGGGATCGGTGAAAATAACCTGACCCCTCGTGGCATCATTCTACCGTTGGCGCATGATTGCTGGGTCTGCTTCGACACAGATCTGCTGCGCGTCTCGGCGATTTGGCGAGGAAAAGGCATCTCTGATAAAGCACTGGCCTACGGTTCCTATCACGACACTGGTCGCAAGACACCGGGAGGACAATTCCCGGCACCTCAGCCCGATGGAAAATTCTGGCTGGGAAACGGTATTTTCCCTGGCTGGCAGGTAGCAGAACGGGCAGAGCAGGTTTCTCTCCTCGATCCTCGTGAACCAGCTCCGAGTCCCGAGGAGGTCGGACGCGGACCTATCGATGAATCTCTGGGACGATTCCGAGCCGTTCGATTGGTCAAAGACACGGTCGTGCTGGAATACTACGTCGCGGGAGCTCTTGTGAAGGAGTCTTGGAAATCAGCCGACTATGATGGAACGATTACTGTCGAACGCCAAGTGGAAGTCGCGCCTTCGAAGAAATCTCTGGCACTGATCCTCGGAGCCAGAATGAACGGTCCCGCCCAAGAGATCGAGGCGGGGGTGACCGTTTCGGGTGATGCCGAACTGCTCGATCACAAGGATCTCTGGATCGCGAAAGTCCCAGCCCATGAGAAGACGGCGAGCTTTTGTGTCACCTTCGCCGATGAGCAGACCGCTCCTATCGTGAAGCCGCAAGCCATTCCCACAGAGGCTTCCAGTCCTCGTTGGCCCGAGAAAGTGACGACAAACATCACGCCTTCTGCCTCGGCAGCTCCCTACGTCGTTGATCACATCGATTTGCCGGAGCCAAACCCGTGGAAGCGTGGCGTTCGTCCCGGAGATGTCCAGTTTCTTTCCGACGGCACGGGCATCGTGGTGACTCTCGACGGTGATGTATGGAAAATGAGCGGGCTGGAAAAGAAAGATGGATCGCTCCAGTGGAAGCGCTTTGCCTCGGGCCTGCACGAGCCGATGACCAGCGCCATCCGCGACGGAGAAATCTATGTTTTCGACCGGAACGGCATCTGGCATCTGATCGACTCCAACGGCGACGGCGAGGCCGATGTTCACGAACTGTTTTCGAACGCCTTCGCCCAGACGGCAGACATGCGTGAATTTCCCAGCACCATACGGCTCGCTCCAGGCGGAGAATTCGTGATCGCCAAGGGCGGACAGGAGGCTACGACGATAGGCAAACACAACGGCAGCGTTCTCCGTATCTCGGCGGATGGAAAGAAATCCACCGTTCTCGGCTACGGATTTCGCCAGCCCAGCATCGGGGTGAATCTTCGCACGGGACTCGTCACCTCCAGCGATCAGGAGGGGCAATACATCCCCAGCACACCTCTCCACATAGTGAAGGATCATCAGTTCTACGGCTACCTCAGCGAGAAATTACCACAGGAGAAATATCCCGCACCCATCGCCGAACCGCTGACTTGGATGCCGCACTCGGTCAACACCTCAGCCATGTCGCAAATCTGGCTCTTCGACTCAAAGATGGGACCGCTGGAAGGCAGTATGCTGCAAATCTGCTTTAATCGTCCCGAGCTGCTTCAGGTAGTGATGAACGAGCGAGGAAGTCGTCCGCAGGCTTCTGTGGTCAGCCTAACGGACGAATTCGATTTCACTCCACTCAATGGCGGAATAAATCCGATCGATGGGAATATTTATCTCGCGGGCTTTCAAGTAATCGGATGGGGCAATATCCTCACGACTCCAGCGGGATTCGGTCGCGTGCGCTACACAGGCAAAGCCACGGGGCAGCCCCAAGAGATCGTCCCCATGGATAAAGGCGTGCTGCTGCGATTCTTCGAACCCGTCGATCCGAAACAGGTGGCGAACTTGGATAACTTCTCGCTTGGTTCTTGGCACTACATTCGTGCCCACACCTATGGAAGTGCGCAATACAAAGCGGATGGCACCACCGGAATCGATGCGCTCGTACCGTCCAGCAGCTACCTCAGTGAGGATGGGAAAGCCGTCTTCATCGGTGTTCCCGACATGAAGCCCGTAATGCAGCTTCGTATCGGTTGGTCGAATCTGGGAGGTGATCGCGTCGCGATGACGGGAAATGCCTACACAACGCCCTATGAACTCGCCACTTTCGATCCGAAGAAGGAGGGGTTCGGCGATATTCAGGTCGATCTGACTCCGCGCAAGGCCTCTGAAGAAATTCAGGGCCCGGTGAGTGTCGAGGAAGGACAACGAGTGTCTCAGGTGCTCGGCTGTATCGCCTGTCATAGCGTCTCGAAAGAAGTCTCCTCCAGCGTCGGCCCCACTTGGTTGGGACTGTTTGGAACTGAGCACGAATATATCGACGAGAATAACAAACCTGACACCTGTATCGCCGACGAGGGCTACATTCGCGAATCCGTGCTTAAGCCTGGGGCCAAACGTCAGCCTGCCTACAAGAAGAGCGAATATGCCATGCCGAGCTACGACGGGATCGTGACTCCCTCTCAATTAGAATCTCTGGTGCTCTACATCAAGTCACTTCGCTAATCTCGATCACATGACACAGCCCCACCTTTCTCGCCTTCTGCCCTTCTTTTGGGCACTCCTTTTCGCCACTGTCGCCACCGTCGCCCCATTGCGCGCCGCTAACATCGTCGTGATGATAGGCGAGGACGAATACCGCACTTGGGAATCCCTACCGGAGTTCGTCAAAAGTGATCTCGAACCCGCGGGTTATCATGTCACGATCATCCAGGCAGATGCGAAAGACAAAAACCAGTTCCTAGGGCTGATCGAAGCCTTGAAAGACGCAGATCTACTCTTCGTCAGCGTCCGTCGCCGCACGATTCCCAAGGAGCAACTCGATGCGGTTCGCGAGCACGTCACCTCTGGAAAGCCGCTGATGGGAATCCGCACCGCTAGTCACGCCTTCTCTCTTCTACCGAAGCATACGCTCGACGATCCAGCTCTCGCCATCTGGCCAGAATTCGATCATGAAGTGCTCGGTGGCAATTATACCGGACACTTTGCCCGCGAACCCGCTGCCGTTTCTATCGTACCCGGGCAGGAAAATCATCCCATCGTGAAAGGAATCGATTTCGATGGCTTTATCGCCATCGGTGGACTCTATCGCAACACGCCCCTCCAGCCGACTGCGACCGCTCTATTGATCGGTACGGCGGAAGGTCCCAAAGTTGAACCGATTGCTTGGACTCATCTCTACGGCCCCAATAAAGCCCGCGTATTTTATACATCCATGGGTCACATCGACGATTTTGCGAATCCAAAATTTCGCCTTCTCCTGAAAAATGCCGTCGCTTGGACGCTGGAAAAGTAAATCTCTCATTGCTATCCTTCGATTCTCGCCATCCCCACCCCGATTCACTTATATTCATGAAAAAGCTCCCGATTCTGATCGCCAGCGGCTCCCTTCTGGGGGCCTGTCTGCTTCTTGCCCAAAATCCAGCTCCCGCTCCTCAGGAACAAAAGCCGTGGGAACAGCGAGCTGCCGAACGCTTCGGTGATACGCCGCACGCCGATCAAAAGGCCCAGATCGATGCGAATCTTCCCACCGCTTCTCCGGCGAAGAAAGACCACCGCATCCTCGTCTTCTACCGCTGTGAAGGCTTCATCCACACCTCTATCCCCTATTGCAACTATGCTCTCCAGTCCATCGCGAAGAAGACCGGAGCCTTCTCTGTCGATCTCGCCGACCAATATTCCGCTTTGACCAAAGAAAACCTAGCGAAATACGACGCTCTACTCCTCAACAGCACCACGCACCTAGCGATGGGCGATGAGCAAAAGGCCGCCATGGTCGAATTCATCAATAATGGAGGCGGGATTGTCGGAATTCACGCGGCTACCGACACCTTCGGCGACTGGCCCGAGGGCATCGCCCTGATGGGAGGTGTCTTCAATGGCCATCCCTGGACATCCGGTGGCACCTGGTCCTTCAAAGTCGAAGATCCCGCACATCGTCTGAACGCCGCATTTCAAGGCAAAGGCTTCTGGCACAAGGATGAAATCTACTGGTATCAGCCTGACAGCTTTCAGGGACGCGACAAGCTCCGCATCCTGCTGAGCCTCGACCTCTCCAAGCCCGAAACACAAGCCCCGCTCTTGAATGGAAAACAGGATGACAAGCTCGCCGGACGCAAACCCTCCGACGTCGACGTGCCGGTCTCTTGGTGTCGCGAGATCGGAAAAGGTCGCCTCTTTGTCACGAATCTGGGCCACAATGACATGACCTTCGCCAATCGCACCATGCTCCAGCACATGCTCGACGGCATCCAGTACACCCTGCGCGACATCGACGCCGACGCCACTCCGTCGAGCCAGGTAAAAGTCGATGTCGTTGACGCCCCTGCAACGCCTTGAATGAGGCGGACCTGACCCTCTTCTATCCCGGATCAGACCCTGTCCCCTACCCCTCTCTATGTCTCAGGACCTGAACGATTACCTGCGCTTTATCCAGAATACCGCCCGTGAGGCCGGTGAAATTACGCTGAAATATTACCAGACCGAGGCTGCACGGCCTGAGTTCAAAGCGGACGATTCTCCTGTGACCATCGCTGATCGCGAAGCCGAAAAGCTCATTCGGCAACGAATCAGCGAGCGCTACCCCGATCACGAGATCGTAGGGGAGGAGTTCGGGACCAGTGGTTCTGGATCAGAATTTCGCTGGATCATCGACCCCATCGACGGAACGAAATCCTTCACCTGTGGCGTCCCGCTCTACGGAGTGCTGATCGCCCTTGAGATCGCCGGGACAGTGGAGGTCGGCTGCGCGCATTTTCCGGCACTGAACGAGACCATCTCTGCCGCGACTGGGTGCGGAGCTTGGTGGAACGGAAAACGTGCTCGCGTTTCGGAAGTTTCCCATCTCAGCCGTGCCGTCTGCGCTCATATCGACACTGCTTCATATGAAAAAAGCGGGAAAGGTGCTGCGTGGGATCGACTGCAAAAAGCGGTCTATTATAACGCGGGATGGTGTGATGCCTACGGCTACATGCTCGTCGCTACCGGACGAGCCGAGATCGTGCTCGATCCCGTGATGAATCTCTGGGACTGCGGACCCTTTCCGCCCATCTTTCGCGAAGCGGGGGGCTATTTCGGAGATTGGAAAGGAAATGAAAGCTGCATCGACGGCGGTGAAGCGTTAGCGACGAATGCCGCCCTGCGCGATCAGGTGCTGGCACTCCTCAGAGGGTGATCATTCGATTCACAGAAGCGATGGTAAAATATACTCAGATAGCTGATTCCAGCTTGTCCTTACGCAAGCTGCTCGCACTTCTGTTCGTCAGCTTGCTGCTCCTCAGCTCGGGACGGGCGCGCGACTGGATCATATCACCTGAGACTGGCCAAGATCATGCCGGGGGAACAGCCGAATCACCGCTGGCCACAATTCAAGTCGCGATCTCAAAAGCAGCCGCCGGAGATCGTATCATCCTGCAACCACGGGATGGGATTTACCATCAGAGCATCGACCTAGACGGGGCACCACAGGGACTCGTGATTGACGGGAACGGCGTCACCCTCGATGGGGAAGGTTCTTTGGAGCATGGCGTCTTCTGCACGAAGCCGATTCATAACGTAAAGGTTTTCAATTTACAAGTCCGCCACTGTCGCAGCGATGGGTTTTCTATTCAGAGTGATAGTCGGGGCATTCAGCTCTTCGGTGTCCATTCCGAGAAGAACGGTGGAGCAGGATTTGCCATGGGAGCCTCTGCAGAAATCTGGATCAGTGGCAGTGCATTCACAGAGAATCTGGGACTCGCGTTCCAGTCACGAGACGAAGCGCAGAGTTTCTTGGAAAAATGTCACTTTCAGGGGAGTGGCGGTGGAGTGAGTTACGAAGGCGGTCGTCACAGCCTCTCTGATTGCATCGTGGGACCCATTTCTGCTGGGCCAGCCCTCTCGATTCAGGGCAACCCCACAGCGGACGGTTCAAGTAGTCTCGTCATCCGTGATTTGCAACTCGCTGAGGACGGGGCAAACCCTGCTCGCATGAGCATCAAAATCGGACATGGGGCCTCCGTCTATTATGATTCTCCTTCCAAGAGTACGCTCAGCAAATTCGACGTTTCCGTTGATCCGACCGGCGAACTTCGCGAAAGTCTCTACCGCACCTTCCCTATCGGACGCAGCGACTCCGGATCACCTCTCATGGCTTGGGCCGGCGGCGGCACCCGCCAGTTTCCTTCCACAGCGTACCGCATTCTTCATTTTGGAAAGTTCGTCCCTCAGGAGATCGCTCCCAAACTCTCTCCTGAAAACGACTGGTTGGGTCTGCTGGCCCCACTCGACACGGCTGAGTTTCCGCCTCAAGGGACCGCTTTCTCCCCTGGGCACTCCTCAGCCCATGCGATCTGGCGCTGGATCGCCCTCTGTGCCCCCGACGCCGTCTTCGTGCCTGATACGCCCGAGGGGCGTGCGCTCGGTGAAGCTCTGCGGGAATACCCACCTGCTGAGGTTGGGAGCGTCGATGTCTTTCTGGCCGGAACCGCATCAGACGGATCTCCGCAGTCGCAAGTCCTCTCGCGTAAAGATCACGAGATGCGCTCCGCCAAAGACGAGATGCGTGCCCGTGTGTCGCGCAGCGCTCGCGAGCTTCTGAATCAACTCGCGGCGAATTATGGAGACGTGTTTGACGGCCCATACTGGGATGCGCTTTCCATTCTCGCTCGAATCGACGGGAAATTGACCAATCGTGCCGAGGAACTCGCCCAAGCACGACTTCTCCAAGCTCCTGATTTACCCAAGAACAACGCAGAATTCGGCGGTACGATTCTCTATGCGGCCATCGATCAGGATTGGGCACGCCAGCGGGTGATGGCCGTCGCCGATATGGCATTTACCCCCGACGGGAAGCCTCTCGAGGCCGTTCCCTTTCACAATGAAATGTGTGAAGCGATCTTCATGGGGTGTCCCGTTCTTGCCGAGGCCGGACGCATCTCTGGTGAGAAGAAGTATTTTGACCAGTCCGCACAGAACTTCCGTTTTATCTCATCTCGCTGCCTCCGTCCAGATGGCATCTACCGCCACTCTCCCCTCAGCGAGGTCGCTTGGGGGCGCGGCAATGGATTTTCCTCGCTCGGACTGGCGCTCGCTCTACGTCATTTTCCTGCAGAACATCCAGATCGCGCCGAATTGATCGAGGCTTTGAGGTCTCATCTCAGTGCTCTGGCCGAGCATCAGGACACCGATGGAATGTGGCATGAGATTATCGATCACGCGGATAGTTATGCCGAACTCACCGCCACCAGTATGATCGCCTGCGCCATCGCCATCGCGATGGAAGAGGGCTGGCTGAAGGCAGAAGACGGCTGGCGAACTCGACTCGATGCCGCATGGGCCTCGGTAAAAATGCACGTCTCCACTGATGGGAAGAATCTACTCAACGCCTGCATCAGCACCGGTAAAATGCGTAATCTGGAGGACTACTATCTTCGTGAGGCGATCCTCGGTCCAGACAAGCGGGGAGCGGCGATGGTGATGACACTCGCCACGAAGTTTCTGGATCGTCAGTAATCCATCCGGTCCACATTTTTCGGATCTTCAACCGCTAGGAGACGGAGTCCATCCACTCCTCTTTTCCTCTTGCTTTTCCGAAGCAATTTCATCATCCTATTGCCCATGTCCACCATGTGGGAACCACCTTTACCAGAGGAGCTTCAGGTGCTTCTCCCCCAGTATGAGATTACAGGCATCCTCGGTCGAGGTGGCATGGGTGCCGTCTATCGCGGACGTCAGCCTCGACTGGATCGTGATGTCGCCATCAAGCTCCTCCCGGAAACCCTGCTAACAGACGGCGATGAGATGAACTACGCCAAGCGGTTCGAGCAGGAAGCCCAAGCGATGGCGAAGCTCAGTCATCCGGGGATCATCGCCGTTCACGACTTCGGCGAAACCAGCGCTGGTCAGTTCTACTTCGTGATGGAGTTCATCGACGGGATGGACATTTATCAATACCTCAAACAAGCAGGAGGGAAGATTCCACAAAACGATGCCCTCGCCATCGTCTCCCACGTGCTCGATGCGCTCAGCTACGCCCACGGGCATGGGATCGTGCATCGCGACATCAAGCCCGCCAATATCCTGCTCAACCGCGAGGGACGGGTCAAAATTGCCGATTTTGGACTGGCCAAGCGCTTCACCGGAGGTGAAACCTCGGGCCTGACACTGAGCAACGTCGCCGTGGGCACCCCCGACTTCGTCGCCCCTGAGGCCTTGGAGATCGGAAAGACCGTTGATCAGCGTGCCGACATCTACGCCGTCGGCGTGATGCTCTATCAATTACTCACCGGACAGATTCCACGAGCCGGATACAAATCCCCGAGTCAACTCGATCCGAAGATTGATTCGCGACTCGACGAGATCGTGAGCAAAGCCATCGAACCAGACCCAGAATTTCGCTATAGTAGTGCAGAAGCAGTCAGAAGCGCCATCGATATCGTTCTGAGTCGGCCCATTTCGCGAGTGAAGAAAGGAACGGTCGGGAGTGCCGCAAAATCAAAAACTCCTTTGTATGTGGGAATCGGAGTCGCTGTGGTGCTCGTGATCAGTGTGATCGCGTTTTTCGCGATGCGTTCTTCACCCCCCGCATCCGAGTCCACACCACTCGCTATAAATCCCGTCGCCACCCAAAAGTCATCAGCAGAACCGCAGAAGCAACCCGAGTCGAAGCAATCTGGGCCATCCATTGACCGAGGAAAGGAATCCGAACCTGCTCCCGCAGTTACGAAGTCTGACTCGACAGCTCCCACACACGAGAAAAAAGTGGAAGAGCCGCAAAAGAAATCTGAACCTGCGAAATCTGAACCGAAGACAGAACTAACTGCAAAGGAAGACTCAAAATCAAAGGCAAGTCCCGCCAGCACTGTCGAATCAAAGCGAGTGTCAACTGCATCAAAAGATCCTGTACAGCCAGCTCTCATCGCGAGCGTCCCCGAACTCAACGATCTCCATGGCCAGTTTCTGAAGCTTCAGGAAGAACGGGTTTCCCAGCCCTTTGCAACGGAAGTAGCCAAACTCAATGAGCTCTATCTGGGAGGGATTGACAAAAAGATTGCCTCAGAGCGTGCTGCCGGACATCTCGACGGCGCGCTGGCTTTGGAGGCAGAGAAGAAGCAGGTCGATTCTCATGCTCATTCTGCGGCACCTGCGACATCCGCAGTTCCTGACACGGATCCCGAGGGCACAGTCTCCGCACTGACTGAACTGCGAGGTATCTATCGAGACGCCTATGGGAAGCTGCTGGCGACTCGTGATACAAATCGAAAACAACTCACCGATCCGCTCGATGCCCGACTCCAGCAGTTGGAGACATCTCTCACGCAACAGAACCGTATCGATCACGCAAAGATCGTGAGGGGCTATCGCGAGAAGCTCGTCGTGGAGGGAGATTCAGGGGATAAGGGTAAGGAGAATACCACGAGTGCGATTGCAGTCTCCGAGAAATCAGACAGTCAGCCTATCAAGGAATCTGACTCTTCCACGATGGCTCAAGAACGTGCAGTGGTGACAATGGCCCTGAGCAAGAATGGTTCGGCAGTGATTGAAGTGGGAAAGAAGAGAATCACCGTCAAGGAAGAAGCGGATATACCGAAGGGTAAGTTCAACGTGGTGGGGATAGTAATAGGATCCGAATCGCAGGGACTATGCTCTATTTCGGATGAAGAAATGCAACAAATAGCGAACCTACAACTTCTTGCGAGCATTGATATTTCAAATTCAACCTTATCAGACGCAGGACTTGCGCTATTGAATCAACTACCAAGCCTACGACACATTTCTCTCACCAGGAATAAAAACTTATCCGAGGACTTTCTTGTCTCTCTTTCTAAAATTACTACTCTTGAATTTCTCTCTCTCAATATACAGCCGATGAGCATTGCTTCACAAGAAGCACTTGAAAATCTAGACAAACTAGTAGCCATAAATATTATGTATGTGTATACTTTGGATTCAAATGCGATGCGTTCATTATTGAGCATTAAGTCACTGGACTCACTTAGATTAGAAGGATCTTCTGGAGTATCCAAGGAGCTACTGGAGGGTTTATCTAAGCTACCAAAGCTTTCCAGTTTATATTTAGATCTGAAGCAAATAGAACTCCTTCCAGATCTAAGCAATATACGTTCACTGCGTTATCTTAGAATCTTCAACAATAAGCAATATTCCGCAGATAAAGTTGTATCTTTATTGACCGATTTGAGTCAACTTGAATCAATATCTATTTTAAACCTTGTCTTTACAGAAGAACAACTAGAGACAATGGTAAACTCTCTTCCAAATCTAAAATCTATAGAAATATCGAGCCTTCAGCTTCCAGCGTCAAAGCTATCCGCCTTTCAGAAGTCAACAGTGTCATCCATAAGATGTTCCTCTTCAGTATACACTCCTGACACTACCTTCGATGATTCCACTCTTCAATCGCTGATTCCGATAAAGTCCCTCAAAGAACTCGTTCTCAGTTTGTCCTCACCCGTCACAGAAGCAGGTCTCGCAGCCTTCAAAAAGGCCCGTCCCGATGTTAGCGTAACTCGTGAATAACCGAACTAGAAGTGATCGCACATGATCTGTTCCGAAAGGGTTTCAACATTTTCAAATGCGAGTCATTACCTCCTCAGAATCCTTCACTTTCCCCTTGCCTATTCCTGATTTTATCGGCATGATCTGATCCATGGCAACTTCATGGGAGCCTCCTTTGCCTGAGGAACTGCAAGCGCTTCTACCCCAGTACGAGATCACTGCGATTCTCGGACATGGGGGGATGGGTGCAGTCTATCGCGGGCGCCAGGTTCAACTAGATCGCGACGTGGCGATCAAAGTGCTGCCGGAGGGCCTCATCGACGAGACTGATGAGATGAATTATGTCGAGAGATTCAAGCTCGAAGCCCGAGCCATGGCGAAACTCGATCATCCAGGCATCATTTCCGTCTATGACTTTGGCGAAACGAGTGCCGGGCAATTGTACTTCGTGATGGAGTTCATCGACGGGATGGACATTCATCAATATCTCAAACAGGCGGGTGGCAAGATTCCGCAAAATGATGCCATCGCCATCGTCTCCCACGTGCTCGACGCGCTCAGCTACGCCCACTCCAATGGGATCGTGCATCGCGACATCAAGCCCGCCAATATTCTGCTCAACCGCGAGGGACGAGTCAAAATTGCCGATTTTGGATTAGCCAAGCGCTTCACCGGAGGCGAAACCTCGGGTCTGACTCTGAGCAACGTCGCCGTGGGCACCCCCGACTTCGTCGCCCCCGAGGCTCTAGAGATCGGAAAGACCGTCGATCAGCGCGCCGACATCTACGCCGTCGGCGTGATGCTCTATCAATTGCTCACCGGACAGATCCCACGAGGAGGATTCAAGTTCCCGAGTGAATTGTATCCGGAAATTGATCCACGAATTGACGATATCATCAGCAAGGCGATCCAGAGTGATCCGGATTCGCGCTACAGCACGGCATTAGAGGTCAGGACAGCGATTGATGAAGTGCTGAGTCAGCCGATGACCCGAGCTGAGACGACAGAAAGAGAGACGCAGCTAGCGGTGCCAACAACGAAGCCAAAAACCCCTCTGTATGTGAGAATCGGAGTCGCTGCGGTATTGCTGATCTCTCTGATCGCGTTCTTTGCGATGCGACCCGGCGAGCCGGAAAGTAAAGCTGACACTCCGCCAGTGACTTCCTCAGAAAAGCCATCCGCTCCGGTCGATGGCAAAAAAGCTGGTGCCGACAATACGTCTGTGTCTGCTCCTTCACCTTCGACGAAAAAGCCAGAAGCGCCCAAGCAAGCGACCATCGCTGAAAAGCCGACGAAAGAAAGTAGCGCCGAGAATGCGCCTGCGCCCTTACTGGAAAAGCCGAAAAATTCAGGAACAGCCAAAGCACCGACAGTCGCCGAAAAGCCTAGCAAAGAAAGTGGCACAGGCAGTCCGTCTGCATCTTCGCCCGAGAAAGCTGATAAACCAGAGCAGACGCCTACGTCTCCCGTCGCAGCAACACCCACTATCCTAGCCGCTCCAGCCCCAGGCGTCCCGGCATCTGTTCCCGCTTCTACCCCCGAGCCAAAAGCTCCTTCCCCGCCGCCCCTCCCTCCCGACCTCACCCAGCGACTTGGAGCCTACATCGCCACTCGTCGCGAACGGCTCGACACTCTCGCCGGGCAGTACCTGCGCGGTCTTGACGGCAAGCTCAACCAAGCCGCCGACGCTGGAGACTTGCCCCTAGTCACCGCCTTCCGCGAGGAGAAGGCACGCGTGGAGGCTCTGCGATCCGCCTTTGCCAAAACACCCGGAGACGTGGCAGGTGCGGCGCGAGAGACGCCCGCCCTCCCTGCCCTCACAGAAGGCGCTCCCGCCAGTCTGAGCGCCCTGCGTCAGGTATGGGAAGACGAGCGCAAAAAGATCCGCACCGACCTCGATGCCAAGCTGACGCAATCGCTCCAAGCCTTGGAAAGTGATCTCACCCGCCAGCGTCGCTTCGACGAAGCACAGGCAGTGCTGGCTTATCGAGAAGGCTTTTCGTCAGTCGATTCTTCTACAGCTTCCCCTTCGTCCGTTGCTGCCACGCCGGTTGCACAAGCCGCAGCGCCATCGTCATCGCCAGCGACATCAGCACCCGTCGATCCTGCTCTCGCCCGTGCCACTAAGGAGCAGCCCTTCGAGAACAGCCTCGGGATGAAGTTCGTCCCTGTGCCTGGCACCAAGGTGCTCTTCTGCATACATGAGACCCGCTACAAGGACTACGAGGAATATGCCAAACGGGCGAAGGAAAAGGTATATGACGAGTGGAGGAAACAGATGATCGACGGTTTCGAGATCAAGCGGGGCGGCGGCGACCATCCCGTCACGAGCGTGAATTGGGAAGAAGCACAAAAATTCTGTGAATGGCTGAGCAAGAAAGAGGGCAAGACCTATCGACTACCCACTGATGAGGAATGGAGCTATGCTGTTGGGATAGGTAATTCGGAGACTCGTGGGGACGGTGCCACACCCGAGAGCCTCATAGGAAAAGTATCGGACCTTTTCGATTTCCCTTGGGGTACAGAATGGCCTCCGCCTAAGGGAGCTGGCAACTACAGTGATGAAAGCCGTAGGGCTAAAGCAGTTCGTGCGGATGCAAGTTATCTGGATGGCTACGACGATGGTTTTCCGACAACGGCACCAGTGATGAGCTTCGCGCCGAACGATCTGGGCTTGTACGATTTGAGTGGGAACGTGTATGAATGGTGCGAGGACTGGTTTTCCGAAGAACGCAAGGAGCGTGTGATACGAGGCGGTGCGTGGGACGATTTCAAACGTACGATGCTGCTCTCGGTCTTCCGCTATCGCCGAACCCCCGATGTCCACTATTCTCGCTACGGCTTCCGAGTCGCCCTCGTATCGGAGGGTGATCAGTCTGCAGATTCCACCGAAACCAGCCAGCCCACATCACCCCAAGTCTCGGCACCGCCTGCACAAACCTCTGTGCCCTCATCCCCGCCAGCAACATCAGGCCCCCGTGACTCTGCTCTCGCCCGAGCCACCAAAGACCAGCCCTTTGAGAACACCCTCGGGATGAAATTTGTTCCCGTGCCCGGTACCAAGGTGCTCTTCTGCATTCATCAGACCCGCTACAAAGACTACGAGGAATACGCCAAGAAGATGAAGGGAAAGGTGCATAACGCGTGGAGGATTCAGACTATCAGCGGTTTCGAGATCAAACAGGGTGCCGGTGATTATCCCGTTACTAAGGTGAGTTGGGATGAGGCACAAAAATTCTGTGCATGGCTGAGCAAGAAAGAGGGTAAGACCTATCGTCTGCCCACTGATGAGGAATGGAGCTACGCCGTCGGGATAGGCGAATTGGAGAGTCGTGGAGATGGTGTAACGCCCGAGAGCCTAAGCAGAAAGATTTCGGATCATTTCCCCTGGGGTGCGGAATGGCCACCTCCGGCAGGAGCGGGTAACTACAGCGACGAGAGCCGCAAAGCGAAGGCACCTCTTTCCGACACAGGTTATATCGATGGTTACGATGACGGTTTTCCGACAACGGCACCCGTGATGAGCTTCGCGCCGAACAAATTGGGCTTGTATGATATGGGAGGCAATGTGTGGGAATGGTGCGAAGATTGGTTTTCGGAGGAACGGAAAGAGCGCGTGACCCGTGGTGCGTCCTGGGCTGATCGCGATCTCGGTGCCGCGCTCTCATCTTATCGCAATGCTCGTATACCAGACACCCATCACCATTACTTCGGCTTCCGTGTCGTCCTCGTATCGGAGGGTGATCAGTCTGCAGATTCCACCGAAACCAGCCAGCCCACATCACCCCAAGTCTCGGCACCGCCTGCACAAACCTCTGTGCCCTCATCCCCGCCAGCGACTTCTGGCCCCCTCGATCCTGCTCTCGCCCGAGCCACCAAAGACCAGCCCTTTGAGAACACCCTCGGGATGAAATTTGTTCCCGTGCCCGGTACCAAGGTGCTCTTCTGCATTCATCAGACCCGCTACAAGGACTACGAGGAATATGCCAAGAAGGCGAAGGAGAATATAGGTGGTGGATGGAGGAACCAAACCTACGAAGGTTTCGCGATCAAGAGGGGCGGTGGAGATCATCCCGTTGCCATAGTGAACTGGTATGACGCACAACAGTTTTGTGAATGGCTGAGCAAGAAAGAGGGTAAGACCTATCGTCTGCCCACTGATGAGGAATGGAGCTATGCTGTCGGGATAGGCGAGCAGGAGGCCCGCGAGGGCGGCACCACACCTGAGAGTCTGGGCGGAAAGACTTCGGACCACTTCCCTTGGGGTACGGAATGGCCAACTCCGGCAGCGACAGGCAACTACAGTGATGAAAGCCGTAGAGCTAAAGCACCTCGTTCCGACACAGGTTATATCGATGGTTACGACGACGGTTTTCCGACAACAGCACCGGTAATGGGCTTCGCACCGAACAAATTGGGCTTGTATGATATGGGAGGCAATGTGTGGGAATGGTGTGAAGATTGGTTTTCAGAGGAACAGAAAGAGCGCGTATTGCGTGGCGGGTGTTGGAAGAATAGCGAGCGCCCCTTGATGCTCTCGTCCTACCGTTATCGCATAGCCCCAGACAGTCGGAGCTGGATGAATGGCTTCCGCATCGTCCTCGGCCTCTCATCGCCAACTCCCTGAGTGACTTCTTGTTTACCCTTTTCCAATTCCAATCGGCGCAGCACGCGAATCTCGGTAGCGATGCCGACTTTCATCTCGACAGTCCGGATTTTTCGGTGATTTTGTCTTGATGAACTCCGCGTGGCCGCTCCAGGAAGCAAAAAACAAGCTCAGCGAGCTGATCGACAGAGTCTCTGCCGAAGGGGCGCAGACCATCACCCGGCACGGGCGTCCGGTGGCGGTGGTCGTTTCCGCTGAAACGTATTCGCGGCTCCAGCCTGCGGAAACTCTCGCCGACATCCTCCTCGACTGTCCGGTGAAGGATTGGGAGATCGAACGCGACAAGGAGGTGGCGCGCGACTTGGATCTCGGCTGAGACGCGATGGCCTATCTCGTTGATGCCAATGTCCTTTGCGAGCCGTCGAAAGCACGGCCCGATCCGAAGGTCGTCTCTTGG
>CAUJIH010000093.1 GCA_963205275.1 Verrucomicrobiota bacterium | reverse complement strand
GCGCTCGACGGGATCGCCTTCGGATTCAGCGGACTGAAGGAGGGAGACGAGCCAACTCCCTGCGTCATCGAGGACTGTCGCTTCGATTACAATGGCCGTCAGGGATTCTCCTGGGTGGGTGGGATCGGTCTCAAAGTGTATCGATCTAGCTTTAACCACACAGGAAAAGCGATCAACAAAGGTGACGATGCGCCCCTGTCCTCGGCCCCCGCTGCCGGTCTCGATATCGAAGCCGAGGTCTCTGTCATCCGTGACGGGCGATTCGAGGACTGCGAGTTCATCGACAATACAGGATGCGGCATGGTAGCTGACTCAGGCGATGGAGGTTACACGACGTTTAAGAACTGTACTTTTCAGGGAACGACGAACTGGAGTATCTGGCCGAACAAGCCAGGGCTGAAGTTTTTCGACTGCAAAATCTATGGGAGTGCGGTTCATGGAGTCGGTTCAGAGAATCCCGACTTGGCCACGCAGTGGACGCGATGTGAGTTCGAGGACAGACCTTGGACGGACGGCTCAGTGTATCGGCGTGGCTACTTACTGCAAGTCAATGGACATCTGGGGAATCTCGCGATTCGCGATTGCAACTTCGTCGCTCATGAGCTGCGCAGTCTGTGGATCAGCAACGGCAAGGACGAAAAGAACCCAGTCATCTTGGAGGGGTCCACCATCACCCACCGATACGGCGGACTGAAAGAGCACGAGTTTCAGGCTCTGTTTCGTTATACCCACGTCACCGACTGTCGATTTCTGGAAAAGTTCGCTCCAGATGATGCGGAGGCTGCTGGGAAAGCTTGGTCCATAGTGGCCGAAGGAGTCGAGATGGATGAGAGCGCCCCGATTTTCGTGGAAGGCCCGCAGATCAAATGGGGAACTTGGCGTGACAGTGGCAGGACGGGTATTCTGAAACCGAAATAAGTCGATCAATCGATCCCTGTATTATCGATCAAACGCGTCTTGCCAAAAAAAGCCGCAGTTATCAGACGAGGATTCCTTTCAGAAAGCGTATCCAGTGGCTCTAGCGACTCAGCATCGACTACCTCGAAATAGTCGAGCCGTGCGAGCGTGGCTGCGGAAAACGCATCCCCAAACGCTCGTTTCGCCCCCTCAGTCGATTTGATCCTGCCAGAAGAAATCCCCTCCGCCGTCGTCATCAGCGACTGATGCAAAAGCGGCGCCTGGGTTCGTTCTACAGGCGAGAGATAGACATTGCGCGAACTGAGCGCCAGCCCGTCCACCTCGCGAACTGTGGGAACGCCGACGATCCTGATCGGGAAATCCAGATCGCGAACCATGCGTCGTATCACGGCGAGCTGCTGATAGTCCTTTTCTCCGAACACCGCCAAGTCTGGCTGCACCAACAGGAACAGCTTAGCCACGACAGTACAGACCCCGTCGAAGTGAGCGGGACGACTCGCTCCGCAGAGTCGGTTCGATAGGCGGTTCTCAGATACGATGACCGAACGATCCGGCGCATACATTTCAGCGACATTCGGCACGAATACCGCGTCCACTCCATGCTCCTGACACTGTGCCAAATCGGCATCCAGTGTGCGTGGGTAAGAGTCGAGATCCTCTGAAGGACCAAATTGGATGGGATTAACGAAAATCGTCGCTACCACAGTGCCTTCACCCGATCGAACCCTCTTGCGTGCAACATCGAACAGGGTTGTATGCCCTCGATGTAGAGCACCCATGGTGGGGACGAGCGCACAAGGCGAGTCGTCACGCGAGGCAGCCCACGCACGCAGATCAGCTTTGGATCGGAGGAGTTCCATCACAGCAGAGGTTCGCCAAGAAGACGGCGATCACGATCCGGGAATGCAGATCAGATTCGTGTCCGTCCGCACGTAGAGGGAGTTATTTGCCACCGCAGGTGTCGCGCTGTCCCCATCACCGAGCTTGTTGCGACCGAGAAGCTCGAATTTATCACCCGGTTTCAGCACGACCAACTCCCCTTCCCGGCTCATCGAGAAGATTTTCCCATCTGCCAGAATGAGCGAAGCGAAAAAGTTTCCCCCGACTCGCTCCCGGTAGATTTCCTTTCCTGTGGTTGCGTCCAAACAGGTGAAGATCCCCGAATCGATCATCATGTAGAGTTTCCCTTCATAGTAAAGTGGCGTCGGAACATAGCTCAATCCATCGGCCTTCCCTAGACTATACAAAATTTCCGGCGCACTATTCGCCTTCGGCCGCAAGGCGGTCGCCTCCTTCCCTTGCGATCCAGAGCCGTAGCATGCGAAGAGCAGTCCACCTCCCGATGCCATGGAACCTACACTGCGAAATTTATACTCCCCATTAAACGCCCATAGCACCTTTCCCGTCTTCGGATCGAGTCCCTTCCACCCGTCATTGGTCTGGGACAAAACTACCACCGGCTTCCCCTCCATCTGCATCGTTACGGGTGTGCTGTATGCAGTAATGTGCGCTGCTGGGCTTTCTTTGTCCACGCGATCCAGTTCCCACAGAGTCTTGCCCGTCGCAGGATCCAATCCGAACACCTGGCTCATCTTTTTGGCTACGGAATCAGTGTGTAGGATTAATACTCCGTCGGCCAGAATCGGCGATGCTCCAAACCCGTGATCGGCTGTGAAATCTGGCCATTCACGCCGCCACTGCAGTTTCCCATCGTGCCCTAGGGCCACCGCCTCGGTCTTCGTTCCAGAGGCCCAGGCCACATAGACACGATCCGCATCCACCGTCGGCGAAGCGGACGCAAAAGTGTTGAACTTGTGAATGTGGAGAGTCTCTCCTGGCACTGTCCAGGTCCAGAGAGTCGATCCATTCGTCGCGTCGAAGCATTGCACTCGACGATCTGATCCATCCTCGGCGGCCAGAGTGAGAAAAATCTTTTTTCCCCACAGGACGGGTGAAGAATGCCCAATACCGTCGAGCTTAACCGACCAGGCATAGTCGGCCTCGCTCAGTTCCGTCTTGAATCCCGTCAGTTTTCCGATTCCGCTCCCATCGGGGCCGCGAAAGCGAGTCCACTCCTGAGCGTCAGAAAGACTGCTTAGAGGGAAAATGACAGCGAGAAGAATGATGAGACGCATAATCAGAAGAAGCTTTTGAGAAGGCGCCGAAAATGCCAAATTACAAGAGGCAACGCAAGCCAAAAGCGAAAGAAGCCGTTCCGGATTCAAGCCTTGAGAAGTTTTATGACCGCGATACGAGCCTCACGCAATTTGAGAATGAAAAAAATCTGATAAAATTCTCTCAAAACTGATGATTAGATTTGACATCAAGGTCGATTCGAGTCCTTAATCTGGGAAGAATTTTTTAAAAAGTCCATTTTGCCGATGAGTGATTCCGATCTTCCGAAGCCGTCCCATGCGACATCAACTGTTCCTCTAAAAAAGGAAACGGTTCGGATTAGTTTGCGTGCGAATCCTGCCGACGCAGGTCCAGTGGCCCCTAGGAGCGTAACGGCTCCCGTCGCGACTGTCCCACCTCCGCCTTCGGCACCAGTGCCTCCAGCTCCTCCTTCGGCTCCCCCTGTCGGGAGAGCACCCGCCCCGCCAGCGAATGCTCCGGCACCACCCTCTCCGATGGCTCCGGCGAGCACCAAGACGATACCGCTCAGCAAAGTTGATCCGATGGGACCGACTCAGCCAGTCCCAACCGCTCCACGCGCCACCGCCGCTACTGCACCAGTAGCCGCTGCCGTAGCACCGAGCGCACCTGCCGCGAGTGGTCCGATCGGCTCCAAGACGATTCCTCTCGCCAAGATCCCCGGTTCCGCCGGTGGCCCTCGTCCTCCTGTGGGTCGCGTTACCACTCCTCTTCAGGCGGGCGGCCCGACTCATCCTGCGCAGCAGGGATATGCTTCATCTGAAACAATACCTCTCAACCAGCCTCTCCCCTCGACGGTTAAAATCGAGGAACCGGAGGAGGATTGGGAGGAAGAACCCAAAGACCCCGGACTCATGCCATTCGCGATTATCGTTCTTATTCTCTCTCTCGCCGTTCTGGCCATCGAATTGCTCACCAAGCTCGGCAGTAGTTGAGTTCGGCAGTAGCTGAATCTGGCGCATCGCTCCCTCTAGGGACTGATCAGCGAAATCGAATGGGAGGGCAGTGACAAGCACGGATTCATATCTGTACTTGCATTGTTCCTCTCTCATATCTAGCGTATTCCGCTCTTTGTGGATTTGTGTGAGTCTCTGTTTCTTGTCGATTCGAGTTCCTTTAATCAACGCGTCTCTGCTAAAACGAGGCGTCCGTGATCTCGCTCCGCAGTGATTGGCCTTTTCATCGATTCTCGCATATACTCCCTTTCGTCCTTTTGATTTCCTTTTGCTCTTTTATGAATTTCCAAAAATCATCCCTATCTGATGGATCAGAGAAGCGCCTCTCACTCATCGGTGCGCTAGCGCTCGTGTGCCTTGCCATCGCGTACCGCATCGCGATTCCGGTGTTCAGCCTTCCTTGGCACTCCGCTCCACTCATGGCGATCGCCTTTGGAGGTGGGATGCTGCTCGGTGGACGAACTTGGTGGATCCCAGCTCTCGCGCTGGTGATGAGTGATGCGGTGTTAGGCTTGATCTACTCAGGTGGTGGTATGGGCTCTTATACCGTGATGTCTGCTATGGTCTACATCCTCGCTGCTTGGGGTGGAATGATGGTCGGACGCAAAACAGATCGCTGGCTGGCGATGTGGTGCGGAACGCTGATGAGTGGCGTGGCCTTTTACGTGGTGGCGAATACCTTTTCTTGGCTATCCATGCCAGAATATACCAAGACGCTTGCCGGATGGTGGCAGAGTCAAACCACCGGACTTCCGCAATACACGCCTCCAGCATGGGCCTTCCTGCGGAGCGCTTTGATCGCTGACACCGTCTGGTGCGTAGCCGCCGGACTTCTCTGGCTGCCTCGTCGATCATCTGTGGTGGAACAGATCAGCGTTGTAAAGTAGCGTGAAATTGCTGAGGGCTTGAACTTCAGCACCCAGTTTTATCTGACTCTGCATGAGGAGAGTTCGCTGCGTGCGACTTCTCCTCTTTTTCTGTTTTGAGGATTCCGTAGGTGCTCTATAGTCCGCACATGTCTGAGGCATCTCACCCGTTTTTATCCAAAGAATTTCATGTCCGATGGTCCCGGCTGGTTCCGGAGGCTATAGAAGAGGACATCCGACTCGCGCTGACTCGCGCTCAACAGAATATCGATTCGCTGGGGCAAACTTCCGATTCAGAAATCCTGACCTTTGAAAATACCCTGCTCGCACTGGAGAGTGCGACTGAAGAGCTTTCCACTGCTTGGGGGCTGATCGCTCATCTCGATTCAGTTCGAAACTCGGAAGAGTTACGAGGGGTACGTAACAAACTGATCCCAGAAGTCACTCAGTTTTTCTCCCAGATCCCGCTAAATTCTGCCCTGTGGAAGCGGATCAAGACCTACGCCGATACCGCTGAAGCCAAAAATCTAGAGGGATTACGAAAGCGATTTCTCGATGAGACAATGAAGGATTTCGTCAAAAGCGGCGCGGAGCTTCCTGACGACAAGAAAGCGAGACTCGAGGAAGTCCAGTCAGAACTCGCCCTAGTAACCCAGAAATTCTCTGAAAATGTCCTCGATTCGACGAATGCGTGGGAACTCGTCCTGTACGATGACTCGCGCTTAGCCGGACTCCCGGAATCCGCTCTGGCCGTGCTTCGTGCAGAGGCTGTGGCGAAAGGATTAAGTCAAGACAGCGGAGAGTCCGTCTATCGGATCACACTGAAGGCTCCCGTCTACGTCCCGGTGCTCGAGTATGCGGAAGCTGAAGATCTGCGCGAGGAGGTCTGGCGAGCGAGCACAGCCATTGGAAGAGGCGGTAAATTCGACAATACGGAAAACATTTGGAAGACTCTTGCGCTAAGGCAGGAGCGTGCAGAACTCCTCGGAAAAGCAAACTTCGCCGATCTGGTTCTGGAGGACAGGATGGCGAAAAATGGAGAGACCGCTGAACAGTTCGTCGGTAAGCTGGCTGATCTGACTCAGCCCTACTTCGCTCGGGATATCGAGGAGCTGACCGCCTTTCGGAAAGCATCTGATCCGGATTGGAAAGGACTCTTTCAGCCTTGGGATGTCGCTTACTGGTCCGAGAAATTGCGTAAGGCGAGTTACGATTTTGACGAGGAAGAACTTCGCCCTTATTTCTCCATCGATTCGGTGATTCAGGGCATGTTCCGGCTCTCGGAAGAAATTTTCGGATTTCGCGTCACTGAGAGAGCCACTGCCTTCGCTACCCCGGGTGAGGATATCATCTCAGATGCAATTGAAGTCTGGCACCTCGATGTGCGGTTCTACGATCTGCATGATGCGGACAGCGGAGAACATCTCGGTTCATTCTACGCTGACTGGCATCCACGGGAGGACAAGCGTGGCGGTGCTTGGATGAATTATCTGATCACTGGCCTGCCACCGCATGAAGGACATCCGCGTGAACCACATCTAGGTCTGATCTGCGGGAATCTTACGCCCTCGTCACCAGATCGGCCTGCTCTGCTGACTCATCGGGAAGTGGAAACGATCTTTCACGAGTTCGGTCACCTACTGCATCACTTGCTCGGTCAGGTGAAGATCAAGTCGCTCAACGGAATCCATGTCGTTTGGGATTTCGTCGAACTGCCTTCACAGATCATGGAAAATTTCTGCTGGGCACGAGTCAGCCTAGATCGCTTCGCGAAGCATTACCAAACTGGCGAGACCATTCCTGAGACACTCTTTCAAAAAATGCTCGCAGCGCGAAACTTCCAATCCGGAATGGCACAGATGAGACAGCTTGCCTTCGGGAAGATCGATCTCGATCTGCACATCCATCACCAGAGAAAACCAGTCGATGGAGATCTCGACAGTCTAGCCCGACAGATCTTACAGGGTTACGTCATGCCTCTGGCTTTAGATCCTCCTACAATGGTCCGACGCTTTACACACCTCTTCGCCGATGCCACTGGATATGCTGCGGGGTATTATTCCTACAAATGGGCGGAAGTCTTAGATGCAGATGCCTTTACTCGCTTCTGTGATGCTGGTGTGGTCAGTGCGAAGGTAGGACGTGAGTTTCGAAAAGCGATCCTCAGTCGTGGGAATTCCGCCGACGCGGCTGAACTGTTCCGAGACTTCATGGGGCGCGATCCGGACCTTAAGGCCCTGCTTGTGAGGAACGGAATGGTCGCCCACTAATTCACCCTTTTCCTCTCATGTCTCATTCATCCAATTCCATTGGCTTGGCACGACTTCGCGTTGCCTCCATTCTCGAAGGAATCTCCTATCTCGTTCTGCTCGGAATCGCGATGCCACTGAAGTATTTCGCCGACATGCCAGCCGCCGTAAAATATTGCGGTTGGGTTCACGGAGTCCTGTTCATTACACTCTGTAGTTTCCTTCTAATCGCACTTCTCAAAAAGCGCCTCTCATTCGGCTGGTGCGTGATCGTCTTCATCTGTGCTCTACTTCCTTTTGGCCCGTTCATCGTGGATCGGAAGCTGAAAGTAATCGATCACCGAGCCTTGTGATCGGCTCATCGGAAGGGTTCTCTTGCGGCAACCGATACGGCAACCTCAGAGCGTCAGCAGTTGTAACACGGTCGGAAGAAGCTGAAGATGGGTACGATTTCGCCCCACGCGATGGAGAATTTCCGCGACTAGGGAGACATCGTCGATCTGAGGAGCTGGGCGCCAGTCTTCTTCAGTCGAGGACTTCGAGTGCCGGATCAGAGTGCGCATGAAGTCACGTGTCTGACAGCGACTAATCTCCACTCGACTCTCCCCTAGATCGAAATCAATCTCAATATGCCCTCTGCGTTTGCTGTCGAGTGGAACGAGACGAATCAGCAACGCACCAGACGCTCCATTGCCCCCGCGACGACAAGTGATCTGATCAGATGTGGAGGAGTTCGTATCGACCTCTGCCTCAAGTTTGGCAGCAACCCAAGCAGCCAGATAAAGGGAACACATCCGAAACCCCTCTGCATACCGAATCTCCACGGTCGATAGGCTGGGAATCGCTGACTTGATGTGAGGACGATCAAAAGCATCAGCGACCGCATGTCGCACGGCAGTGAGCCGTGAATACGCGAAATCGTGCATCACAAAGGGTGACGCGGTCCCTTGCTGACATTCGATCAGCCGCAAGAGCTGATTTCTTGGAGACTCCCAACTTTCACTGTCAAAGAGCAAGCGATCAATCCGGGAGTACAATCGTTCCTCGAAAATGTCAGAGAACTCTCCTCGCCACCAGAAGGCAAGTGGAAGATCGGAATCGAGGTTGGCTAAGACAATGTTTCGGAGGAGACTCGATGAGCGTCCGGTCAGGAGAAAGCTGATTTGCTCGGTACAGACGGTCTTTTGACCATTTCGATCAATTTGGCAGTGTGCCTGTACCCAAGAACGAGCACTGGGCGCATCACTGCTGGTATCGGCATTGATCAGTAGAGCACGACAGGCTACCTCGTTCGTAATGTCAGCCAGCAGAGCAGCATCTCTCTCCAAATCGACCCGATTTTCGCTATAGAGAGCCAGATTGAGCAACGACGCCCTTGCGACGCCTGAAGGAGACGCTGTTCCCTCCTCGGGTTTGACCGAGAAAAGGTCTCGCAGTGAGGGTTCGATGCCCGACAGTTCGACTTCTTCTCCGAGGAAGCCTAAAGTCAGATCAGATGTGGCGGGAGCGATAGCAGGCATACGCTAGAGGATACCCCTCTTTTTCGGAGTGGAAAAGTATTTTGGTCTGGAGAAGGATATGGCTTCTCTCGCGTTTTCGGACGATATAACATCCTTTTGCTCCCCTTGCCAATGCCATCCTCCGTTCAAATCCACCGACTAACTAACGGAATCCGCCTAGCCACCATTCCCATGCCCCACATGGCGAGCGTGGCGATGGGTATCTGGGCTGCTGCCGGGAGCAGACACGAGACAGAAACTGAGCATGGTATGGCTCATTTCGTCGAGCATATGCTTTTCAAAGGCACGCCTACCCGCTCTGCCGAGGTAATTTCCCGACATGTGGAACGACTGGGCGCATCCATTGACGGATTCACGGTGGAGGATCACACGGGTTATCAAATCAAAGGACCTGCGGAAAAATTCGCCCCTCTTTTTGAGATTCTCTCCGATCTTTACAGCCACCCCTGTTTCGATCCGGTTGAGATCGATGCAGAGCGCCAAGTGATTCTGGAAGAAATTGCCATGATCCGTGATCAGCCCTCGCAGTTTCTCGATGACTTGATCAGTGAGGCCACTTGGGGGAGCGCTCACCCTCTCGGACGCACAATTACGGGTACAGAAGAGAGTCTGGAGCACTTGAATCGAGCCAGTATCACCGCCTTCCATGATCGAGCCTACACAGGGCAGCACACCGTGGTCGCCGTGGCTGGAAATATCCGTCCTGAGGAAGTGCTCGAAACTGTAGAGTCGCTTCTAGGCCAGCTTCCCTCGGGGGAGGTGCTCAACTTTCAACCAGCCGGCCCCCCGCATCATCAACACCACTTCCATCAGGATGACAATCAAGAGCAGGCACAGTTCGCTCTCTCCTTCCGGAGCATAGATCGCCATCATCCGAGCAGACATTCTCATAAGCTACTGAGCATCATACTCGGGGAAAACATGAGTTCGCGCCTCTTCCAGACTCTTCGCGAACAATTGGGGCTTTGTTACGAAGTGCAGAGTGATCTGATCAGTTTTACCGACGCGGGAGCACTCCAGATCTATCTCGCTCTTTCTCCTGAGAATCTGACAAAAGCATTGGATGCAATTTCTCGCATTTTGGAAAATCTACGGCAGAAAGGCGTAAAAAAGATCGAGTTGGAAGAAGCAAAATCATACAGTATCGGCCAGAATCGAATTAGTCTAGAGAGTACCACGTCTCAGATGATATGGGCGGGCGAATCCCTGCTCTACTTCGACGACTGGATCGATCCAGAGGAAACTCATGCTCGATTCGCAGCTGTCACGCTGGATGAGATAGGCGAAGCCGCCAATGTAGCGTTTGATCCGGAGTCCCTGTGCACCGCCGTGATCGGAGCGTCGGAGGCCAGAACTCGACTGGCCAAATGGCTGGCCAAAATCGACGGCTGAGTCGTCTCACACCGATGGGATGATGTGGAGAAGACGCACTTTCGATGTCTCGCGAATCAGTTGACGATGATCGACCTCGCCTTCATTTGCGGGAGGATACCCCAATCGAATCACCATATGAGTCTCAGCAGATCGCACCATTCGATCCAGAGGATCGAAGTAAATTCCTCCTCCCATCTCACTGACTTGAAACACCTCGTTATCGGGTGTATTGCGCGGCAATTCTCCTGAACCCGAGCCGGAAAACTCGATTCGCGCACAGTTTTGATCCTCGAATCGGACCATGTCCATATATCGACAGGTAAGCGCGAACTCGACTGACCCAGCCTCATTTACCTTACGGGCTCCTTGGATATTCCACTCTCGACCCACTGAAACCTTCTGCTTAGGAAATACCTGCGTTAGGCTAGTGACTAACTGCACAAGTTCATCCGGACCAAAGCGTGGCACATCCGGGAGCAGATTCGAGGAATTTTCATCGATTTTCGCACGAACTTCATCAACCTTGCCTTCAGGAGAAAGAAGTAGTTCGACTGGAACCTTCCAACAGACACGCAGATGCCGTCCGAGCGGGGTCGTCTGATCTGCCGGAGTCATCGAGGAATAGGACAGGAGAGCACCGCCTGATGACATCGTCAGATCGAGTCGCTCGATCCGTGCAATCAGGGTAACTCCCGGCTTCCCATCGAGTCGCACCTTCCCATCATAGCGGGCTTGCAGTTCTAGGATGAATCTCTGACTGCCAAGAGTCTCTAACTCTGAGCGAAACACGAAACGATATGTGTATCCGACCTGAAATTCAGGATGCAGAGACTCTGCCTTTGCAGATGTGACGGGAAGTGGCCGGGAAGCCGCCGACACCTCGGACGACTGTTCTGGGATCAGTGAAGCCCGCTTGACGGATCGAAATGCCCCTGGAGCGGGAATCGCCGATTCGAGCGGGGCTTCTTTTTGATTTTTGGGAGGATTCGATTGGGCCAGAAGTGATGACGCTCCACCGGAGAACACGAGAGTGAAGCAAGCTCCGAAGAAGAGTCGTAATGCTCGTATTTTTTGCTGGCGCGTCATGGGTGAACCAAATCAGAGTCACGGCGTGCTGACAAGAAGCTTTCGCTTCCGCTTTACTTCACCTCGAATGGAGTCAGGGAATTTCAGAGTCTTTGATTCCAGTGAGAGTCCCAGCGAATATCCCGCATGCATAAAAAAACTCCGCGCCATCTGACGCGGAGTTTCCCTTAAGAATTCAAGTTGTATGAGAAGATCAGTTTCCGCTGGGAGCTGGTGCCGGTGCAGCAGGAGCTGGTGCCGGTGCAGCAGTTGTGGCTTTCTCAACAGCCTTTGCGGCGTCGTTCACAGTCGCCTTGGCTGCCTCAGCAGCACCTTTGACAGCCTTTGTAGCTGTTTCCTTGGCGGCTTCCGCAGTCTTGGCAGCAGCGTCCTTCGTCGCATCGACAGCCTTCGTGGTTTCGGTCTTGACGTCTTCCTTCAGCGTTGCAGCCGTCTTTTCCTCACAACTGGTGAAAGCCAGTGCGATACTAAGGATGGCAACAGCGGACAGGGTGTTGATCAGTGTAGCGATTTTCATATAGTGATTCAGATGTATTAGATTTACCCCTCGGGACAGGGTTACTCTCCTTACACCACTTTTGCGCAAAGATCAACGAAATGGGTAGGAAATTGTAAATTATTCCATTTCATCCATCGAACTCTCCGAAAAGATTCTCTTACGCTACGCATCGTCCTGTGCTAGGGTTTCGTCCCGGCTCACGCCGGAGCAGCTAGTCTTATGAGTCAAAGTTTGTTCGAAAAAGTATGGGAGGCGCACGCCGTCAAAAAGCTTTCCAATGGCCAGACCCAATTGTTAATTGGCACCCATCTGATCCATGAAGTGACGAGTCCGCAGGCTTTCGGAATGCTCCGGAATCTCGGATTAAAGGTGAAGTATCCACATCGCACCTTCGCTACAGTGGACCACATCGTCCCCACAAAAAGCCAGACAGAGCCATTCGCGGACAAGCTGGCACAAGAGATGATTCAGGCCCTGCGAGAGAACTGTAAAGAAGCTGGGATTAAGTTTTTCGATATTGGCAGCGGTGGTCAGGGGATTGTCCACGTCGTCGGACCGGAGCAAGGCATCACACAACCGGGCACCACGATTGCATGCGGTGACTCGCACACGGCGACACACGGAGCCTTCGGTGCCATCGCTTTCGGAATCGGAACTACACAGATCCGCGACGTTCTCGCCACCCAGACGATGGCGCTGAGCAAGTTGAAGGTCCGTCGAATCAATGTGGATGGCGATCTGATGCCAGGCGTCTATGCCAAAGACGTAATTCTGCACATTATCAAACTTCTGGGAGCCAAAGGGGGAATCGGATATGCCTACGAATATGGAGGAAGTGTTTTCGACAACTTCTCCATCGAGGAGCGGATGACAGTCTGCAATATGTCGATCGAAGGCGGTGCCCGCTGCGGATATGTTAACCCGGACGAGAAGACTTTCGCCTATCTGAAAGACAGACCCTATTCCCCTAAAGGAACGGAGTGGGATGCTGCCGTCGCTCGCTGGAAGGCGCTCGCTTCCGAACCGGGTTGTCCCTATGATGACGTAGTAAACATCCGTGCCGAAGAAGTCGCGCCATCCGTTACTTGGGGAATTTCTCCCGATCACGGCATTTTCGTGAATGAACGCATCCCCACTCCAGAGAGCGCCGCAAACGACGATGAACGCGATTCTATCGTTGAAGCGCTCGAATACATGAAATTTCAACCGGGTACACGGATCGCAGGAACTCCTGTTGATGTGTGCTTTATCGGGAGTTGCACGAACGGTCGTCTCTCAGACTTCCGCGAGGTCGCGAAATATCTGAAAGGGCGAAAAGTCGCCCAGGGAGTAACCGCCATCGCCGTACCAGGGTCGGAGATTGTCGATCATCTCTGTCGACAAGAAGGGATCGACAAGGTATTTTCCGAAGCAGGCTTCGAATGGCGTCACGCGGGCTGCTCCATGTGTCTCGCGATGAATCCCGATAAGCTGATCGGAGATCAACTCTGTGCCAGTTCCAGCAACCGGAACTTCAAAGGTCGCCAAGGGAGTCCCATCGGACGGACCGTGCTGATGTCTCCCGTCATGGTGGCGGCTGCCGCTGTCACTGGTACGATCAGTGACGCTCGCGAGGTCTTCGAGATGAATTCAGATGCAGCCTGAACATTCAGAACGATTACAGGACAATTCGGAACGATGCAGAAGAAAGCGTTGCCAGAGAACTGCGGCAATGCAGGACAGGCGACCGTTGCTGCCTTCCGGCCCTGGCGGAGTTGACCAGCCTGCATTCCGCAGCCTCTGACGATGCGATTTTACACGGTATCAGATAAATTGCGAGCTACGATCTCGCATTCCTTTCGATTCTTTTTCCCTTCCTATGAGCCAGCACCCTGACTCCACTGTTCCCGATCCTTACTTCGCCGACGGACATTTCGGCGAATTCGGTGGAAGTTTCGTCCCTGAGACTCTCATTACGGCTCTGGAGGAACTCTCATCGGAATACTTTCGCTCGAAAGAGGATGCGGTACACCAGGAGCAACTCGCTCACCTGCTTCGAGAATACTGCGGGCGCGAGACTCCACTTTACTTCGCCGAGCGACTGACCGAAAAGCTCGGTGGTGCCCGAATTTATCTCAAGCGCGAGGATTTACTCCACACCGGAGCGCATAAAATTAACAATGCCATCGGCCAAGTGCTGTTGGCGAAGCGTCTTGGGAAAAAGCGGGTCATCGCTGAGACGGGAGCGGGCCAGCACGGAGTCGCGACGGCAACAGTGGCAGCTCGCTTCGGAATGGAATGCGTCGTTTACATGGGAGCCATCGACATGGAGCGCCAGCATCTTAATGTTGTGCGGATGCAGTTGCTTGGAGCGGAAGTCAGGCCAGTGGAAGCCGGGCAAAAGACCTTGAAAGAAGCGGTCAATGAGGCCCTGCGCGACTGGGTGACGAACGTGCGCACTACTCACTACATCTTGGGTAGTGCCCTCGGGCCACATCCTTATCCGACGATGGTTCGGGATTTTCATCGCGTCATTGGGATCGAGGCTCGTCGTCAGATTCAGGAACACGAAGGACGACTCCCCGATCTCCTAGTCGCCTGTGTCGGCGGAGGCAGCAACGCGATCGGACTTTTTCACCCGTTTCTCGACGATCCGGCTGTCTCGATGGTCGGGGTCGAAGCAGGAGGACATGGAATTATCAGAGGACAACATGCCGCTCGCTTTCAAGGAGGGCGTCTGGGAGTTCTGCAGGGGACAAAGACCTGGCTACTGGCGGATGAAGATGGCCAGATCGACCTGACTCATTCTATCTCCGCTGGACTAGACTACGCGGCAGTGGGACCAGAGCACGCTTTTCTCCAAAGCACGGGACGTGCCACTTACACTTATGTCACCGATGAGGAAGCTCTCACCGCATTCCGAGAACTTGCTCGGACGGAGGGAATTATCCCGGCGCTCGAGAGTTCTCATGCAGTCGCGCATGTGTGTAAAGTGGCTCCGGCGATGCACGAGGATCAGATCATCGTGGTAGGCCTGTCCGGTCGCGGAGATAAGGACGTAGAGCAGGCAGCACGCTACCTTCTGACAGATGGAGAGAAGTCGCTCTGACGCAACTTCAATCTGAACTCTTCAATTCGGGTTCTCTTACAGATCGTTTGCGACTCGAAGTCACGGGATCGATTTTCACTCGGGGACTTCTCCGGAGATCACTCCACCCGTGGCAGTAGGTGATTTTAGTGGGGCTGCGGGCTTTCCCGGCGTTGCGGGCGTGGCATCAGTCGATTTCAACAATCTCTGACTGTCCGAGATCTGATCCACCATCTTTTCGACGATTCCGTGAAGCTCCAGCGTGGTCTCTTCTGAAAGAATCTCACCTTCCGACAACTTCGTCTTCTCTTGGATTTCGACCAGCTTAGTGCGGAGAACTTGGACTATTGCCTCTTTCTGCACTCTCGGTGCCAGCGTATCAAGATTGAGCACGAAATACTCGACTACGTCCGGCTTAGCGAGGGTCGCGGCCTTTGTCGGATCATAGGGATTAAGAGACGCCGCACAACCGATCTCTAGAGCACGCAACCAACCACCCAAGGCGATTAGATTCGCGATATCCACGTCTCGGATTAGAACCATTTCATTCTCCACATCCCGCTGAGCACGGGCTAGCTCCCCCTTTACTTCCGACCACTGACTGGCCGCTCCTTTCTCCAAGACGCTCTTCATGTAGCCTGAAACCCGTGCTCCAGAACCCAGCACTTTCCCGTAGTTGAGCAACGAGCGTCCGATCGGCTCTAGGTCAAAAAATCGCTCCGCCTCGACCGCAAAAAATCCGTCTGCCAGATACACACCCATCGTCAAAGCCAACTTCGTGCGATCTTGCGGTGGTTGCTCGGCTAGAGAACGCTTGAGTTCATCGTAGGGCAGAGGGCGAAGTTTCTGCAGATCATCAAAAATTTTACGAATCGAGGGAGTTGTAAACTCATTCACCCCCATTTCCTCGCGCAGATGCTCATCTCCCAGCAATTCTTCGGGAATCGCAGGCACTCCGGGTGCTGCTACTGATCCTGTTGACCCTGTTGGCCCTGTCTCCTGAGCCTGAAAGAAAGAGGACGCCATCGACAGGCAGATACACAGAATCCACACACATCGCTGAGGCAATTCTGCAAAGGGATTCATAAAGAGGCGCACGAAGAGAAGTAGTTGAGGGAGAAATGATTGAATTCCGCAGAATTGTGTTGACGACGCACCCGAAGTCCGCGCCCGAGTCTGAAATTAACATGTCATTGAGGCGTCTGTCACGACACTTCTTAGCGCCAGCCAGAGCTTTCGTAAATCGGAATCAAAAACGGACTCTCATGAAAAATTGTTAGATTACAAAAAAAGTTTGCGAGATTATTTGCGATTATTTTATATGTCTATATATTAAACTTGATATTATTCTCATTCCGGCCACTCACTCACTGGAATCAACGACTTCGGGAAATATGACAGAGACTCCTCTAAGAGAAACTCCACGTCATCGTTATAACAGTGAAAAGAAATATGACTCCTACGTCTTCCCCTCGGAAGTGTCTCCCGGTCCTGACTATTGTCGGGATCGCTCTTCTCGCCAGTAGTTGTGCCGTTCCCTCAGCGGCAAAACGTGATTCGGCAAATGTGATTCAGGTCTCAGTGCCTCAGCAAAAACTTGCGGTCTATCGATACGGAGAGCTTGTCCGAACCTATCCCGTCTCGACATCCAAGTTCGGAATCGGAGACGAAAAGGGAAGCTACCGCACTCCTTCCGGAAAGCTGGAGGTCGCAGAGAAGATCGGGTCTGACAAGCCGAGCGGAGCAGTTTTTAAGAGCCGAAAGTGGACTGGCGAGGTGATCAAGCCCAATGCTCCCGGACGGGATCCTATTGTCTCGCGTATCCTATGGTTGAACGGACTGGAAGCCGACAATAAAAACGCCTATTCTCGCTGCATCTACATTCACGGGACGGCTGCAGAGCGCGATATCGGAAAGCCCGCGAGTTACGGATGTGTCCGAATGAAATCGAAGGACGTGATCGATCTCTACGACCGCATTGGCGAAGGTTCCTCAGTTTACATTTTACGAAAGGGCAACGTGCGTGATGCTGGAATTGAAAAGCGCCAGACTGAAGCGATTCAGGTGCTCACCCCGAATCCAGAACCTATAGTCACCGCAATTCCTCTGACCCAGCCGCTCTCTGGAGAGGCAAAACCCGTTTGGCCGGAAGGCAGCATCTTCAGAACCGGAGTTGACGTTCTGAAAGAGGAGGGATTCGACACGAACTATCTCAACGCAGTACCGAGAAAGACATCGGAGTGAGCTTCTTCCTTGACGAGTCCGAGTTCGCTGTTAAATTCCCCCTCCTTTCAATTAGCAGAAACTACACAATCCGATGGCCAACACTAAGTCCGCCCTGAAACGAGTCCGTCAAACCAAGACGCGGACGGCTCACAACCGTGCGATCAAATCCGGTGTAAAGCTGGCTCGTAAGTCCGCATTGGAGAAAATCGGATCGGGCGATGCGAAGGAAGCACAAACTGCTTACGATCATTTCTCTTCTGTGGCCGACAAAGCCGCAAAGAATGGAGTGCTCCACAAGCGGACAGCTGACCGCCTGAAGAGTCGTATGGCGGCAAAGTTGAATGCTGCTTCCACGTCGGCCTGAGACAGTTCCCGTTGCTTCACTGGTGATTTCGAAAGGGGTTCTGTTCATGTCCTGAATCGAAGTGGAGCGACATCGATGCTTACAGGGATAGCTCCGCTCTTCAGAAAGGAGTTATCCCTGATTTTTTGCAGAGTTCTCAGCTTTTCGCTCGTCCGTGTGAGCGGAATCGGAATTCTGCTTGCTCCGACACCTGCTCTCGTGTGGAGTAATCGGAGAACAGTTTCAATTCATGCCCCGAGAGATCGAGCGAAAATTTTTGATTCAAGGCGACTTTGCGAGTGAAGTCAGAAAGTCGTTTGACATTCGGCAGGGCTATCTCGTCAAAGGAACCAGATGCACTGCACGCGTTCGCATCGCCGACAATCGCGGTTTTCTCACAATCAAGGGACCCGTCGATAAGCGAAAGAGTTCGTGTATCTCGCGATTCGAATGGGAGAAGGAGATTCCCATGGAAGATGCCGAAGAATTGATGCTCCTGTGCGAACCCGGACGAGTGGAAAAGACTCGTTGTCTCATCCCCGTGGGGAAACACATCTTCGAAATCGATATTTTTCATGGGGATAATGACGGTCTCATGATCGCCGAAATTGAGCTGGAGCATGAAGACGATCCCTTTGAGCGCCCCAATTGGCTTGGTGAAGAGGTGACCCACGATTCGCGCTACCATAACTCCTCGCTCGCCCACACTCCGTATCGCACTTGGCCTAAGACTGTCTAAGGAAATTCTTTTTCGAGATGAGTGCTTATCCTCGATCTTCCTGCCTGTTTCTGCTATTTGGCGCGATGTCCCTGCTTGCGATGAGCATTCGTGCGCAAACATCTTCCACACTCAACAGACTCACTCTCCTCTCCGCGAAATACTGTTCTGCCTGCCATTTGCCACCGCCTCCCGATGCCTTTACTCGCGAGGCTTGGCCATCGCTCTTCGATCTGATGGAACCGCAGATTCACGACCTAAAGATGCCCTTTGAAAAGGCCGAGTATCAAGAGCTGCTTGCGCTCTTTCAGGCATCCAGTCCAGAAAAGTTTCCGCCTCTCACGGAGCATCTCGACCGGGGGCCGCTTGGCTTCGCCCGCGCAGAAGTAGGTCAGCCATGCGCTGTAGATCGACCAAAGATCACGAATGTGAAGATCACCGATCTCGACGGCGATGGACGAAACGATGTTCTCGTCTGCGACGACGTGACCAATAAGATTACCTTGTTGCGCTTTACCGAAACGTCCTGGGAGGAAATTTTCATCGCCGACATCCTCAGCCCTGTGAGTACCTATGTGCTCGACTACAACGGAGACGGACACAAGGACATCGTAGTGGCATCCATTGGCTTTGTAGAACCGACAGATAATCTGATCGGATCGGTATGGCTGCTGGTGAACCGAGGTGATCTCACCTTTGAACCTCTGCGCCTCCTGTCCGGAGTTCCTCGCGTGGCCGATGTAAAGCCAGGGGATTTCAACGGGGATGGTAAGATTGACTTCGTCGTCGCTGCCTTCGGATGGCGTGAAAGTGGCGAAGTGATCCTTCTGGAGCAGGTGAATCCTACCCTCTTCGTCCAGCACAGCGTCCTGAAGAAGAATGGTCCCTTACAAGTGGAAGTGACCGATCTGGACGGTGATGGGCATCTCGACTTTCTCATTCTTTATGCGCAGCAGCATGAAATGATCGTATGGTTCCGAAATAACGGGAACGGGCAATTCGAAGAGAGAGTCCTCTGCCGTGCTCCTCATCCCGCGTTCGGCTCATCCAGCTTTTGCCTGGTCGATCTCGATGGGGACGGCGATCTCGATATTATTCTCACAAATGGGGACATGATGGATGAAGTTTCGATGGTCAAGCCTTATCATGGCGTGCGTTGGCTGGAGAATGATCACTTGCAGTTCAGGGAGCATGAACTCTTTCGCATGCCGGGCTGCTACAAGGCTGTGCCCTACGACATGGACGGAGACGGAGATCTCGATATCGTCGCCTCAAATCTCTATTACGACTGGAATATTGACGATTTCCCTAGCCTAGTCTGGCTTGAGAATGTGGGAGGCAATCAATTCCATCCTCACACGATCCTCTACTCACCGACCAATATCCCGGCGATGGATGTGGGAGACCTGAATCACGATGAACACCCTGACATCATCGTGGGAGGCTTCCACCTTACCGGTCCTCTGGGTCGTCACGCTCGTCTAACGGCTGTCTTCGCCACGGGACGTCCACCTGATCCAGACTGATTACTGACCCATTCCTCCACGACCTCACGAAAGGCGGTCACAGCGGGATCATCTCCCTCTCGCGACCAGACCATGACAATGGGAATCGTCTCCCGTGGAGTCAGAGGCACTAGGCGGACTTCGGGAGTCTCTGGCTCGATACTTTCCGGTACGATCCCTACGCCAAATCCTGCTTCCACATAGCGAAGGATCGTCCCAATCACGCTCGGCGTATGTGCAATTTTCGGAGTAAAACCCGCAGCGGCGCAGGCGGCGAGAATTGTATCGTAAGAACCCGCTCCTTCACGTCGAGCCAACATGATGATTAGCTCATTGGCCAAATCGCTCCATGCGATTTCGTGGCGATTGCCCAAGGGGTGTTCGGTGGGCAATGCCGCACACAAAGATTCGTTTTTTAATAGCAGCGAATGAAGACCGAGTGCCTCATGAGCGAGCACCGGTCGAGTGAATCCGACCGAAAGCCGTCCCTTTGACACCATCTCCCAGACGCGCTCAGGGGTGCGCTCTTCCAGAATAATCGATACGTGAGGACAGCGTTTCTGATAAGTGCGAAGGATCGGACTCATAAAGCTACGCGTGGGTGGCCCGATGTAACCGAGCCGCAGTTCGCCCACCTCACCCGCAGCAGCTCCGCGCACACGACGGATCGTTTCTTCCAGGCGTCCAAAAAGTAGCCCTGTCTCTCGCAGCAGCACTGCACCGCCCGGTGTTAAGCGAATTGAGCGTCGACTGCGATCAAGCAGAGGAGCACCGACTTCCGCCTCCAGTTCCTGTACTGCTCGACTCAAGGCAGGTTGAGCAATTCGAATTCGACGAGCTGCTTTCGAGAAACTTAATTCTTCTGCTACCGCATGAAAATAGCGTAGATGTCTTAATTCCATCAGTTACGTTATATCACATTGATATAAATGTGATACTCAATATCTATTTTCGTTACTAAAATTCAGATCGTTGTTTTGGCTCGTTTATCGATTTTTTCAGTTCTATGGATAACGCAAGCCTCGCCATTCAATTTTTCCTTCAGATCGCAGTAATCCTAGTCGCCTGCCGGGTCGTCGGGGCGCTGGCGGCGAAAGTAGGGCAACCTCAGGTAGTGGCGGAGATGATCACAGGGGTGCTTCTCGGTCCATCGCTTTTCGGGCTGCTCGCACCGGAGGCGCAAGCGTGGTTATTTCCTTGGGACCCGACTCAGCAGACACGAGATACATCGGCGTATTTATTCCCGATTTCACAGTTGGGTCTGGCGGTCTACATGTTTCTCGTAGGGCTGGAGTTTCGGGCGGATATCATTCGAGGGTATCTCAAGAGTTCGCTCGCCGTTTCAATCGCCGGCATGGTGGTTCCTTTCGCGCTCGGAGCTGGGCTAGCTTGGGTGCTCTACCATCACACGGAACTATTTCCGGAGCGTACTTCGCTGCGCGAGGCCGCACTCTTTCTCGGCGCATCCATGTGTGTAACCGCCTTCCCCATGTTGGCTCGCATTATCCACTTCAAGCGTCTGGGCGGAACGACGATGGGGACTGTAGCCATCGGTGCCGGAGCCCTCGGCGACGTGGCGGCCTGGCTGATGCTGGCTGTCGTCCTCGCGAGCTTCGACGGACATCTGTCTCGCTCACTTTACAATATCGGAGGAGCGGTGGGATTCGTGCTGGTCGCATTCTTTATTCTACGTCCGCTCTTAGCCCGGATTTTGCCCTATTTGCTGAACAAGGAAGGGAAATTGAGCGATGGAGGACTTCTAATCGGGTTAGCTTTGATGTCACTGGGAGCTTGGTACACGGATTCCATCCATCTCCATGCCGTCTTCGGCACCTTCGTCATCGGAGCTGCTATGCCCCGTGGAGCCTTCACCCGTGATCTCGTCGCCCGGATCGAACCTCTCGCAGTGGCGCTGCTACTGCCCCTATTTTTTACCTATTCTGGTCTGAATACGCAAATTGGACTGATCGATTCATGGGCTCTTTGGGGCGTGTGTGCAGCAGTAGTCGCAGCTGCAATGCTGGGAAAATGGGCTGCGTGTAGCATCGCTGCCCGCGCCACCGGTCTGTCGGGACGCGATTCCATGGGAATCGGAATTCTCATGAACGCCCGCGGCTTGATGGAGCTGATTATCATCAATATCGGTCTCCAGCGTGGGATTATTACCGAGGGATTGTTCGCGACTCTCGTGATCATGGCTATCATCACCACTCTGATGGCATCACCGCTCTTTGAGTGGCTGGTAGCGCGGCACTATGAAGTGAGCGAGGATCACGGAATCGCTGATCTGAGTTGTACCGGAGACCCAACGGTGGAAGCGTAGGGAGTCAGAACGGAGCCGGATCGGAATCGAGGCGTATTCGACTCTCCCCTCTTCATTTGATTTCGCTCTGTCGTGGAGGGTAGCGAAAGTGACCGAGAACTTTCCACTGCGTGATTCCTTTCGTCAGTTCCGGTCCAGAGCCGATGTTATGCACGAAGGTATCTTCGGCCACTACCATTCCAATATGCCACAACCCTCTTCCATTTATATCCCAAGTCACAAGATCTCCCGGCAAATATCGCCCCTTTTCCGCTCCCGTAACCTCGGCCCCATGACGTCGGAAAAAGGTTTCGAGGTTCGGAACTCGTCTATGATCGATATTCGAGTCCGGCCTCTTGAGTCCCCACAATTTCGGGTAGGCGCTGAAGGCTTTCTTCATATCCTCGTGTACTAGCTCCTGCAAGTCGATCCCGAGCGCCCGATACATCCGGATGATCTCATCCGTACACACCCCGGTATCGGCGGGCACATCCCCGCCCGGATAATCGAGCGCTACATAGGCCGGATCATAGCGAACTGTCACACTCAGGCGAGCCTTGGCTGCCTCGACGAGTTGCTGCACGATACTCGCATCGGGCTGTGCTTGAGTCGTCGAGATCAAGATCCAGAGGCCGATACAAATCAGGATGAAGAGCCTGGAAAAAGCATCTGCAAAAAACGAGGGCTGAGTAATTCGCTTCATACTCTGTGAACTTCTTTTATACGCGCTTCAGTCCACAGCAGATTTTCACGATCTTCAAGGATGAAAAATCGGACTTCTCAAAAGATGCCCCGATTGCAATCCTCTCTGATACTTCCCGCATTCAACTTGCAGAGAGTGCCATCGTCTGATTCCTTTCCCATAGGGAATTTTGCCCAACAATTTTCGACATGGCAGTCAAGTATCGCGACTATTACGAAACTCTCGGCGTTCCGAAGAACGCTTCACAGGACGACATCAAGAAGGCCTTTAAAAAACTCGCTCGCAAGCATCATCCGGATGTAGCAAAGGACGATCCCAAGGCAGAAGAAACATTCAAGGCGATCAACGAAGCCTACGAGGTACTCGGCGATCCGGAGAAGCGACAGAAGTACGACACTCTCGGCCCTGACTGGCAACAGGGTGCAGGATTCGGAGGAGGCGGATTCCCGGGATCTGGGGCAGGTGGATTTGATTTCAACTTTGGCGGGAGCACCGGCTTCAGCGATTTTTTTGAATCCGTTTTCGGAAGACGTGGTGGCAGCGGAGGAGGTGGCGATCCTTTTGGAGCGTTCGGCGGAGGAGCCCATCGCGCCCGTTCGACTCGCCCCATCGCGGGAGAGGACAATGAAGCAGATCTGCTGGTCTCGATCGAAGAAATCATGACGGGTTCCAGTCGTCAGATACGTCTCAGCCAACCCAATGCAGATGGATCCGGCAGCACGGAAAAAACCATACGAATCAAGATTCCCAAGGGAATCTCCGAGGGGAAACGCATTCGATGCGCAGGGCTCGGAAATCTGGGGTACAATGGAGGTCCCGCTGGGGATTTATATCTGCGAATTCGTCTGGAACGCCACCCACTCTTCACTGTCGAGGGTAGTGATCTGATGATGGAGTTACCACTCGCTCCTTGGGAGATCGTACTCGGCACCACCGCCACGCTCCATACTCCACATGGGGATGTGAAGCTGACGATCAAAGCGAATAGCCAAAGTGGCAAGAAGCTGCGACTGAAAGGTAAAGGATTACCGAAGGGTAAAAGTGACTACGGCGATCTCTATGTCACTCTGAGTCCGGAGTTTCCCGAGGAATCATCGTCTGCCGAGAAGGAACTGTGGAAACAGCTCTCAGAGATCTCCACTTTTCGTCCACGTGACTAGAGATTCACATCGAGGGGATTCAGCAGGCTCTCCTTCGCGTCACTAGAAGGTTCGGGGTGCTTTCAACTATCCAGCGGGAGTCCTCGCAGGCGCCTTCGGAGTAGGTCCAAGCTGAGTCGAACAACACGCTGTTTAAAGCTGATGCGGTCTATTGGGAAATAATGACGTCCCGAATGAGTCTCTGATCCACGCGAGGCGAGTGCCACGTACACCGTCCCCACAGGCTTTTCCACCGATCCACCGCCAGGGCCGGCGATCCCGCTCACCGCGATGGCATAGTCCGCTCTGCTGCGCTCCAAACAGCCTTCGGCCATCGCACGCACCACCTCATCACTCACGGCGCCTACCGTATCAAGCAGATCTCGCGAGACTCCGAGTAGATCTGCCTTGGCTTCGTTCGCATAGACGACATAGCCACGGTGGAAAACTGAGCTCGATCCCGGCACATCGGTGATCGTGCTGGCGATCAATCCGCCCGTACAGCTCTCCGCCGTCGAAACCATCTTCCCCGCTTCCTTGAGAAGCTCCACCACCACCTGCTGAATCGAATCCTCACTCTCCACCACGATTTTCGAGTAGAACTCCCGTCGGACTACGGCAGAGAACGCCTCTACCGAATCTGGTTCGCCGACGAGGCGCAGATCTACTTCACCAAGCCTTGCGCAGTATCCCAGCTCGAGTCCGCTCACTCCGGAGAGCAAAGGATCGAGGATGGACGCCAAGTTCGACTCCCCTACCCCAAAGATGCGAAAGTTCCTCCAGAACGGTCGGGACTCGTGCGCCTGAGCGAGAATTCTCTCCAGAACGGGAATCACGACTTCGACGAACATTGGCTCTAGCTCTCTCGGAGGTCCCGGCAGCAAAATCAGATGAGGCGTTCCTGCAGCGGTATCGGCAGGCAGATACAAACCCGGTGCCGTACCGAAGTGATTTTCAAGCACTATCGCTCCCTGCGGTACCATTGCCTGCCTGTCATTCGCCGCATTCTGAGGAAGTCCTCGTTCACGAAACATGCGATGAATCAACTCCAGAATTCTCGGATCTGGGCTTAAAGTCCGCCCTAGCATTTCCGCGACTACCTCGCGAGTCACGTCATCGCTCGTCGGACCGAGACCTCCAGTAACCAAAACGAGATCACTGCGGTGAACGGCTTCCTCCAGCGCCACGCGGATTTCCAGCCCATCAGGCACTGTGCTCTGACGCTGGATTCGCAAGCCCAATTTGAAAAGCTCACGCCCCAAAAAGGCCGCGTGCGTATTGACCACCTTTCCCAATAGCAACTCCGTGCCGGTGGTGATCAGTTCGATACGCATGATTGAAAAAAAGAAAAAAGGAGATGAACGAGAGCGAAAGGGAGAATTTCCGCACTCTACTCGATGCGAGAGAGGCACCTTCGTTCAGACAGAACCCGCCGCTGTCTCGGGGAGAAATTCGAGATCAACCCGAGGAGCATCCGCCCACAGATTTTCCAGAGAGTATACTTCGCGAAGCTGATTGTGAAAGATATGCACGATCACATCCACATAGTCGATTACCATCCAGAGACTGCTCGCATCGCCGTCGGTGGATCGAGGCACCTCTCCGAGAGCCTCCTCTGTTTTATGACGCAGGTCTCTCGCGACAGCCTTGAGGTGCGGCACGGAAGTCGCGGTGCAGATCACAAAATAATCCGTCAAGGTGATCAACTCACGCATATCCAGCACCATGATATCTTCAGCATGGATATCGTTAGCAATCGCAGCACAGGTTTTTGCCAGAGTGAGGGAATCAGTCACAGAGAAGTCAGATCAGGTTTAATAGTCAAAGTGCCGGAAATTCTCTACTTCGCAAACGCCAAAAGTATCGATTTTCAATGACGCTCTAGAGACGTAGTTCCCGCTTTCACAGTTCTTTCATACATTCCATCGCCAGCTCATACGAGCGCAGACGCTTCGGGAAATCATAAATGTCCGAGACAAAAATCACCTCATCCGCTTCCGTTTCTCCTAAAAAGTGAGAAAGCTGGTATTTCACCGTCTCTTTCGATCCCACAAAGGAAATCGCGAGCATCCCCTGCACGTGCAGTCTTTCCTCTGCTGACCAATAAGTATTGATATCCTGAATCGGTGGTCGCAACAATTGACGGATCCCACGCACTAGATCTGTGAAGGCCATTTCCTGACTGGTCGCTAGGAACTCAGCTTCCTCGTCTGTCTCGGCGACAATGATATTCGCACCCACCATCACATAGGGCTTCGAGTATCTCGCGGAGGGACGAAAACTGCTGCGATATACGTCCAGCGCCTCCATCAGACTGCGAGGTGCGAAATGGGAGGCGAATCCATAGGGTAAGCCGAGTTCTGCAGCTAGATCGGCCCCGAACAAGCTAGAGCCGAGAATCCAAATCGGCACTTCCGTCCCGGCAGCCGGAACCGCCTGGACGGGCTGACTGGCCGCTTCCGATGAAAAATACTGCTGCAACTCGTTCACATCTTGCGAAAAGCGATCTGGCGCACCGGGCGCACGCCGCAGTGCCCGCAGTGTTTGAGCATCAGTTCCCGGTGCCCGTCCCAGACCCAAATCAATCCGGCCTGGATACAATCTCGCGAGAGTGCCGAACTGTTCCGCTACCACCAGAGGAGAGTGATTCGGTAGCATGACGCCTCCCGCTCCCACCCGGATCGTCTTTGTACCAGCAGCCAGATATCCGGCCACCACAGACGTAGCCGCGCTGGCGATACTGGGAAAATTATGATGCTCCGCCACCCAGAATCGCTCATAGCCCCAGCCTTCCGCATGCTGAGCGAGCTCCAATGATTCGTGCAGTGATTGTTCCGGTTTCAGGCCGTCTTTCACCCTTACCAAATCGAGTATCGCAGACTTTGTCATCATCGGCAGTGTAAGGGTGTCATCCACTTGATGCGAGGACTTATTAGCGTGCCTTGGCAAGTCGTTCTTTTCTCCAAATGTTCCTTACTTAGCACCTGACTTTCTTGGAATCACATCGACGCAATCTAGGCCGAACATGTATCTTGGCACGGCATCATCGTTTTTCCCGACGAGGTGGACGTCGATCTGCAGAGGCTCCGTAGGGCTGATATTCACTTTCTCGAAGCGCATCGGCTGCCCCAAAAGGACGTGCTGGCTGTACAGATCAGCCTCTTGGAGTTGGCCGTTAATCGAAACTCGAATAAGGGCGTAATCCTTAGCCGTCGTCGGATAGAGGGTGACATCGTGCGTGCCGGGTTTCAGTCCCTTGATTCGAATGGAAAGTACGTCACCCGGCTCTCCGCCTGTCCACCAGAGCTGAGCATCGCCTGACCATCCAGTGCCGAATCCTTTCATTCCTTGGGGACGGACACTCCCCCGCTGAGATTTCGCCATTTCCACGAGTTTCTCACCTTCGAAGCGCTGAGCGCCAGCGGGGCACGGTGGTGTGGATAAGGCATTCGTCGTCTCTCCTAGCAGCGAAACCTGCGCCGTGCCCGAAAGATATTTCACAAGATGCGCCACATCCTGGATAGGAAGAGCATCGAAGAGTCCCACCGGCATCAATGACTGCGGCAGTTCCTCATGCTTCACCACGTCGGCGAGTTTCACATCGACGACCGATCCGCCAGGCATGACGAGTTTGGCAAAATCGTCGTTCTGACTGCGCAAGATGCCACTGAGCGTAGTGCCGTCGCGCAGGGTGAAGATGTGCAGGAGATAATCTTTTCCGACCACAGCGCTCGGGGCGAGCACGTTTTCCAACAGATAGCCTAGATCGCTACGATTGGAGCCAGTGAGATCTGGTCCCAAGGCGATTCCCTCGCCATAGAGAGTGTGACAAATGCCGCAGGTAGTAGCGAAAAGCCTCCTTCCCTGAGAAGCGTCTGCGCGAGAGAGAAGAGGTTCGAGTTTCTTCTTCCATGCGTTGACCGATTCAGCGAGCTTTTCAGGGGCTATTTCTTGTCCGCCTCGCACCCAGTTCCGAGCAATGATCTCGTCGATTTCCTGAACCTTAAATCGACCGAACTGGTCCAATAGAGCCGGAGCAACGAGAGAAGAAGCGATCTTTTTCTGATCAATCGCCTGGAGCAGAATCAACGCGGATTCCGGCTTTACTGCGAGGAGATTGATCGCATCATTGCGTAAACCGGCTGGAAAGTCGGTGATCAATGGCACCAAGGCTTCTGCCGTCTCTCGGCTGGGGAAAGCTCGAAGGGCAATCACGGCGGAAGGACGCATTTTCGGTTCAGCGAGCAGAGCGCGAGCCAAGTCGCCAAGCTGAGGATCCCCAGAGGAACTGAGAAGCTGCAGAGCCTCCGTCCGTGCAGTGAGTTCGACCTTTGCGTCCCGTGCGACTGCTCGCCAGACATCGAAATATTCGGGATCGCCAAAGCGACTGCCCAGCCGGGCCAGAGCATCTGCAACGGCTTTCGAGTCTTTCGCCAATTCCTTTCCTCGCTTCTTGAGTGCTGCCCAGCCAGCGGGAGCCTTCATTGGGGGCAGTTGACTGAGAGCATTCAGGACAGGAGTCAAACGGGAGAGAAATTCGTCGGGGCGTCCTACCTTCATCAGAGAAGTGAGCAGTGCTTCGCGTCCTGCGTCGAAGCCAGCCGCACGGCGAATCAGGAAGTCCTTCATCATCGGCCAAGAGGTGCGAATGCTCATATCGAGAGCACGGGAGGGATTGCTTTCCACGAGTGGCTCGATGCCATACCAGCACAGCAAGGGGATGTTGCGGTCGTTCAGGCTGAGAGGATGTGTGATCAGCCCCGTCGCGATATCCCAGCGCTGATCGAGCGGAATGCGCTGAAGCAGAGACGCGAGATGACGCCGAACAAAGAGAGAGCGATCTCCCTGATCCGGATCGGCCATGTCGATCAGTCGCGCTAAAGTTGCATCCGCGAGAGCGGATTTCGACTCGCCTAGAAGGGTGATTGCCCAGCCTCGAATTTCCTCGGCAGAATCGTCCAATCGAGCGCGAAGTGCCGATTCGTCGAGCAGCCCTGCGACGTGGCGCGTCCAGAGCGCCCGCAGTCGTAACACCGAGTCGCTCTTGTGAGAAGTTTCGAATTCGGACAGTGCTTGCTTCACAGCCTCACGATTGAGTTGCCCGGTCGTCGCCCGCTCTTGCAACAGTCGCTGAGCATGGCGGGCATGGAAGGAATTCGTGTGATCGAGTAGGGCGACGAGCTCGGTATCCGAGCGTGAAGGTAGATCGATCTTACTCGTCAATGCCTCACCATAACGCACCCGGTAAATGCGTCCGTTCGATCGGTTCCAAATTTCCACATCGCGATGATGGCAGGTCTGCGGATCGGTCCAATCCGAGAGATACAGAGCACCGTCCGGTCCCTGCTGTAGAGCGACTCCGATGTGATCGTGATGATTGGCGAGGAGGAAGTCTGGGCGATGTCGGGCGATGTGTCCCGATCCATCGCCCTCGATCGCTTCGCGCACCACGCGATGCCCGTGGAGGTTATGAAAAAAAGCGTCACCGCGATACGCCTTGGGGAACTGGTCTGCCTGGTAAATCACCAGTCCGCAGTGGGCATGCCCTCCACCGAGAGCCGAGGTGTCATTTGGTGCGGCGGGCCGGGTGATCTTGTTCTTTCCCCAGAAGGCATGCTCGCTGGCTTTCCCGGCGTAATGGAGGTGGTCGGCGACGGTCTTGATGTCGTCGAAGGTCCAGGGATTGAAGTGGGGACCAGCCTGTCGTTGGTAGCGCCCTCCCTGAGACAGATGATAAAAGTGTGGAATCACACAAGCCGAGACAAAAAAGTCACCGTGCGCATCGAAATCGACTCCCCAAGGATTGCTGGTGCCTTCTGCATACACTTCGAACTGTCGCATTACGGGATGAAAACGCCACAGTCCCGCATTGATCGGAGCCCTAGCATCCTCGGGCGTGCCAGGCGCGCCGACTTTCGATTGGTTAAAGACACCATGACAGCCATAGAGCCAACCATCCGGCCCCCATGTGAAGGAGTTCAGTGTCTCATGCGTATCGGGATAACTCCACCCGTCGAGCAATACCTCCGGTTCTCCATCGGGAATATCATCCTGATTTTTATCAGGATAAAAGTGTAAGTAAGGAGCGGCTCCCACATAGACTCCACCGAATCCGACCGCGATTCCACTGACGAGGTTCAGATGCTCGGCGAAGACCTTTCTCTTCTCAAAGCGCCCATCACCATCGACGTCTTCGAAGATTAGAATGCGATCCTTTCCTTCGCCTTCAGCAGCCCGCTGCGGATAGGTAACACCCTCCACCACCCAGAGTCGACCGCGCGAGTCGAAGTTCATCGCGATGGGCTGCACCAGATCAGGCTCGGCGGCGATGAGATCGACAGAAAAGCCCTTCGGCACCTCCATGCGTGCGAGAGCTTGCTCAGGAGACAACCCCGATCCGTATCCATCCTGCGGACGACCACCCGGAACGGCCCAGCGTTCGGCGATCCCAGAGAGTGCATCGCGCTGGAGATGGATAGACAGGCCCTGCTTGCTACCGCTCACCACGTCAAGACGACCATCGCCATCGAGATCGGCTATTTTCAATTCCACGCCCGCTCCTGCACCATGGCTAACCAGATAAGGGACGAAATTCATCCGTCCGTCTGCTTCCCTCGTATTGCGGAACCAGTAGAGCACAGGATCCTGCAGTCCACCCACATCCTTACCCTGATGAGCGTAATGACGCTTTCCCGTGACAAAATCCATGCGTCCATCGCCATCGATGTCGCATAGAACCAAGGCGTGAAGCTGAGAGAATGCGACTCCGTATTCATCTTGCGTCGACGACTCTCCGAGCAGGTTGTGTCGGCGAAACCCTCCTAGTTCATACTGCTCGAACCATCCCAGTCCATAGCCGTGGGCGTTATACGAGGTGACGATATCGGCATCACCGTCACCATCAAAATCGTGCACGAGAATCTGAGCTCCCCCGCCACCGTAGGATTCTGGACTCCAGCGCTGCTTTTCCCAGATGCCCTGAAGAGCTTTCTCCAAAGAATCAGGCTGGCGATACCAGAAGTCTTTCTCGATCACGTCCAGCCGTCCATCTCCGTCGAGGTCCCCCACCCCGAGACCGTGACCGAAGGGTTTTGCTGCGTCGCCCGTCTCTGAGACAGAATGCCAGATCCATGGTTTCGTCACATCCTCCGTCGCCTCATAGTAGCCATAGGCTTTCTCTCGCGAGCAGACAATCTCGGGCAATCCACCGGGAATGAGATCAATCAGAGCCGGTGATTCATTGCTGATCTGATCAGCGATGAGGTGCATCGTCCACAGTCCCTTGTGAGAGCCGGGGTTCCCGGGATTCAGATAAAGTCGAGCCTCTTTTCCGGGAAATCCCAGCACTAGGATGTCCGCCAGCCCATCGCCATTAAAGTCCTGAATAAAGCTGAAAAAGTTATCCGAATACCCCTTTTCCGGCACAAAAGGATCACCCTCGGCGAAGCGAATCGGGCGATCAAAATCAGGACCAGCCAGCCAAAACGGTCCATAAGCCAAGTCTAGCACTCCATCGCCATTCAAATCGCCGACTCCGACGCCCTCTGCGCGGAACTCCGTGTCGAGCCGCCTGCTGTCCCAAGACGGAGAGTCGGCATCAGCGCTAACAGACCACCGGAAACAAGCGAGCAATAATAAGGCCGCAGCCGATAGACAAAATCGTGGGATCATGCGAAGAAAGGCCCTCAGTGACATTCCGGATTTTTACGTATTTCATACGTATTCGTCAAGCGGCGGATATTGGTACGCAATAAATCACGCTTGAGGATTGCGTACGAAAAGCGAAATTGCTACAGTCACCGTTCAAAGAGAGTTCTAAACAGTATGTGTGGACTCTTCTGTCTATATTCTGATCCCCATTCATCATTATGAGCGAACCCATTCAAAAGAAAGAAGAGCCAGTCTCTCGCCGGAGCTTCGTCGCCGGAGCTTCCGTAGCAAGCGTCGCAGCGGCCCTACCGATCGAGCTGTGCGCGAACGTCGCGGGCAGTGACGAAGTCAAAGTCGGCCTGATCGGAATCGGAGGTCGAGGCTCCGGAGCCATCGTCCAGGATCTTACCGCTAGTGACGGAGCGCGTCTCATCGCTGTGGCGGATGCTTTCCAGGACAAAATCGATGGCACGGGTAAGCGGGGTGCAGGCCTACCCAAAATTCAACAGCAGTTGGAAAAATCTGGAAAAGGCACGCAGATCGACGTTCCTAAAAGCCGTCAGTACTCCGGATTCGACGCGTACAAGCAGGTGATCGACCAGTGCGATCTGGTTGTCATCGCTACGCCTCCTGGCTTTCGACCAATCCACTTTGAATACGCAGTCCAGCAGGGGAAGCATGTCTTCATGGAAAAACCCGTCTGCGTCGATGCTGCGGGCTTCAACAAAGTGATCGAAACCGCCAAGCAGGCTGATGAAAAACACCTAAAAGTCGTTGTAGGACTCCAGCGCCACTACCAGAACCTCTACTTGGAAGCCTTCAAAAAAGTTCATGAAGAAAAACTTCTCGGCGAACTACGTGGTGGACAAGCATGGTGGAATGGGCGGCGTCCATGGATCATCGAACGCGAACCAGGCTGGACAGAGATGGAATATCAGATGCGGAACTGGTATCACTTCGTATGGCTCTGTGGCGACCACATCGCAGAGCAACATGTTCACAATTTGGACGTGATGAACTGGTTCCTGAGCGGAGACTCGAAGAATGGAGGACACCCCACCATCGCTCAGGGAATGGGCGGTCGGGCAGGCACGGAGCCTCGGACTGTCGGAGAGATCTACGATCACCACTATGTAGAATTTCGATATGGTCACGAGTTGGCTGGTCCTGTTGTAAACAGTCAGTGCCGCCAGATTGCGAACACTTGGTCTCGTGTCGCCGAGGAAATTCACGGAACTGATGGCGTTCTCTCCTTCAGCGGAAACAATGGCCAAATCGTCGACCTGAAAGGCAACGTAAAATGGCAGTTCCGCGCACCTCGCGACGGGGATCCGAATCCCTATCAGACCGAGCACGACTTCCTTCACAAGTGCATTCGCGAGAATACCGATCACAACGATGCCTACTACGGAGCAAAAAGCTCATTCACTTCCGTACTCGGTCGTCTGGCGACCTACAGCGGTCAAGAGGTCAAATGGGACGATGCTGTAAAGTCGAATTTCTCAATCATGCCCAAAGAGTACAGCATGAATGCTGAAGCTCCGGTGAAACCTGGACCGGACGGAAACTACGCCATCGCTATTCCGGGCGAGTGGAAACTGCCGTGGGCCTGATGCCTTCGTTCCCAGCGGAGCTTTAGAAGAGCGACTGTCGTGAACTCGGCAGTCGCTTTTTTATTGAAGAGGCGGTTGCCAGAGAAGATCGATCGGAAAAAAGAACCGCCCGGACTTTGCAGGCCGGGCGGTTCGAAACACGAAACACAAACAGACAGTTACCGAAGAAGTAACTGTTTACAGTTTGTCCGATGATCAAGAAAACTCAACAATTAATTTTAACTTAGTTCGCACGACACGATAATTTTCCCAGCTAGTGGCGAGGCGACCACATAACGGAGGAAGTCAGATAATCCCTCTGCGAGGGTGGCAGGACGGGTGATCATCTGACGGAGATGCTCGAAGCCCTGTCGGAAAACGCTCTTCGCACGATATCCATGGGTTTTACGCTTCATATCAGTCTCTTCTTCGAGTTTTCGACTCCACTGATAACTCAGGGCAAATGCAATGGCCAAAATGAACGGGATCAGCCCCTGCTTTCGCCCGGCATAGAGCTGGCGCGGGCGGATGCGGAGGAACTCGCAGGCCTCCAGTTCAGTGAGCAGCGGATCGGGACGATGGTTGAGATCAGAATGCGGATTCATGCCCCCGTCCGCGTGTCAACCGGGGCGGTTCGAAGTTCATTGCGCAACGAACCTGGCCGCGCCGGGGCTCCCAGCAATCGGGGCCGACCGCAACGAGGAACCCGGCCACCTCCGATATCGCACAATTACGAATGGTGCAACTTTTTCAGTTGCTTTTGACCGACCTTGGCGCAAAATGCAACTCGTGCCCACGAAAAAGGCCCTGCCCGCCGAAGCGAACAGGGCCAATTTCAGGGAACCTCAACGAGTGAAGCTCCATCTGTGGTAGGCCGGTAGACTCGCACGTTCGGGGTTGGTTCAAAAGGGGGAAAAGGCACCAGCCCCCAAATCCAAACTAAACGAATGACTGACACACCTACCTGCAACTGGCCCAGCAAGTCCGGGAAAAGCTACGCCCATGAGATCTACCCGATCAGAACCATCTTTTCCGAGAAGGTCGGCAACTACATCTTCTGCAAGAAGAATGCCGTCAGCCGTTGGGAGCATCAGTACATCGGCCAGGCGAAGAACCTCAAGGAGCGCCTCGGCAATCATGAAAAGGCGCCCTGCGCATCGCGGCACGGAGCGACCCACATCCACGCCCACCTCAACCCGATCGAGTCCGATCGGCTCACCGAGGAGAAGGACCTGATCCAGAACTTCAACCCGCCCTGCAACGTGCAACTCGTTGCCTGACCTGAGTGCGCCGACATGATGCAGTCCCTTCTTAGCGATCTTGCCGACATCCGCACCGGTCTGACCCTGCGCGGCCCGGACGCGGCCCGGCGGACCGCGAAGGGGGGGCTGCATCTGCTCCGCATCAGCGACCTCGCGGAAAACGGCCGGATTGAGATCGGAAGCCCCCATCTCCTCGACCCTGGTCTGGGCGACGACCCGCGTTACCACGTTGCCCCCGGCGACATCCTCATCGCCAACCGGGGCACCCGCATGACCGCCGCCCTCGTGTCCGCGAATTTGGAGGCAGTGGCCAGCGGTCAGCTTTTCATCGTGCGCCCGATTTCCCGGAAGGTGACCCCCGATTACCTACACTGGTTTCTCAACCTCGCCACGACCCAAGCCCACCTCTCGTCTCATGCCCGAGGCAGCTACGTGAAGACCGTTTCCATCGCGGTCGTCCGCGATCTTCCCGTTCCGATCCCTCCGCTCGATCTTCAAGGCAGGCTCTGCGCCCTCTCCGACCTTGCGGCCCGCGAGCGCGAGCTGCTCCATCTCATCGCTGAAAAGCGCAAGCTCCTCCTCCAAGCCACTTACCAACAGATCCTCACCCGAAAAATCTCTTGAACCCATGGCCAAGTCCGTTCACAACCAAGCCGAGATCAACGAGGCCGCCTGGCGCGCCTGCGATACCTTCCGCGGCCTCGTCGATGCCGAGAACTACCGGAACTACATCCTCGTGATGTTGTTCTGGAAATACGCCTCCGATGTCTGGCGCGATCATCGCGACCGCTACCTGAAGGAATACGACGGCGACGAGGTCCGCGTGCAGCGCCGTCTTTCCCGCGAACGCTTCCAGCTCCCGGAGGGTGCCGACTTCTACTCGCTCTACGAGCAGCGCAGCAGCACCGACATCGGGGAAAAGATGAACATCGCCCTGGCCGAGATCGAGGAGGCCAACAAGGCCAAGCTCGAAGGGGTCTTCCGCGAGGTCGATTTCAATTCCGAGTCGAAGCTGGGCGAGACCCGCGACCGCAATCCGAAGCTCAAGCATGTGCTTGAAGACTTCGCCGACAAACGGCTCGACCTCCGGCCATCGATCATCGGGTCCGAGGACATCATCGGGAATGTCTACGAATACCTGCTGGAGCGCTTCGCCTCGGATGCTGGGAAAAAGGCCGGTGAGTTCTACACCCCCGCCCAAGTCTCTCGTCTCATCGCCCGCCTGCTCGATCCGAAGAAGGGCGACACGATCTGCGACCCGGCTTGTGGCTCGGGATCGCTGCTCATTCAGGTGGGGCGTCAGGCGGACGAGCGGGACTTCGCCCTCTTCGGCCAGGAAATGAACGGGACTACCCACGCCCTGTGCCGGATGAACATGTTCCTCCACGGCATGGACAAGTTCGAGATCAAGTGGGGCGACACGCTGCGCAACCCGCGGCTGGTCGAGAGCGATCAGCTCATGAAGTTCGACATCGTCGTCGCCAATCCGCCCTTCTCGCTCGACAAGTGGGGGCAGGACGCTGCCGAGGCCGACCCATATGTCCGGTACCACCGCGGCATCCCGCCGAAGTCTAAGGGCGACTACGCCTTCATCACCCACATGATCGAGACCGCCCGCGAGGGCACCGGCAAGGTCGCGGTGGTCGTGCCCCACGGCGTCCTCTTCCGGGGCGCGGCCGAGGGCAAGATCCGCAAGGCCCTGATCGAGGAGAACCTGCTGGAAGCCGTCATCGGCCTGCCCGCCAACCTGTTCTTCGGCACCGGCATCCCCGCTGCCATTCTCATCTTCAACAAGGGCAAGACGCATGGGGACGTGCTCTTCATCGACGCCTCGTGCGAATTCAAGGAGGCCAAGAACCAGAACGTGCTCACCGACGAGCATTTAGACAAGATCGTCGCCACCTTCCGCGCCTTCGAGACCGTGGACAAATACGCCTACCGAGCCACTCCGAAGGAACTCGCCGACAACGACTTCAACCTCAACATCCCGCGGTATGTGGACACGTTTGAGGAAGAGGAGAAAATCGACCTAGAGGAGGTGAAACGGGAGATTCACGATTTGGAGGCGGAACTCGCGGAAGTACGGAAACGAATGGCGGAGCATTTGGATGCCTTGGGATATTAAATGCTACTTGAAATACCCATTATGGGCATTTAAAATAGCTTATAAAATGAAAAAACTCGATTCTAAGCTCCTTGAAGAGGCTCTTAACCTCCTTGCCGAACTGACCGCTGACCAGCCGGCGCAGCACTGGGTGGTTTGCGGAGGCTCCTCGCTTCTAGCGCTCGGACTGGTGAGCCGACCCACCACCCGTGACGTCGACGTTCTCGCCCGAGTCGATGACGAGGGACTCATCACCGCAAGGCCCTTGCCCGACTGGCTTGCCGCGGCAGCGGAAGAAGTCGGGACCCAGCTCGGACTTATGGAGAATTGGTTCAACACCGGACCCTCCGATGATTCGTTCTTCCGCTTCGGCTTCCCCGAGGGAATGGCGGGCCGCTTGATCGCGAGGGACTACGGCCCAGACAGAAATCTCCGCATCAGCTTCATCAGCCGCCGGGATCAGGTCTTTTTCAAGCTCTACGCCACAGCCGATACCGACACCGGTCGCCATTTCCAGGATTTGAAAGAACTTCAGCCGACGGCGGAGGAACTGCTCGCCGCCGCACGGTGGACCCGCACCCAGGACCCTTCGGAAGGGTTCTTGTTCGTTCTCGGGAAAGTCCTCAAAGCGCTCGACCATGAATCCCTCATTGACGAAATCTAGAGAGGAGCTGCTGCAGCGGCTTCTGGATTTCCTATGGCGGCAGTGGTCCGCCCTGGGGGTGGCGGGTCATGCCCACAGCGAAGACCCGTGGGCGATCGATCCCGAGGCTTTGCTTCTCTTTTCCACCCACATCGCCCGGCATGACAGCCGCCTGTTCGACGAGATCCTCGACTGGCTCCACCGGAACGGTGCCTGGATCAACCTGCAACGGCTTGGCACCCTTCACCAAGACGAGGGGCTTGGCGACTCCGCGGTCCTCGCCGCCATCGCGGATCTTCTGTCGCGGGAGTCGTCGAACCTCAGGTGGAAGCTTTTCCTCCGGAGGGTCGGGAAATCCGATTCACCGGCCAGTGGATCGGTCGAACGTCTCTTCCCGACCATCCCCGTCATCAAGGAACCCGACCCCGATTTCCTCAGACACGGCTTGGAGCGGGGACAGGTCGCCTTGCGCGGAATGAGCGTGGAACCCCGGCCTGACCAACCCGCTACCTTTCTCTTCAAACTCCGCGCCCTCTTCGGCATCCAGGCTCGGGCCGAAGTCATGGCCTGGCTCCTGGCCCACGACCAAGGGCACCCGGCGGAAATCGCCCGCGAGACGGGCTACTTCCGCCGCAGCATCCAGAATGTGCTCAACGACCTGTCCGCCTCCGGCCACATCGGGTCGATGCGCATCGGTAGGGAGAAAAGTTTCGCCATGTTGCGCCACGAGGACTGGCGGTTCCTGCTGACCTGGCCGGACGCGGAGGAGTTTCCCCGTTGGGTCAACTGGGCTCCCCTTTTTAAGGCCATCCAGACCTTGCTCGACGTCCTCGGCAAACCCGGCCTAGATGAAAAATCCGAAAACTTTCAAGCGATCCAGCTTCGCGAAGCCCTCAAACTCGCGTCCCCCGCCCTCGCCCGAGCTTCCGCCGCCCACGGATGGTCGAACACCGCCGACCAAAGCGGCACGAACATCATCCGCACCCTCATCGCCGACCTCGATTCCTTGCTCGGCTAACCTCGAATTGTCATGCCGAAGATTTCATTGAATGCCTCGAAGAAGACCAAGCTGACCGCAGCGGGGGAGATTCCTGTGGATTGGGCGTGGGGGGAGCTTGGGAAGGTCGCAAAAGTCATCACTGGATCCACTCCCTCGGGCGACGAAACGATCAACTACGGAGGGTCAGTTCCGTTCGTCACGCCGGGCGACGTGAAACCATCGAAATTCATACGAAAGACAGAACGGACTCTGACTTCAGAAGGTCTCCGAAAGACTCGTCCCATAACTGCGGGATCAACCGTGGTCGTTTGTATCGGTTCCAGTATCGGAAAAGCTGGAATCGTCTCGGAAGACTGTGGTGCGAATCAGCAAATCAATGCAGCAACGGCAGGCGGCCAGATGGTTCCGGAGTTTCTGTTTTACTCCGTCTCCGCCGCGACACCTCACCTCACGGCACTGACCGGCAACCAAGCCGTTCCGATTGTCAACAAATCAGAGTTTTCAAGAATTCCGATCCCGGTCCCACCACTCCCCGAGCAACAAAAGATCGCCGAAATCCTCACCACCTGGGACGAGGCCCTCGAAAAGCTCGACGCCCTCATCGACGCAAAGGAACGGCGCAAGAAGGGGCTAATGCAGCAGCTTCTCACGGGGAAGAAGCGCCTGCCGGGTTTCGACGAATCGCAGGGCAAGACGGAATCCGACAAGTTCGGCATTTGGCCCGCCGATTGGTCCCATGTACACATCGGAGACATCGCACGGGAGGTCAGCCATCGGAACAAGAGCGGGGCGGCGCTCCCAGTGCTTTCGTGTACCAAGCACCGTGGCCTTGTCCGCTCCGAGGAGTATTTCGGTAAGCGGGTTTTCGCGGAGGACACAAGCGGCTATCGGGTCGTCCGCCGGGGAGAGTTCGCCTACGCGACCAACCATATCGAGGAAGGCTCCATTGGCTACCAGGACCTCTGTGATGCCGGCTTGGTCAGCCCGATCTACACCGTCTTCAAGACTGAGTCCCGCGTTGACGATCGCTACCTCTTCCGCGTCCTCAAGAGCCCTTTGCTGGTCCACCTCTATCAAGTAAACACCAGCGCCTCAGTGGATCGCCGTGGTAGCCTCCGCTACAAGGAGTTCGCCAAGATCAAGATCTGGCTTCCATTGGAAGACGAGCAGCGCGCCATCACCGACGTCTTCGACACCTGCGACGCCGAACTCACCCTCCTCCGCCGTCAACGCGACGCCCTGAACCTCCAGAAGCGCGGCCTCATGCAGCGCCTCCTGACCGGCAGGATCCGGGTCCATCCCTAACTTTCTAGCTCCCCAGAAAATGTCAGACGACGAAAGCTATCCGAACCCGCCAAAGGTGTTCATTTCTTACTCCCACGACGACAAAGACCACAAAGCTTGGGTCGCAAAACTCGCAACCCGGCTGCGTGAAAAAGGAGTCGATGTGATTCTTGACCAGTGGGACACCGAACCAGGCGACGACATGGCCAAGTTCATGGAATCAGGTGTCCGTGATGCCGACAGGGTGTTGATGATCTGCACCGAGAAGTATGTGCGGAAGGTGGATGACGGGAAAGGCGGCGCGGGTTACGAGGCAATGATCGTTTCCGCGGAATTGATCGCCGATCAAGGAGTCCGCAAGTTTGTCCCAGTCGTGCGCCAAACGGCAAAGAAACGTGTCGTTCCCACGGCCCTGGGAACCCGGAAATACATCGACCTGAGCGAGGACATCGAAGATCCGGACGAGCCGTTCCCCGCGCTGCGTTTCCTCCAGCAGCTCGGCTACGGCTATCTCGGCCCCGAAGACGTCACGGTCGAGCGAAAGGGAAAGTTGGGGCGGGTGCTGCTCGAAGACATCCTCGCCCGGCAGCTCCGCCGGCTGAACCGGATCACCTTCGCGGGCCGGGAGGTCGCCTTCTCCGAGGAGAACTTCGCCAAGGCGATCGTTCCGCTCTGAAACCGCAGCATCAATTCACCAACCCAAACTCATGGATCAAGATCCCGAAATCCTCGACCTTCATCGCGAATGGAATTCCCTCCAGCCGCTGCCATCTGAGCATGAGAAACGCCTTTGGCAGAAGCTTCGATTGGAATGGAATTATCATTCGAATCACATCGAAGGCAATACCCTGACATACGGTGAAACCGAATTACTCCTGCTCCACGATCAGACCCACGGCAGCCACGATATTCGGGAGTATGTGGAGATGAAGGCCCACGATCTCGGCATCGATCACCTCCGCAAGCTGGCCGGCGACGACGAACGGGATCTCTCCGAAACAGACATTCGTGATCTCAACAAGATCATCCTGAAGGAGCCCTTCTGGAAGCCAACCATTACCGCGGACGGCCAGCCCACCCGGAAGCAGATCATTCCCGGCGAATACAAGAGCACGCCGAACAACGTGCGCACAGCGACGGGTGAGATCTTCGAATTCGCCGCACCCAACGAAGTCCCGGCAAGGATGCGGGAGCTGGTGGGGTGGCTCTCGGCGCAGATGAGGGATCCGTCTTCCAGGATTGCCGCGGTGGCGGCGAAGTTGCACCACGATTTCGTGCTGATCCACCCTTTCGACGACGGGAATGGGCGGGTGGCGCGGATGCTCGTGAACTACCTGCTGTTGCGGAGCGGCTACCCTCCGATCATCATCCCAACCGAGGATAAAATGGCGTATCTCGCTGCCCTTCGTCTCGCCGATGCCGGTGATCTCGAAGAACTCAGCCGGTTTTTGCGGAAGCGTATCCACGATTCCCTCGAAATGGCAGTTCGTGCGGCCAAGGGAGAGAACATCGCGGAACCGAGCGACATTGAGAAGCAGATCGCGATTTTCGTGAGAAGCCAGGAGCCGCATCGGGAGAAGGTTCAACCGAAATCGAAAGAGGCGATCAAGAAGCTCTACGAGAACGGACTCGAGGACCTGATCGTTCGCGCACAGGAAAAAATGAAGGTGTTCGATCCCCTCTTTTTAAACTCGGCATTGACGTGTGATCCCCGGGGTCCGGCCGGGAACAAGTCACCAATGAGTGCCTTCCAAACCCAGATGGGAGGGGGATTCAAGGATTTCAATCATTTTCATCTGACCTTCAGTTATACCGGATACCGTGGCGAGGCCAGGACACGCTTCGACTCCCAGGTGGCGTTGCAGATCCGGTTTGAACCGTCCGACTACAAAATCTCCGTCGGAAATAAAGCACTGGTTCAAAAGCTCTACACGGAACCGGTCCTTTCGGATGAGCGGGCCATGATCATTGAAAAGCTGTTGAAGGTCGTATTCGACGACATCAGGGCGAAAAGCGCGACGAAATGACCCCCGACTTCAAAGAAGCCTCGATCAGCCAGATCCCCGCGCTGCGTTTCCTCCAGCAGCTCGGCTACGGCTATCTCGGCCCCGAAGACGTCGCAGTCGAGCGGAAGGGGAAGTTGGGACGGGTGCTGCTCGAAGACATCCTCGCCCGGCAGCTCCGCCGGCTGAACCGGATTTCCTTCAAGGGTCGGGAAGTGGCCTTCTCGGAGGAGAATCTCGCCAAGGCGATCGAAGCCCTGCGCGACCTGCCGCCCGAGGGCCTCGTCAAGACCAGCGAAAAGGCCTACGACCTGCTCACCCTCGGCAAGAGCCTCGACCAGACCATCGACGGCGAAACCAAAGGCTTCACGCTCCGCTACATCGACTGGGAGAACCCGAGGAACAACACCTTCCACGTCACCGCCGAGTACGAGGTGGAGCGGACCGGAAGCCACGAAACCCGGCGGCCGGACATCGTCGGTTTTGTCAACGGCATCCCCTTCTTCGTGATCGAGTGCAAGCGGCCCGACGCAAAGTTTTCCCTGGAGCAGGCGGTCAACCAGAACGTCCGCAACCAGAAGGAGGACGAGATCCCGCACCTCTTCCACTACGCCCAGCTCGTGATGGCCCTGAACAAGAACGAGGGCAGCTACGCGACCACCGACACCCAACCGAAATTCTGGGCGAAGTGGCGCGAGATCCACGACGTGAGCGATGCGGTCAGGGCTGCGGTGAACAGTCCGGTCCGTCCGGAGGAGCACGCGAAGCTCTTCAAAGGCATGTTCGCCTTCGCTCGGGCCGACTTCGAGGAGAAGATCATGGGCGGCCGCGAGCCGACGGGGCAGGACCATCTTCTCTGGTCGCTCTGCCGACCCGAGCGCCTGATCGAGCTGGCCCGGCAGTTCATCCTCTACGACGAAGGGGGCGCGGTGAAGAAGGTTGCCCGCTACCAGCAGTATTTCGCGATCCGGAGCACCATCGAGCGGGTTCGCCAGCGCGATCGGCACGGCCGACGCAAGGGCGGGGTCATCTGGCAGACCCAGGGATCGGGCAAGTCGCTGGCAATGGTCCTGCTTGGCAAGGCCTTAGCTCTTGAAAAAGGCATCCCGAATGCCCGGATCGTCATCGTCACCGACCGTATCGACCTCGACGAGCAGATCTGGAAGACCTTCCACCAGTGCGGCAAGGACCCGGTCCAGGCCAAGACGGGTCCGCACCTGATCGAGCTGCTCAAGGACGGGCATGTCGGCGTCATCACCACCCTGATCCAGAAATTCGGCGCGGCGGCCAAGGACTCGAAGCATTTCACGGTCGAGGACGATAATCTGTTCGTCCTCGTCGACGAGAGTCACCGCAGCCACTACGGCGAGGCAAACCTGCGGATGCAGAAGGCGCTGCCCAATGCCTGCTACATCGGCTTCACCGGCACGCCGCTGATGAAGAAGGAAAAGAGCACTGCGGATAAATTCGGCGGCTTCATCAAAGAGGCGACTTACACGATCCGCGATGCCGTCGATGACAAGGCCGTGGTGCCGCTCCTCTACGAGGGACGCCATGTCTTGCAGGAGGTGAACACGAAGGCGGTCGACAAGATGTTCGACGCCATGTGCGAAGGCCTCACCCCCGAGCAACGCGCCGATCTAAAGCGGAAATTCTCCGCCCGGGACGAACTGAACCGCCTCCAGAGCCGGATGTACCTGATCGCTTGGGACATTTCGCAGCATTTTTCGAAGGAATGGCTTGGCACGGAATTCAAGGGCCAGGTCACTGCACCGGGCAAACGGGAGGCTCTTTTGCTGAAGAGCTTTCTCGACCAGTTCGGCAAGGTCACCAGCGAGGTAGTGATTTCCGGCCCCGGCGAGATCGAGAACCCGGAGGACCACCAGCAGGAGGAGAAGGACGAGAGCATCGAGCTTTTCTGGAAGGCGATGATGGCCAAATACAGCTCCGAGAAGGAGTACAACCGGCAGATCATCGAGGCCTTCAAGAAGAAGGAAGAACCGCATCTCCTCATCGTCGTCGATAAGCTCCTGACCGGCTTCGACGCCCCTCGGAACGTCGTCTTGTACATCGCGCGGAGCCTGAAGGAGCACAATCTTCTCCAAGCCATCGCCCGGGTGAACCGGCTGCATCCCGGCAAGGATTTCGGATACATCATCGATTACTACGGCGTCGTCAGCCAGCTCCACGAGGCGCTGGAACTGTACAGCAGTCTCGAAGGGAAATTCGACCAGGAGGATCTCGAAGGGGCCCTGACAGTGATTGACGAGGAGCTGAAGAGACTCCCCGGATTGCACGACGCCTTGTGGGATCTTTTCAAGGAGGTGAAAAACAAAAAGGACGAGGAGGCCTTCGAACTCGCTCTGGAGAACAAGGATGTCCGCGACGAGTTCTACACCCGCCTGTCGAAGTTCACCCGGGTGCTCAAGATGGCGCTGTCCAGCATCCACTGGATCACCGACACGCCGCCGGAGAAGATCGACCGCTACAAGCGCGAGGCCGGGTTCTTCCAAAAGCTGCGAGCCAGCGTAAAACTGCGCTACGCCGAGGAGATCGACTACCGGGACTACGAGAAACAGATCCAAAAGATGCTCAACACCTACGTCCAGGCCGACGAAGTGATCCAAATCGTCGATCCGGTGAACATCTTCGAGCGCGAAGCGTTTCAGGCCGAGGTGGACAAGGCCCAGAGCCCCCGCGCCAAGGCCGACACCATCGCCAACCGGACGAAGAAGACGATCACCGAGAAGATGGACGAGGATCCTTTCTTCTACCGGCGCTTCTCCCAACTGCTGCAACAGGCGATCGACGACTACCGTGCGCAGCGGATCAGCGATGCCGAGTACCTGCGCCGCGTCACCGAGGTGATGGAGCAAGTCCGCGACGGAAAGTCGGCGGAGGGTCCGGAGATCCTCAAGGAACGGGTCCTCTCCCGCGCCCTCTTTGGTGCGCTGAAAGATAAGATGAGCACTGGTCGGACCTCAGTTCGCGAAGACGACGTGGAATACACGACCCGGAACGATCCCGAATCCGTCTCCTTCGAGCAAGTGATGGCGGAGGCGGCCTGCGAGATGGAGGACATCATTCGCCGACACGCCGTGGTGCGATGGCGCGAAAACCAAGATGCCCAGAACCGGATGCGCGACGACCTCGACGACTACTTTGTCGAACTACAGAGAAAACGGGGGATTTCCCTGACCTGGGACCAGATCGACGCCATCGTCGATGCCGCCCTCGCCATCGCCATCAACCGCCGCGAAGATGTCTAGAATCGAGATAATGGCGACCCCCGCCGGTCCCGCTACCCTAAAGCGAACGGCGCGCAAAACGCTCGCAATCAGCGTGCTGCCCGACGGGAGCTTGGAACTGACGGCTCCCCTCGCTTCGGGCGAGTCGTCTATCCTCGCCAAGGTCGGCAAGCGGGCGAAGTGGATCGAGCGCCAGCGGCGGGCTTTCGCCGAGATGAATGCGACTCGGATGCCCCGACGCTACGTTTCCGGAGCCACCCACCGCTACCTGGGTCGGCAGTATCGTCTCAAGATCCTCAAGGGTCCGGAACCTTCAGTGCGCCTACGAGGCGCAGATTTCCATGTGGTCTCACCCACCGGCACCCCCGGCGACGTCCAGAGGCAGCTTGATCAATGGTTTCGGGACCGGGCGCGGATTCAGTTTCAACGAAGGCTTGAGTCTTGGGTGCCTTGGTGCCGCCGCCACGGTTTGCCGGAGCCTTGGCTTTCACTACGCCGAATGCCAAAACGTTGGGGCAGTGCCGGTAAGGATGGTCGAATCGCACTCAACCCAGAGTTGATCCATTCCCCGTCAGCCTGCATCGATTATGTGATCGTCCACGAATTGTGCCACCTTCGTCACCCAAACCACAATCGTGCCTTTTTCGAGATGCTCGATGCCGTGCTACCGGATTGGCGGCAGCGGAAAGACCGGCTGGAGAAGGTGGAAATCTGAATCGGCCACGAGATGGGTTTTGTCTATCAAACGCCCCGTCGCCAAGGTGTAGGAAGCGAGGTTCAAGATGGCCAGCCCTGCATGACAAAACATGACAAATGAGTTGCGTTACCTTGCGAAAACATCTCCGGACACCCTCGAATCCCTTTGAAGAGAAGCCCGTAGATGCGAAGGTTCTCGCATGAAGAGAAAATCCCCGGCATCCCTCCGGGGCGAACATTACGATACTCCCGTATTTCGGGACCAATGTCGTCGTAGGTAATACCAATGCCATCTCCTTATCTTCCTTTCATCTTTAGGGTTCCTAAAAAAAATCATTCCTCCCCATCCTCCACCACCATCTCCGGCCACGGCAGATCCACCATCACCGCTGCAGGGAACTCATACACCCTGTGCCTGGGATGCTCGATATACCGTCCCCCCGCCGTCACCCATCGCTCACACCCATCCCCCGTGACCGACGTCGCCATCCCCACAGCACTCACCAGCACACCCAGCACCTCACTCTCCTCCATCGCCCCCTCCCACAGGATAGGGGCCGTCCAGACCGACACACTGTGCGTCAGCTCCAGCCGCGTCCGATTACTAGACGCATTCACATTCCGCCATCCATCCAGCGCGATCAGGATCGCCGCACCCGCCGCCTTCGCCACCGCCTCATCGATATCCGCTACCAGATCCCGCTGCCGCGCCACGATCACCGGCACATCCGCCAGCGCCGCCACCCGGCGCAGATACACCGCCAGCCCATCCGCCTCCGCCAGCATGTCAAAATCAGATCCCACACTCATGTCATATCCTCCATCAACCCCTTACCCAGATACGCCTCCGCCGCCATCCGCGCCGCCGTCGTCAGCGCCTCCATCGTCGGCAGCACCTTAGCATCCGGCTCATGCGTCGTCTGCCGTCTCAGCACATACATCAGACTCCCATTACCCACCGGTCGCACCGCCTGCTGCCCCTTCCTCTTACCCCTCGCCACCGTATAGCGCTCACCCTCCACCAGATAGCCCACCGTTGCACCGCCCCCCCGGCGCGGGATGAAAGCCAGCGGACTCCCATATTCCGCGATAGGCGGCAGACCCTTCACCACAGGCACACTCAGACTGCGGATCGGCTTCCCCGTCACCTCACTCGTCTTGCCACTCGGGCGTACCACACCGCCATAGTATCGCAGCGCCATCCCCCGCTTCCGTATCGACACCACCGCCTCACCATCGCTCGCCTCCACCTGCGTACTCTCCGCCGCCTGCCCGTAGAATCGCTCACCCGGTAGCCCCAGCAGATGCGCGATGACAGACGCCTCCACCGCATTCCCCATACGCTGATGCAGCCCCGTGCGATCCGCCAGCCTCCCCGCCAGCCCAGCCAGAGCCGCAGAGACACCATTATCATTGATATTTACTGAAATTTGCATTAGATAGAGAGAGCATGAAAAAGCCACATCGCACCCGGCACACACCCGATCCACTCGTCACCGCCGCCCAGGCCATGCCCGCCGCCAAACGCGCCGCCAAATATTGCTACACCCAACGCGCCCTTGATGACGGCATGAAGCGCCGCAAATTTCGCACCGAAGGCGAAGAATTCCTGTATGAGATGACCCACAATCCTCATTCGTCCGAAAGCTTCAAAAAATAAGTCCGCTTCCCCGCATCCCGGCGCACCGACACCACACGCACCCGGGCGCCACGCGGCAACAGCCACTCCGCATCCTGCGCCACCGTCGGCGACTTCAGCTTCCCGATCCTCTCCGTCAGAGATCGCACCAGCGCCGTGACATCCTTCGCCTGGCGAGGATTCGCCCACTCCAGCACCACCGCCCAGCGGCCCCCGTCGCCACCCGTCCCCGCGTAATTCAGAGCCGACCTCCGATTATTCGTCCAACTATCCGCCGCATTGCGTCTATGCGGGCTATATCCCTCCGCCCGCCACCCCTTCAGCAGCCCTTTCAGATCCGCATCTGGGACCGTCAGCCCCCGATAGATCACCACCTCCCCATCTCCATTCACCAGCCGTGCGATCAGCCGCTGCAGATCCCGCCACACATTCGTGCCCGGTTGATACTCCGCACGGCCATAACGCAGCGCCGCATCATCCTCCGTACGGCGATCATAAAACACACGCGAATCCCGCACCCAATCCACCAGAGCATCCCGCTGATGCAGAGCAAAGCCCTCCGGCAGCCCCTGATCCCAGACCTCCGCCAGCGCCTCTGCCGTCGTCGGACGCGTCCCGTTCGGATCCGTGAACACCAGCCTATCCCCCTCCCATTCCGCATAGCCCTGCATCCCCTCAGACAGCGCCTCCCGCAGACGCCCATCACTCACCTGCGGCGTCACCTCCAGAGCATGATTCAGACTCAGATCCTCCGCAGCCGTCGTCGCACCATCCGGATCCAGACCCACCTCCATCGCCCGATCCCGCGCCACCGGCTTCTGCCCCATCCCACTGCCGAAATTATACGGCGGCCACGGCACCCCGAAGCGAGAGATATCCAGCCATATCCCCGACCCATGCAGCGCCATCGGCGGCTCCACACACACCTCCGTGCGCGGATAGCCCGCCGCCTCCTCCGCCCAGATCATCGCCCACTCCCTCGGCACACGTCGCGCCTCGATCCGCACCAGCTCCATCGCCGGGAATTGCTCATTCCCCGAGAACCTCTCCCACCGCGCCTTCCCCTGCGCCATCCGCACATTCGTCTCCAGCGCCACCTTCATCCGTCGCACAGATCGCAGATCCTGGATCGTCCCATCAGACTTCACCGTCAGATACGTTCCCAGCGCGATCGTGCCAGGGCTAGCCCCCGTCACCTTCACCTTCACCGTACCAGAGAACCCCGGCAGCCCGATACTCGACTTACCCGACACCGCAGCCCCCTCCAGGATCACACCCAGCGGCTTCGCCGTCGCACTCGTCGTCACCTTCGCCGCGCCAGAATCCAGCACCACGAACTTACCCTCCTCACCTCGATGCTCCGCCGCAGGCGTCATCGCTATCACTTGTTCAGCTCTTGCAATCATATCACTTCACTTCAAAAAAAATATTACTCATTGTCCATTGACCATTCCTCACTTCCACAGCTCCGGCTCCTCCAGCCGCGCCATCGCCACCGCATCCACATAGCGACACTTCTCCCGGTTCCAGATCCGTTGCACCGCCGCCTCACGGCGCGTCGCCACATCATCCACCGATCCAGGCATCGCGTCCGCGCCGTCGCCCGATTCGTGATCGCCTCCGTCCGCTTCCGCACCGGGAAACTCGCCTCCAGCGCCTTCCCCGCCTCCGCCCGATTCCGGATCAATTGCGCCCGCCAATACGGACGCGCCGGTTCCGGCACACAGTCAGCCATCCGGTTCAGCACCACATCAGCCTCCGCCTCCGCCTGCGCCAGTTCCGCCGCCGCAGCAGCCTCCTGCAGCGCCTTCACAGCCGCCACCACATCCTCATCACTCACGTCAGAGGCCAGCCCCAACAACTCCTTTATCTCATTCATATCACTATGCGTTTTCGTTTTCTTTTCAGTTGAGCCTGGCGACACCGCCAGGCGATTAACAATCGGTTTCCCCCCCTTCCGTTGCGGGCGATTCGTCAGAGAGAGACCGGCCAACTGGCGTGGGCGCACCCGGCGCACACCTTCCGGCCCCATCCCGAGGTCCTCCAGCCCTCCGGGATCGTATTCGGTCGAAAAAAACTTCCATCGCTTATTCGCGATCCCCGTCGCCCCCAGATCCGTCCACTCGATCTCCCCGTAGAGCTGCGGCGTCCCCTCCGCATCCCGTCTCACCTCCACATCCACCAGCCAGCCCATCGCCTCCGTACTGTGGGCAGGATCATGGCTCAGGTGATCGTGATCCACCAGCAGCCCCGTCCAGTTCCCCCCCTCCTTCATCCGCCTCGCGTCGAACTCCCTCACGATACTCGCCAGCCCCGCCCCATCCGTCACCTGCGTGCGGCCATCCCCCGTCCGCATCTCCCCCGACACCTCGATCTGGTGCCAGCTACGCGATCCAGACGCGATACTTTCCCTGTTGTAGATTGGTAGAGTCATAGTATGATAAAAGTCCTGGCGGCAACCAGGCGGCACCCGCGCACAAAACAGTCGGGACCGCTCGCGTAGGCGGAGGCGTCGCGCCCCCTCGCCACCTGCCTTGAGCCACCCACCATGTGGGTGGCGTTTGTGTTTCTGGTGGAGATCGTTCATCCTTTCGTGAATCCAGTAAGAACCCAGGCAGAAGATTCCTTTTCCTTTGCGAGGATCGCGAGATAGCCATCGTGGTCGATCTGCCGCTTATCGGGAGAATCCGGATGTAGAGAGATCGGACCGTGCGCAAGAATGCTAGGCAGACGCTTGACATCCGCCTCCCCGTGCTTCGCGAGAATGTGAGAGATTCCACTTCCCCCGGAGAAATCGTCGCGCTTATCGCCCGGAGTCCCCCACGGGATGTCAATTCGGCCCAGCCCCTCTCGCTAGGCAGCAGAGTTGATTCCGCGCTTATCCTTGAGCACCTTTCCAATGACTGATTTCAGGCGTGACTCCGCATCATCCGCCGACATGCCGACTTTATACTTGGGGCCGAAAAGATCGCGTCCTGCGGATTTGCTCACCCTCTCGCGACTCGTTCCCTTTCTCGCAGCGCACCTATTGCCCTGGGCAAATCCCTTCCCGCCCGGCGATCCACAGCCGCCGTCATCCACATTCCGCACCTCACCCATCAGCCATCCCAGAGCCCCCGGCGATTCGATTTCCGAAAAACCCTCCAGAATCGCCCCAGATCGCTCGCTGCTATTTTCCGCCACATTCACCCGATTTCGCAGCGGACCCGGCAAGGCGGCTTTCCGAACTCTTCGAACGTGGCTGGGCGCACGGTAGTGACACCTTTCGCGAGCTCGCATTGGAGAGGTTCGCTTCCAAGCCGGGCGGGAAGCCATCCGCCCCAACAAACAGCAACTACCGCAGCAGCGAGCTGGGAAAGGCCTACGCCGAGACCGAAGCAGGACGGATTCTGCCGAGGACCTGAAGCACTTTGGACTCGACGAGCGCGGTCTCGCCAAGACGCCAAAGGGCGACCGGCGGAAGGTGGCCATCGCTTGGGCGATTTGCGAGCGCACTACGGTGCGGCAGGACTGGATCGCCGCACGATTGCATCTCAAGAGCACAAGTAACGTGAGCCAACGGGTGCGGCAATACCGGGAGAAGAATGGTCCGACGCGAACGAAGGAGGAAAGAATCTGGCTGAAGAAATGGGAGAAATTCTAAATTCTAGGACTGCCCCCAACCGATTAATTCAAACAGACAGTTACCGAAAAAGTAATCGCCTATAGTTTGTCTGATGATCAAGAAAACTCAATAATTAATTTTTCCTACTTCACACCACACGAAAATTTCTTCAGCTAGTGGCGAAGCAACCACATAACGAAGGAAGTCAGATCATCGCTCTGCGAGGGTGGCAGGACGTGCACTCATCTCGTACAGCAAAGCACTAAGCCAAGAGAGATAATTTTCAGGGCTTGGCTTCGGGAGTAGCTGCAGATTTGGGAGCTTCTGCTGGCTTGGATTCTGGAGCTGGTGCGGGCTTGGGAGCTTCTGCAGGCTTGGCTTCTGGGGCCGGAGCGGGCTTCGGTGCTGCTGCTGGCTTTGCTTCTGGGGCTGCTGCTGGCTTTGCTGCTTCTGCAGGCTTAGCTTCAGGAGCTGCTGTTGCTGGTTTAGGAGCTTCCGCTGGCTTGGACTCAGGGGCAGGTGCGGGCTTCACTGCTTCCGCTGGCTTGGCTTCGGGAGCTGCTGCTGGTTTAGGGGCTTCCGCTGGCTTAGATACTGGAGCTGGAGCGGGCTTCACTGTTTCCGCAGGCTTGGCTTCGGGAGCTACTGCTGGTTTAGGGGCTTCTGCTGGCTTGGCTTCGGGAGCCGGTGCAGGCTTTGCAGGAGTCGGCATCGCGTCGGGCAGACCGGGCAGAGAAACTCCGGGAGCGACTTCCTTCGCCTTTTCTTGATCTCCTTCCTTCTTCTCTTCCATCAGCTCGGAACGCTTCTTGTGGAGTGAATCAACTACGTAGCTGCGCACTTTGAAGATGTGACCCTCAAGACGCTTCTCGTCGGCGAGCTTCTTTTCTAGTGAGGCGAGATGATCGGAGAACTCCTTATCGGCTTTTGTCTTCTCCTCGTCACTCTCTTCGGCTCCTGGCTTCCTCACTTTGGGGAAATCGGCGGAGACTTTCACGAGCAGCGGGAGTTCGTTTAGATCGTTTTTCTCTCCAACGGAGACTTCATAGTGGAAGCCGTCGAAGGTGTCGATTTTGAAAGTGACGGCTCCGGTCTTTTCTTTCGACTTGTCTTCGCCGACATATACGTCCTCGATCTGAGGACTAGCGAAAGCAGACTTCATGCTACTCACTTTGTTGGGATCGAGCTTTTCGTTTGGCCCAGCCTTAACGAGCGTAAGGTCACCGTTTTCTTCCGTACGCTCCAATTTCCAGTCGTCTCCCTTGTTGGCGGTTATGATTTCGATGGACTTGAGCTTTTCCACTTTGAAAAAGCTCTTATCGATCCAGTCCGCAGGTTCTGTCTTAATGTTGACGAAGGTGTCGGCCAGTAGGTAAACGGAGTTTCCGTCACCGCGTTTGACATATCGACCGACATCGGTTTTCGCCATGCCGCCGCCGAAGGGATCGGGCCGTCCTTCGGAGCGCTCAAAGATCTTACCTAACCAGAGCTGAGCCAACTCCTTACCATCTTTACCCAAGAAGCTGAGCACGGTCGCGGTTTCTTCCTCCGGAGCGTCCTTGGAAGCAGGATCGAGCAGGCTGAGTCGTCCATACTGGGAGCGCCCCACCACGACGGGCTGGGCAATGTCCAAGTCCCAGAGATTGCGAAGGAGCTTCACAATCTCCTCGGTGTTGGCCGGGTAGTTCTCTCGCTCTGTCACCTCCCAGGAAGTGGCACCTTTTACGATCTCAAGGGATTCATCTTTCTTTTTCACCTCGATTTTGGTGATGTCGTTGATCGGGAAATCAGAGAATACTTTTGCTTTGTTCGTGGAGGAACTGACTTCTGAAATCCCTCCGCCGGAGCCGATGAAGTGGACGATCAGAGCGATCACACCGAGGGCGGCGAGGGCGATGAGTAACCGAGTGAGCGTTTTGGGAGACATAGGAATCGAATCGGGAGTGAAAGGCTAAATGGGGATAAAATCCGATGAATCTGGTTAGCGGGCTGCAATCCGACGACGGCGGATCAAGGCGATGGCAATACCAAAGACAATAACGAGAACTGGCATCAGTAATGTGTTACCGAACTTGTATGTGGCGAGCTTCTGGCGGAATTCGCGAGTCACTTCTTTCTGAAGTTCGCGCTGGCGGCGGCGGAATTCGACTTCGTCCTGCTGGAGCTTTTTAAGTTCCGCCTGTACCTCTGGAGAGAGCATGGCCTGATCGATGTTCTCTGGAGTTTTCTGAACGATTTCGTTCAGTTTGCGCTCAGCCTCTTTCGCTTTTTCGCTAAATTCGGCGACCTCTTTCGCATACTTCTGCTGGGCTTCGCGATACCACTCATTCTGCTTAGTGAATGGGCGACTGACTCCGGTGCGACTGCGAACGCGGATTAGGTCGGGATCACCAGACATCTGTTCCACGGCGTTTTGCACGAGAGTTAGGTTTTCGTTCAACAACTCCGGCACTTCGATGTTCAAGCCAGGAATTCGGTTTCGACGTACGACGTTCGCATCATAGATGAAGTCCGTATCGGCGATCAGCAAAACCCGTCCGGGATTGGTCGATTTTTTCAGCGACGTATCCGCTTCTTTTTCATTTTTCTTCTCAGTCTCAGCGTCCTTTTTCTCGTCGTTTTTCTTGTCGGTCTTATCATTTGCCTCATCCTTCTTGGCATCATCGGCATCCTTGTGAGCCTTCGCGGGATCACCATCGGGGAAGGCCGTAGAAAATTCACCGGTCAGCCGAACGACGAAGGGACGGCGCTTGCCAAAAGCTTGGAACTTCTCTCGAATTCGATCAGATCCACCTTCGGCGGTGGGATCAGCATCGAAGGAACTAACCAATTCATTATTGGTAGAAGAGAGCACGAGTGATTCGCTGACTACGCCTTCTGGAGGCGATACTTCGAATGCACCAGGAGTGAGCATGTTCAACTGGTTCAACATGCTGGTCATGGGATCGGTCAGTCCGGGGTCTTTCGGACTAGAACCCAAGGCGGCGCGGGTGAGAGTGAGAAAGGTGGGAGAAAAGTTCCCTCGGCGGATGATTTCAGAGCCGAAATCGAGATCGGCGAGGACTCGGTTCGCATCGTACGTCACACCCCAAGTCTTGAAAAGCTTGTCGAGGTCAGATGAGGGGCTAGGGCCACCCTGAGGAGGCATTCCGGGGACTTGGGATTCTCCTTGCGCGAGGGCACGGGCATAAAAAAAGTTGGGATCGACAAAAGCAATGACATTACCGCCCTTCAGCAGGTATTGATCGATCGCATACTGACCTTCGTCCGTGATGTCGAAAGGATGCAGGACGATCAGAGTGGCCGTGTCTGCCGGAATCTCGGTCACTGTCGGAGCGATGGTCTCGATGCTGTAGTCCTTCCCGAGCTGTTCATAGAACATCCAAGGCTGCTGCGGTGGAGCTTGGAAATTTCCACTAAATCCACCACCGACGGGCAGACTGGTCATCACTACAACTTTCTTTTTAGTGCCGCCCTGCACTCCTGAGATGGCGCGGGCCAGATCGTACTCCAGAGTGGTCTCCGGCTTCGCGGGGAGGAAGGGGATGGTCTCTACGGAGTCGAGACACTGGATAGCGATTCCAAAATAGATCTCGTTATTCGTTTCACCGGACATCCCTGCGCGGAGGCCATCGATCATCGCGGAGTCCTCGGCATCAGTATTAGGTTCCGGATTGAGCTTTTTCACCGTCAGCATTTTGACTTTTTTCTTTTCAAATTCGCCCTTAGCATTGCTCGTTTCGATCTCCTTCATCGGCGCATTGCGGACGAACTCAGAGAGTAGATCGGAGGTTCGCTGGGCTCGAGCGCGCTCGTTGGGGCTCATCGTCTTCGAATCGTCGGTGACGTAATAGCGAATCTCGACGGGGGTATCAAGGCGCGAGAGGATGTTTTTCGTTCCGTCAGAGAGGGTGAATACTCCGTTCTCCGTCAGGTCGGCACGTAAGCTCATTTTCCCGACAACGAAATTCACGAGCAGGGCGATGCAAAAGGCCGCCCCGAGACCGATGAGAGCGACGTTACGACGGCTTATTCCGGATGCAGCGGGAGTTTCTTTCGATTTACTCATACGATGGATGGGATAATAGAAATTAGGTAGGGAGGAGGGTTACGCACGCTTCAGACGGATAGCGGTGGATGTAGCGAAGAGGCAGAAGGCAATGAAGGTGAGGAAGAAAATGATGTCTCGGAGACCGAGGACACCTTTCGCCAGCTCTGTGAAATGGGGCATCACGCCGACGGCATTGATGAGCTTGAGCAATGGCCAAGCGATTAGCCAAGCACCTTTCAGGTTCATCAGCATCTCACTGATGTGAGGAAGTCCACCGAGCCAGAGCACCAGACATACGGCGACAGAGATAAGGAGGGCCACCAACTGACTCCGAGTCATCGCGGAAACGAAGGAGGTAACGGCCAGAAAGCAGAGGGCGACGAAGAAAGTCGCCACGAAGCCGGACATGATGACTCCGTTATCTGGTTCTCCTAGGAAATTGATGGTCCACACGATGGGAAAGGACAGCAGCAACATGGTGAAGAGCACCACCGCAGCAGCGAGATATTTTCCCAAAATCGCATGCCAAGGGGCCAGCGGCATCGTCAGCATCAGTTCCATGGTGCCCAGCCGTTGCTCCTCTGACCACAGACGCATTCCCACAGCGGGGGCAATGAGGATCAGATACCAAGGCAGATACTGGAAGTAAGGAAGGAAGAGATCAGCCTCTCCGCCCTCAAGAACGCCTGTGAAGAAGAAGGAGAGAGCATTCGAGATCCCGAGGAAGACGACAAAAAGCACGTAAGCGATCGGTGAGGTGAAATAGCTTCTAAGCTCGCGCTTAAAAATTGTCCTTACCTCGCGAGGAAGTACGAAGAAAACGATGCCGACGAATACAGCGGCGATGATGGCCGTCGGGACGGCGAATTGCAGTAGAAGAGTGATCAAAGCTTTCATAAGATCGATGAAAAGTCAGTCTGGAGCGGAATCAGGGGTTCCTTATTTATCAGAGTCCGATTTGGTGATTTCGCGGAAGAGTATGTCGAGGCGACCCTCTTCCACACGCAGCTCGTGAACATTCAGGTTTTTTTCACGGCAAAGCGTATAGACTTCAGAACTGAGGTCATTGGATTTGCCCTTTTTCGGTTTCACGCGAGCGATGATTTCGTCGTCAGAGGATTCGAGAACCTCAACAGAGGCAGTAGAGGCGAGCCTTTCCAGCCATTCCTTGATTGCCTCACCAGCCGATCCAGATGCCTTCAGATATACGGTTCCCGCATTGCTGGCCTTCGCCTTCAGTTCCTCCGGAGTTCCGTCGGCGATGATACGGCCTCGATCGATGATGATTGCTCGGGTGCAGGCGGCTTCGACTTCTTCCAGAATATGGGTGGAAAAGATGATCGCCTTCGTTTTTCCCATTCGGTGAATCAGTTGACGGATCTCGTGCTTTTGATTCGGATCGAGTCCATCCGTTGGCTCGTCGAGAATGAGGACTTCGGGATCGTGGATGATCGACTGCGCGAAGCAGGTACGGTGGCGATAGCCTTTCGATAGAGTGTCGATGCTCTGGTGCCGGACGGGATCAAGGAAGGTGGTCTCGATGACCCGTTCGACGGCGGCGTCGATCTCCGCAGCCGGCACACGTCGCATTTCAGCTGCGAATCGCAGGAAGGCCTCCACCGTCATATCAGAGTAGAGTGGAGCAGCCTCTGGCAGATAGCCGATCTTCGCCTTCGCCTCGATCTCGTTCGTCTCGATGTCAGCTCCGCCGATTCGCACGCTACCGAGAGTAGGCGGCATGAATCCCGTCACCATGCGCATGGTGGTGGATTTTCCGGCACCGTTGGGTCCGAGGAAGCCGAGGACTTCGCCTTTCTTGACGGTGAATGACACGCCGTCGACTGCGACCTTGGCACCGAAGTGTTTATGAAGATTGATAACTTCTATCATAGTGAAGAGATGATGGAAAGCGGTAGAAACGCGTTGAACCGAGGGGAAAGCGTTACGGTCTCACCGAATTTGTCTATTTGAATGAAAAAAATCGGAAAATCTTTAAGATTAGAAAATTCTCCAAACTGACAAAGCGTTCTTTATGCTTCTGAGTGTAAGGATTCGCAAGCGAAAAGTGTTGCGCTGCACTGGACTTGGGTGAACGGCTGAGCGTGACACGAAATCGTATTCGATAGAGATGAAGCTGATTAGTTGGAATGTGAATGGGATCCGAGCGGTGCTGAAGAAGGGCTTTCTCGAGTTTTTAGAGCGAGAGAACCCGGATGTTATCGTGCTGCAGGAAGTTAAGGCTGAGCGCGAACAGGTGGAGCATGATTTCGGTGCCCTGGGGTGGTCCGTGGAATGGAACGCTGCGGAGAAAAAGGGTTATTCCGGCGTAGCGACTCTGTCGCGGGTACCGATTCTCTCCACGAGTCGCGGAATCGGAATAGACGAGCACGATCACGAAGGGCGAGTTCTGATCACGGAATTTCCAGATTTTCAGATCGTAAATGTCTATACGCCGAATTCACAGGATCAGCTCCAGCGGCTCGCCTACCGGACGCGGTGGGACGAGGCATTTCTGACTTATATGAAAGAACTGGAAAGGGAGAAGCCTGTAATTTTCGCCGGAGACCTGAATGTGGCACACCGGGAAATTGACCTAGCTCGCCCAGATCAGAATCGGAGGAGCGCCGGGTTCACTGATGAGGAACGAGCCGGTTTTGACCGCATCGAGGAGGCAGGATTTGTCGATAGTTTTCGCCATTTTTACCCCGATCAACGCGACAGCTATACGTGGTGGAGCTATCGGGGCGGAGCCCGAGAGAGGAATGTAGGATGGAGAATCGATTATTTCTGTATCTCTCCTCAATTGATCAGTCGGATGAAGGATGCCGCGATCTTACCCTCCGTCCATGGCTCGGACCACTGCCCGATTGCAATCTACATCGACTGATGGAAGATTTAATCGTGGCTCGGCGATAAAAATTTCCCCAATCATGCGAGATCAAGTCACGCTCCCAGCCTTCGGGACAAGAAGGAGAGATCGGCTTCATGACACCCGTCGAAAGAGAGCAATTTATCGAGCATGTTCGCGAGTATCACGCAGGGCTGCGCGGCTTCGTGCGCTCTCTGGGAGTCGATCCCCTGTGGGTGGATGATGTGGCGCAGGAGGCGTTTATCGTCGCCTACAATCGCTTTGATGAGTTCGATCAGAGTCGCGACTTCGGAGCTTGGCTACGTGGGATCGCACGAAATCTGGTGATCAACGAGCGTCGGAAAGATGCCCGCCGTAAGCGCATCCTGTCAGACAATCTCACGGATGTGCTACTGGCCTCTTCCTCTGCCATGGACGAAGCTCCGGAGGAGATGGGGGACTATGCGCAAGCCCGCTTGACCGCGCTGCGCGAGTGCGTGCAGGCTCTGCCAGAGCGAAGTCTGCGGCTACTGCGCTCGCGCTATGAAGAAGAGCATTCTGCTCAGGATATAGCCGAGGAATTTGAGATGAAACCACCCGCTGTGCGGAAGTCGCTAGAGCGCCTACGCAGCGCTCTGCGCGAGTGCATGGAACAACGGCTCGCTGTCGCTACTGCCCACTGAATCGCTCGATATGGATCGAAAACTTCACTCTGACGATGACGAACTACTGCTCGAACTCCTGCACGGAGAGGCCGATGAGCTACTTCTAGAGGAGCTATCTCAAAGAGCGGCGAATCGGGAATCATTCGGGGAGCGAATTTCTGAGGAACTGCGCTTTTCGGAATGGCTTCGTCAGGTTCTTCGTGAGCAAGGGGGGGCAGTAAGGGACCCGGGAACTGTCTGGAAAGGCGATCTCGTCAGTGCAGCGCTGGAGGAATCTGAATTGGTCGCACGAGTATGTGAGGGGGATGCGACTGTCTTTGAATGCGATCAGCTAACGAAGCGTCTATGGGAAAAACCCGATACGACTCGGGATCTGCGACGTCGTTTGGCCGAGGACGAGTGGCTGCGCGAGGCGGTGTCGCGGGATCGGAGCGAGCAGGCCTTTCTGGAATCCCTGCAGACTCGGATGTGGGCGGAGACAAAAGAGGATCATTTCGTCGATGATTTTGCGAACCTCCTTGACCGAGAGATGTCGTTGGATACGGACTCAACGCCGCCTGACAATATCGTGTCCTTCTCCTCTGGCTGGCCCAGCACCGTGTTGAGATTACTGACAGCGGCGGCTGTCGTTGGCATCGGTGCTTTTCTGGCTGGTCAGGTTGTCGCACGACGTATGGCGGCCCCCGGTTCCGCCTCGGTGGCGTCGGTGGGAGCCGTAGTGAAGAGCACCGACGATGCCCGATGGGGAGATGGCACCCAGCCCGATCAGGAGGGGAGAATGCTCCCCGGAGTTTATGAACTGAGCCGAGGGATCGTTTCCATGCGACTCTCGGGAGGTGCAGATTTGACTGTTCAGGGACCCGCTCGATTCGAAATCAGTCCCGACGCAACTGCCGAAGTTCTGTCCGGAATCGCTCTAGCGAAAGCCTCGGATGGTGATACTGGAGTGCGTCTGCGCTCACGCGGACTCAGTATTTCTAAAACAACTCAGTTTGTCGGGATCGATGCACGGGATACGGACAGAACGGAAGCCATCGTGCTCGGTGGTGGTGCCGGGGTCTGTCTGACGACGAGCGGGAAATGTCGTGCGCTATCAGAATTCGAGGCAGTTCAGGTTGATCACTTCCGCGACAAGTTGGTGGATGTGCCCTACAATCCCCGCGCTTTTTCCAAGGCTTGGGCTATGGTGGCCGGAGTCGAGGATAATCTGGGACCAGTTCGCGTCGAACTGCCTGGCTTGATTAATGCGTCAATCGGAGAGGAATCCGGAGACCTGCGCGTCGTTTTGGAGAATGAGTCATTTCGTCTATCGGATGAGTTGCAGGTAGATAGCCTTCCCAATGGATCGTTTGCCGTAGCGGAGGCGAATCACGGGGCATCTCTTGCTCCGGATAGCGAATTGCGCAGTTATCTCCTACAGGTACCGTCCAAGGAGAGATCTGGGCGTGATAACGGAGAGAGGGAGACCTCACTCACTTTCGACCACCCGATCGTGGGCATCATATTTTCTCAAGACCGTTTGGAGAGTTCGGATGCGGTGGTCGGTGCCACCAGTATCCGAGAGCAGGGGCTGATTGGACGCGGCCTGACCTCGGGTGAGGACGAAATTCTTCTGAGCGAGGATCGTCGTACGATTAATTTGCGGCTGCGCGGCGATGGCGAGATGGCAGAACAGGTGCGCGTGATCGTGGCACTGAAGTGAGCGTCATTCGATCAGTCAGGATTGGTTTCGCTTCGCGTTTCTACGAAAGAGTAAAGAGACGTTTGCGCCACCCTTGAGCGTCTGCTATGAAGCACATGCAGATTTGTTCTCACAAAGTTGACTCAAGCTTAGACGACTAAAACTGCGTTTCCGTATGAACAAGCTCCAAGAGTTGGATCGATGAGGGAAGATGTATCACTGCATCAGGAACGCTGGGCGGATGAGGATGTGTTCGTACTAGGACTGCGGCGCTCTGGAATCCATGCGATCTTGGCTTGGCTGATTCCGCATTTTGACGGCATGAATCGGCTGATCAATGACACACCTCTGAGCCTGCGTGCGAAAACTCCGCTCGACGGAAAACCGATTGTGTATGTCTCCGTGCGCGGAGGGCGTGCCAGTGAATTAGCGTTTTGTCACGGTGATGACTGGCATATTTGGCGCTATTTGAGGACCCAGCGTGAAGGCTTCGTGAAACGATATCCGACCTTCCTTCGCCCCTTCGCTCGGAGAGTGCTCCGTCATTTTCGCACCTACGGACGGCGACGTTGTCTAGATGCGCAGATGATTCCCTATATGGACGCCCGCGAATCTGCGGCTGATCGGAATATTTTTATCGTGGAAAATCTGACTCCGGGTGAATTCGCTATCCAGTATGCAGAATGGAAGGATCGAGTGTATCAACCTTTTCTGAACGAGAGAGGATGGACGCTTCCAAGGCGGATGCGAGTCATCTCGATTATCCGTGAGCCGTGGAATCAATTAGCCAGTATGATCCAAGTGAAAAGCGGCTCCCGTCGGTGGCTCCGACCGATCAAGCCACCTCAATTTCGCGAAAAGTGGCTACAATATGCTTCAGAGCTCCTAGAGCCAACTCCTGCGATGCTGACGCTGGGGGAGGTCGTAACGGTTAGCTATCCGAGCTGGTTTAGCAATGCAGACTATCGACGCCATCTGGCGGACGAGCGAATCCGGACTCTTTCAGAACGCATTTTCTCCGATGATGTCCTGAAGCCATGGAGACAAGAGGGTTAGGGCGGTGATTCAAGAGGGTATGGTCCGGTGACGGATTTACGCGGGCCAAGATAACTCGACTCCCTGTTTTGTCAGAAGTCCCTGAAATTCGACGAGGAGGTCGGGGGTATTTCTCACCTCGCGAGCCTGTTTGCCTCTCGCTTTGCAAAAGGCGGCAAGCGCTCCGGCTGCCTCGCCTATGCCCCATTCCACCGGATGGAGTCGATAGCAGCCATTGGTAATATGGGTGGTCCCGATGTTCTTGTTCGCCGCCAAGAGATTCTCCACTCGCTGGGGAATCAGGGCTCCCAGTGGAATCTGGAAGGGAAGGGACCGAACGTCGATGTAGTTGTCTCCTCCGGTGCTCGGGTGCAAGTCGATATTGTAGGACCCGATTCCGACGCTATCCTCGAACGCGACGGCTTTGATTTCTCCTTCCGGTCGACGAAGTTCTACTCTCCGCGCGTCCTCCCCGACATGTTGCTCCAAGACGGTAAACTCTGCTCGGATGCGTCGTGCTTCTCGGATGTACGGATACAGCGCCAGTCCGTCTGGAGAGCCGGTCAACTCGGGACGCAGTCGCAGCCCAGGCCATCCTGTGCCGCCGCCATCCGGACGGGGGGCCTCTGTCTGTAACCAGTGAAACAGCGACAGACTGAGCTGGCGCGCTCCGTCGAGATGACGCTTCGTCTCTTCCTCTGAGCCGAGAAAGTGCCCCAGTAGATAGTCGTTTTGTGGCCAGTTGACCAGACTGATGCTGCCTGCGTAGCTCCCGGCCTGAAAGTTCGACTTCCAGGCGATCCGGCGGTAGGTCCACCACGAACCTTTTTGCTCCGTCTTCGGGTCGAAAGGGAGCGTTCGGGGTTCCAGCGTACGCGGATTTGAGTATGTGAAGCTGAACAATGGTCCCGGCCAGGCGGGGGTCAGTTGGGGAACGTAGTTTCGCCAGAAATCGTAGTTTGTCGGGGCTTCTCCGACAAAGTTCTCCCCGTCCACGTATTCGATCGGGAAACACCACGTCGCGGCCTGGAGATTGTTAGGATTCGCCTTTTCGGGGGCATGGAGTTCGCCAGTCTCGGATTGCGACTCAGATCCTGTCACCCATTCGGTCTCGCTCAGCGGCAGCAAGTCGCCCAACTCGGTTGCGTCGATGAAGAGCGGAGCCTCCAAAGAGCGTGAGACGTTATTTCTCAGATCGTGGACCGTAACGCCGATGATCTTGTCCCCTTCGGTATGGGCCGCCGCCAGCTTGTGATTGAGCAACAGAGAGATGCGTCCTGTCGAGAGATGTGAGTTGATCATCTCATACATCGCTGCTAGCGCGACCCGGGGCTCGTGGCACAAGCGCGACACTCCTCCTTCCCCGGGATTGAGCCAGCCTTTCGCCTTCGCCGCCTCAGTCAGCGGATAGTGGTTCCGATAGTAGTCTCGGATGCGATTGCGCAGTTCGCGATAGGAGGCGTTCGCCCCGTAGCTTTCGATGTTTTTGTGTTCGTCTGGCGGGACAGCCTGTGCGGTGAGTTGCCCGCCGATCCAGTCTGTTTCTTCCGTTAAGATGACACGCAATCCATTGCGAGCTGCAGCCAGTGCTGCAGAGACACCCCCGAGTCCTCCACCCAAGATCACTACATCCGCTTTGAGCGAATGAGCCTCTCGTGCAGTCGATTTAGGGTTCTGCCCCAAAGCAGTTTGATTTGACCAAAGGATCGCAGGTGTCGAGAGCGCGAGCGATTGAAGAAGGCGACGGCGTTTCATAACTAGCTCAGAGCACTTTCGACTTCGCGGAAGTATGTACAGGAATCCCAGCTTCCAGCACCGAGTGGACCGTATCAGCATCCACCCCTCGCCACTCAAAGACCTTCAGAATGGTTTCCTCAATCAGATTGTTCGGACAAGAAGCTCCAGCAGTTATCCCGACGACGATGTGCTGATCAGATGCGAGCGCTTCTGAGTAGCTCCCCACTTCGGTCTTTTGATGAATGTCGAAATGGATGATCTCGCCGAACTGGTGAAGACAATCCGCGTTGCGAATAAAAAATGTAGGCAGTGCTTTCTCTCCAATTTCGACAAGGTGAGTGGTATTGGAGCTGTTGTAACCGCCGACAACTAACAGCAGGTTCAAGGGACGTTCTAACAGATTGAAAAGAGCGTCCTGACGCTCCTGCGTCGCACCACAAATCGTATCGAAAACTGAAAAATTGTGATCATCGCCGTCTCGACGCTGAATAGCCGCCTGAATTCGACGTTGGATTTCCTCCGTCTCCGATTTCAGCATGGTAGTCTGGTTCGCGACCCCCACCCGCTTAAGATGCTTATCGGGATCAAAGCCTTCCGAATAAGCTCCTGCGAATTTTTCTAGGAACTCCTCAGCGTTTCCTCCGTGCTCCATGTAGTCGCAGACATAGTCCACTTGATCGAGGGTGAGAACCACTAGATAGCGTCCCTTGCCATCGGCTCCAGCGGCTCGCGAAGCAGTAGCTCGCGTTTCTTCATGACCCGCTTTACCGTGAATAATGGAAGTGATTTCCTCCTTAGCAAAGCCGTGGACTCTCTTCCAAACCTTCATCACATCGCCACAGGTGGTGTCCACAACGCGACAACCGATTTTGTTTAAGCGATCCACGAAGGCCAAGGGGGCACCAAAAGCTGGCACGATCACGACGTCTTCATCCGTGATATTGTCATAGTTCTCGTCCATTTTCTGCCAGGGCAGAGTGACGATCCCCATCTGGGCGAGTTGAGCATTCACCTCGGGGTTATGGATGATCTCGCCGATCAGAAAGATCCGGCGGTCCGGGAATACGCGGCGCGATGCATAGGCCAGATCGATGGCACGCTCGACGCCATAGCAAAATCCGAATTGCTTTGCCAATCGGATCGATGTATTCCCGACGGTGAGTTCTCCCCCACGCATCCGGACTTTTTCGACGAGGGAACTCTCGTAGTGTCGGGCGACTTCCGCCTCAACCAGCTTCATCACTTCAGGCGTGCGCACATTCACACGTCTGCTTCGGGCTGGGGAGGCGTCCATATTGATGATCGACCAGCGATCAGAAACGCTAGGATCAGAACAGAATCTCACTGGTGCGATCCAGCGGTGCGTCCGTGATCAGTACCGAACGTGGATGATCCGGCTTATCGTAGTCAGTGGGGCGAGGAACGTGCTTCCCGACGGTCTCGTCCTCCGGCTGACTGTTCGCGATATTAATCGTGGCACCGGCGGGTACCATGTTGAAAAACTCTTGAGCAATCGTCCGATGGAGTCGCAGGCAGCCGTGCGTCCGTGGCGTCGGCCAGACAGCTCCGGCGTGGAAACCGTAACCGGATTTGAATTCCACCCACCAAGGCATGGGATAACCGACGTAGCTGTATCCGGCGGGCATCTTCCCTCGTTCGCCAGGAATAATCTCATCGCCACGGACCCAGAATCCATAGGAACCAGAGCGCTTGCGAGGCAGCTTGTTATAAGCTTTAAATGTGCCGAGCGGCGTCGGATTTTGAGGCGTCCCGATCGCGATTGCCGCAATGAATCGCGGTTCGTTGCCTTCCAGAACATACACAGCTCGATTGTTCAGGCTCACTTTGACGTTCACGTTTGCAGGATTAGTGATCGTCCCGTAGCGAAGCGCCATGCTCGTGGGCTTCTCCGGTTCGACGGTTTTGCACGAGATCAGAAAGGCCGCTGTTACCAGTAACAAAGCGCCAGTCCATCCGAGATTCCAGAGATGATGAGTTCGAATCATTGTCAGTTCACAAAATGCAAGGGTCTAAATTACACCATTACTCAACAGTTGCGAATCATCTTGTAAAAATCGAACGCTAAGAAGCGCTAAGTCGACTTATGCGTGGTCAGCCCCCGTTCAATCGAACTATCTGAATCGAGGTCAGAGAGTAGGAAGAGTGTCACGATTCCTTGCGAAAGGCGGCGATGATTTCCTCCGGAAGGAAATATCCGGACATCTGGAGTTTGGCAGGTTTCGCTCCGAATTCGGTCAGGTAGTCGTAGTGCGCTTTCGCATCAGCTTCCGACAAAGGACCTGTCGTCGCTTTAACTTCTGGCTGGCGATTGGTAATCAGGCTGGCGAGGACACAACCGGTAATCTCATATCGGTCACGACTGCCGAGAAAGCGCTCGAATGCTCCCTGAACGGAATCATCGAGCGACTCAAGCCCCTCAGGTAGATAGATCGATTCTTCGATCACGTTCGACAGACTGAGCTCTCCGCCGGTCGTGAACAGGATGTCGCCATCAGTGGTCAGTCGCTTCAGAGCTTCGTCGAGTCGGAAAATCGATGGGAAACTGTAATCAACGAGCAGAGTTCCGCCTTGCAGAGAGGAAATCTGTAGTGCGTTCGGGAGATTCGTAGAGGCAACGATCAGGCTGGCATCGTAGATCTCCGAGGGTAGATTCCCGCCGTCTTTCACGACGTCCACTCTCCCGGCGAATCCGGCGCTGCGAACTTTGTCGCGAATCCGACTCATTTCACTGCTGCGCTGATAAGGATCGCACAGGATGATGTGCTTCGGATGCGGCAAGACGTCGAGCGTGAGAAGAAGTGTCCCCAGACCGATGGAGCCGAGTCCAATGAAAGCGACAGTTTCTCCCGCCAGGGAGCGCTCGGCTTGCTGGAGAATTCCTTCGATTGACTTCACGATAGTCGCGGCCCGAGTCGCATCCCCCGTGGTGATAATCGGCATATTGGGCTGGCCTTTTAGCCACTTCGCCAGCTCACGTCCGTGATCCGTCGCCGACGGAATGACGCCCGTCAGAGAAACAGCGGATGCACCTGAGGCTGCTGCGAGTTTCATCGCATCCAGCAGAGGCGTCTTAACGCTCTCAGGGTTCTGGTAAAAATCTTGTTCAAAGCAAGGCAATAGGATCACACCGATGCGTCCCTGTCCGGTGTCATAGACATTGGACAGGCGAGGCTTGCCTCCGAAGAGCTTCTCGGGGATCTCGTTGCGATCAAGAGACGTCAGAGCTGCCAAGGCATCAGGAATGTAGGCCAAGGCTACGGCATCTAACGAGGGAACGGCATCTGAAGCGAATTCGATGTTGATATGGTCGAGAGCGGCGTAGTCTGAAGATTCCGTATGATCGGTCTGCTCTGTCTGATCGGTCTGCTCCGTCTGCTCCGTCTGATCGGTCTCACGAGGCTGTTGCTTCGGTTCAGTCTCCTCCGACGGCTCTTCCTGCTCGGGCTGGACAGGTAATTCCTCCTCTCCTACCCCCAGATATCGAGCCAGTTGCTCGATGCTTGGGTTTGTCAGGAAGGCATCGACAGGGATCTCTCGTCCGAGGCCTTCGGACAGTTCGACGAGGATGCGCAGAGCCAACAGAGAATCTCCGCCGAGTGAAAAGAAATTGTCGGTAACGCCGATGGCCAATCCACCGAAATTGGCTTCGAAAACGCTCAAGATTTTGGCTTCCGTTTCGTTGCGGGGAGCAACTTTTTCGCTGCTACCTTCAGCCGCGAAGCTCGGCCGGGGCAGTCGCTTCCGATCAATCTTTCGATTAGGGGTTTCGGGGAATTCCTCCAGCGAGACAAAATAGGCGGGCAGGTAACTCTGCGGCAGTACAGATGCGAGATGCTGGCGGATCGCAGCGCTCTCAATCGCGGAGTCGCTCAGATAATAACCGACGAGTCCTTCGCCGAAGGGAAGATCGTCGCGCTTAATGACGACGGCTTGGCGTATGCTCGGCACGGTGGCCATCTGCGTCTCGATGTCGCCGAGTTCCATCCGGACTCCGTGCACTTTCACTTGGAAATCCACTCGTCCCAGGCATTCGAGGTGCCCGTCCTTCGTCCAGCGAGCGAGATCGCCCGTGCGATAGAGTCGCTGGTGCCCGACAATCGGAAGATCAATCGTGCAGAAGACTTCGTCCGTGAGGTCGGGGCGATTGCGGTAGCCTCGGGCGAGGCCGTCACCGCCGATCCAGAGGTCACCAGTGAAGCCCATAGGCAAGACTCGGCGATTCGCATCGAGGATATACACCTGCGTGTTGCCAATGGGATGACCGATCGTGATCGCTCCTTCGCCTTTCTCGATCTTTTCCACTGTGGACCAGACGGTGGTTTCGGTGGGACCATAGAGGTTCCAGAGTTCGGCAGACAGATCCGTGAGTGTATTCGCGAGCTTGCGATTGAGCGCTTCACCTCCGCAGAAAATACGCAGACTTTCGCGTCCCTTCCATCCACTATCGAGCAACATTTGCCAAGTGGCCGGAGTAGCCTGCATGACAGTGATTTCGTGATCGTCGAGCAATCTCGCAATGCGACGACCGTCCTTCGCATCTTCCGAGGTAGCGAGAACGACTGTGGCTCCCGAGAGTAGGGGTAGGAAGATTTCGAGTACCGAAATATCAAAGGACAGGGTGGTAATCGCGAGCAGGCGATCCTCACTGCTGAGGCCCGGCTTCTCCTGCATGGTGCGCAGGAAGTTGACGACAGCACGATGAGGAAGTTCTACTCCCTTCGGCTTCCCGGTAGAACCTGAGGTGTAGAGCACGTAGGCAAGGGAGTCGTTGGTGATCTTAGCACTCTTGCTGGCCTTTGAGATGGCCTGGATCTCATCGAGGGCAAGAGTCTTCCAATCACCATTTGAAGCAGATTCTAGGTGAGAGTTCGATGCAATAACGGCTTTCGGTTTCGCATCTTCCAGCATGAGCGCAAGACGAGATGCGGGGAAGTCGGGGTCGAGCGGCATGTAGGCGGCTCCTGCTTTCAGGACGCCCAGCAAAGCGGAAATCATACGGGAGGAGCGATCCGCCATTACGCCGACCGTGTCGCCTGCCCCAACTTTCGCTGCCGCTAGTTCTTTGGCTACGCCATTGGCCAAGCGAACGAGATCCCCGTAGCTCACCTTTTCATCACCGCAGATCACGGCGATATCCTCGCCTTTTTCTTGAGCTACATTCTCGATCAATTGATGGAGCAGAGCATCGCGCTCGTAATCAGACGCTGTATGATTCAGGTCGATCACCACCCGCTTTTCTTCCTCGGGATCCAGCAATGAAAGCTCGGACAACTTCGCCTCAGAGTGAGCAGTCATCTGATTGAGCACCTGCTCATAGAGACGACAGAGTTCCATGATGGTTCTCTCGTCGAACAGATCGCGATTATAGTGCCAGCAGCCGAAAAGTTCGCCTCCGGCTTCTTCCAGCGTGAGAGTGATTTCAAACTGTGAGTGGCGAGTCGTGAGATCGATCGTCTCCATCGACAGATCGCCGACGTGGAAGGTGTGTCCGCCTTGCCCGATCAGGAAGACGGCGATCCCCTCGTCGTCGATACCGGGAACTTTCTCCATCGAGAAACTGACCTGGAAGAGCGGTGATCGTCCTGCATCGCGAGGCACCTGAAGGCGATCCACGAGACGGGCGAGAGGATACTGTTGATTTTCCAGCGCATGCCCCACACTCTGGCTACTAGCGCTCAGATAATCCTCGACGGTGAGATCTTCATCCAGCACGCTGCGTAGTGGTACGGGATTGATGAAGTAGCCGACACTGTTGCGAAGCTCGGACTGGGCACGTCCCGCCAAGGGCACTCCGACTACGATATCCTCCTGGCGACAGTATCGGTGCATCAAGAGATTGTAAGCCGATAGAAGAGTGGAGAAAAGAGTCACGCTCTTCTTTTTCGAGAGTGCATCAACAGCGGACGTGAGATCTTTCCCCAGTTGGAAACCGTAAGTCGCTCCGTTGAAGGTCTGGACAGCGGGGCGCGGGCGATCCGTCGGGAGGTCGATAGAGAACGGTGCTCCGGCGAGATGTTTCTTCCAGAACTCGAACATGCGCTCCCCGGCCTCGCTGGCGAGGTGAGCCTGCTCCCAGTTCACGAAATCTGCGTAGCTCGCCTTGACCGGCTCGACCTTGGGAACACGGCCTGCCTTCGCAGAAAAATAGTATTCGATCAGATCCTGGATCACGATGGAAACGGACCACGCATCGGATACGATGTGGTGCATACAGAGCAAGGCGACGTGGGCATGATCTGCTGTGCGGAATAGCTCCAGTCGGACGACCGGGCCATGTTCCAGATCGAAGGGACGATCTGCCCGCTCGCTGACCAGAGCCTTGAGTTGCTCATGATCGAGTGCGGTACAGTCGTGTTCCACAAAGTCGATCGTACGTCCTTTATGAACCATCTGCACTGGTTCCCCTCCGCGGATCACGAAGGTGGTATCCATGATCGGATGGCGCTCAAAAAGCAGTGCGAACGCCTTCTTCATCGCCTCGATATCGAGCAGAGGACGGAACTTCCCGGAGAAGACCAAGTTGTAAGCCGAGGAATCTGGAGCGAGACGATTGAGGAACCAGAGCGCCTTTTGGCCCTCTGAGAGCGGGAAGATTTCGGGGAGCATCCCAGTCGCCTCGAACGGAACCAGAGCGAAAGCATCCATCCCTCCACCACCTTCTTCCGTAGCGCCGACTTTTCCACTGTCCACCAGCTTCTCTAGCACGGGGATGGACAGGTCGCGGATATTCGGACCATTCAGAACGGATCCCATGGGCATGGCCATCCCCAACTTTTCTTCAATCCGGTTCACCAGTTCGATGGCCATGAGCGAATCGAGTCCGAGATTGGTTAGCGGAGTGTCTTTATCCAGTCGTGAGGGATCGGTGCCGAGCACGGCTCCGACTTGTGCAGCGATCAGGTCCTCCACCATCCCCAAGCGCTTCTCTGCTGGGGCTTCGAGAATTCGTGCGGCCATGGAGTCGCCACCGCCAGAACTGCTCCGCGGGACGACGGGTAGGAACATGTTCGATCCTGCCACCGAGGGACTGAATCGAGCTAACGCAGTCCAGTCGCAGCGAGCTGTTCCCAATTGAACGACATCGGTCGGCAGAGCAATAGAAAACAACGCGAGCGTCTCGTCCATGTTCGTCGCGCCTAAGCCAACCATTTCCAGATACTGAGCAGTTTTCTCGTTACGAGCAACGAACCCAGCTCCCTCTAGCGCTCCCCAGTTGAATGTCAGCGCAGGTAGGCCCAGAGCATGACGATAGTGCGCCAACTGGTCGAGAAATACGTTGCCGGCATTGTAGTTCGACTGCTTCACGGCACCAATCACGGCAGAGAAGGAGGAGAAACAAATAAATTGGTCGAGAGGAATGTTGAGCGTCGCCTCATGTAGATTCCACGCTCCGAGCATTTTCGGCAGCAGAACTTTATCAAAGCGTTCGTGATCGAGGTTGGCGATGAATTCGTCGTCGAGCACCATCGCCCCGTGGATGACCCCGATCAGCGGTTCCGCCGACGCCTGAATTTCTGCGATGACGCGGTCGATGTCTTCGCGTCGAGTTACGTCGCCCCGGGCATCCATTACAGTAATCCCAGCGCCGCGAAGCTCTTCGATTTTCTCCAACGCGTCCTCCTTCGGTCCAGAACGACTCAACAGGGCGAAGTGACGTGCCCCGTTCTCCGCCATCCAGCGTGCGAGTTCGAGTCCGAAACCACCGGCTCCTCCTGTAATTAAATAGGTGCCTCGACTGAAGAAGCGATGCCCTTCCTCTGTCGCCGGACTGATCTCGATGTCCCGCAGGTCGAAGTCGAGGACATTTTTCCCGATATGTTTTCCCGCAGCCATGTAGCGGAAGGCCTCTGCAACTTCCGTGATGGGAAAAACCTGACGTGGGAGCGGAACGTAGCTGCCGTCGTAGAATTTAGCCTCCAGCTCCGAGAACATCCGTGCGATATAGGCGGGCTTGCTCTGAAGATGCTGAGCCAAATCGATCACGAAGAAGCTGATATTATTCCGCAACGGTTCTAAGCCGATCTTGGAATTCCCATACACGTCTTTTTTTCCGATCTCCAGATAGCGTCCAAAGGTCTTGAGCACGCTGAGGTTCTTCGGAATGAAATCTCCGGCCAGCGAGTTCAGAACCGCATCGACTCCGACTCCACCGGTGATCTCCATGATGTCGTCGGCGAACTTGAGCGAGCGCGAATCCATCACATGATGAACGCCCATGTCGCGGAGGAGCTGACGCTTCTCTGGACTCCCGGCAGTCGAAAAGATCGTTAGTCCGAGGTGTTTCGCAATTTGGATCGCCGCCTGTCCCACTCCGCCGGTTCCGGCGTGGATGAGGATGCTCTCGCCCGGTTCCATACGGGCCAGCTCATTGATGGCGTAGTGCGAAGTCAGGAATACGGTCGGCAAGGTCGCAGCATCGACGAAGCTCATAGCTGCGGGCTTCCGGAAGACCATATTGCGATGCACGGTGACGTAGCTTCGGAAGCAGTAGGGTGCCATCCCCACCACTGGGTCGCCGGGTTTCAAATCCTCAACACCCTTGCCCACACGAGTCACGATTCCTGAAAAGTCGTCACCAAGCCACTTCAGATCTACGGGTTGCCCTGGGTAAATTCCCAGCGCCTTCATCACGTCGCGGAAGTTGATTCCACCAGCTTTGACCAATATTTCGATCTCTCCCGGCCCCGGCACACGGCGAAGCGTGCGATTGAGGCTAAGGTGGGTCAAAATGCCCGGCTTATCGATTTGCAGACGATAGGGAATCACGTTGCCATTTGGCAGGACAGCATTTCTTCGCCGAGGGGGCAGTTCTTCGTTCTTCGTCCTGTGGACGCGACGGACATAGCGCCCATTTCCACGGAATGCGATTTCGTGCTCGGCGGTCGGACCATTCATCTCAGCGAGCAAATCCTCGACTTCGAACTCTCCAGCTACGCCGTCCAGATCAATTTGAGTCCAATGGAAGTCAGGCTGCTCGTTATTTGCCACCCGGAGGAATCCGGTCAGCGGAGCGGACGCCAGTCCAGAGAGCGCGTCCTTTGGCAACACCGGCATGGTGCCACGGGTCAGGAAGAAAATGCGCGGACGGTGCGACCAGTCTCGTTCAGTTATGAGTTTGAACAGATCATGAGCAGCGCGGACTCCCGTATTCTGCGCTTCATTCAGGCGAAGCGTATCGAGCTGATCGGCGCGAGGATGATCCAGAGCGAGAGTGTACACCAAAGTGCTGACAGTCGCACCGGAGGATTCGACATTCTGGATTGCCGTCTCGATATCATCGATGGAACCGCCGATCAGGCGCGCAATGGCTCCCGGAGTGCTCGCCATGATCGTGGTGGCGAGATGTTGACCGACTCCCGACTGATCCTCGACGACCAGACAGACTTCACGGTTCTGCTCGACAGGGGAATTGACTTCAGAATCAGCATCGGTCTCGGAGGCTACGATTTCAGGGGCACGAGCGACAAGACAGGCCTGCTGATCTTCTCCCCTCTCAGGAGAGCTTACGAAGCTGGTCGCTTCTAGGAATCCCACCTCTCCAAGCAGATTCTCCCAGCCTTGGCGAGACAAAAGAGCGCTGCGAGAGCGTAGATCGGTGTCGGTAAAACGCCACCAGCCGGAAAGAAGTCCGAACACATTGTCGAGCGCAGATCGACTCCAAGTAACCTCGAGCAGAAGAAGAATTCCTCCAGGTGCCAAACAACGGCGGAGATTAGCCAACGTCGCCTTTAGATCGGCGGTGGCATGGATCACGTTCGAAGCCAATACAATATCAAAGCCATGAGCTTCGAGGTTTTGACTCTCGGGATCTTTCTCACAGTCGAACACTTTGTATTCGACGAAAGGATACTTCTCCTGAAAGCGATCTTGGGCGCTCTGTAGGAAACTGGGTCCGTTATCGGTAAAGCAATATTCTGTGCGATCTGACGGGAATACAGGCAGAATCTGACTGGTCAGAGAACCAGTGCCGGCCCCGACTTCAAGGACGCGCACGGCCCGACGAGCCGGAACCTGCGCTATGGCATCGTCTAGTGCGTACCGAATTTGCTCATTGATGACAGGGAAATCCGCTCCCTCGCGATAGAAGCGCTCCATCGCTGCGGACGATCCGCCGGGAAACAGTGCTTGCAGCGGGTCTTTCTCTCCGCTGAGAATTGCAGCGAGATGTGGTCCTGAGAGGCGTAGCAATTCGCCCTCTGAAGCAAAGTCAGGCAGCTCCCGACAGAGGAGATCTAGCCACTGCACGGCGTCCTCGTGATCGGGCTTCTCGACGACGCGCCACTCCTCCTCGCCGACTGACTCGAGGAATCCGCCCTTCTCCAAGGCTGTCAGATGGGCAAATACGAGCCTGCGATAGTGTCCGGCGATCAACAAGTCGTCGAGCAATCCCGAGACCGTTACCTGATCTCCTTCCTGCGGAGACCAGCCGAGATCGATGTATGCATTGACGATGAACTGGCGGGAAATTTCCTCCAGCGCCGGGATGAACTTGTCGTAGTGCAGGGAGAGTTTTCTTTCTGAGTACAACTGCGAGAGGTTCACATTGGCCGCCGCGACCCACTGTGCGGGATCGGGCAGTTCAGCGCTTCCCTTGGTACGCGATCCTTTCAACATCAATGGCTCCCAAGTGGAGAGATAGAGACATTTCTCCAAGTCGTCGCTCGAATTCTGCTCGACTCGATCCGCCCGGAATCCGTAGATTTCAGCGACCAAGCGTCCGCCGTCGTCATAGACGCGGATGTCTGCCGAGATGTATTCGCGATCATTGGTCGAATCGACGCGAGCATGGCCCCAAAGGCGTTGCGGTGGGCGTTCGACGTAGAGTCGAATGCTGCGAATAGAGGCCGGTAGATAAAAATAATCTGTTCCCAGTGCGCCGTCGGGAATCACCTGACCGCCTTTCACTGTGTGGAAGCAGGCGTCGAGTACGGCGGGATGAAAGTGGTAATCCGGAATAGAACTCAGCAGACCTTCCGGTGCCACGATCTCAGCCAGCGACTCTCCGTCCGTTCGCCAGACATTCTGTAAGTGCTGGAAGAGAGGACGGAACTGATAGCCCGCTTTTGCGTAGTCCTCGTAGTACTCCTGATGATCGAAGTGGCGCGGCAATCTCGCCCGGATCGCGGCCAGATCGACTTTAGCATCCTGTGGGACAGGTAGCTTCCGCAGGATTCCTTGAGCGTTCAGGTCCCACTCTTTATAATCACCAGTGGAACTGAATATCTGAAAAACCTTCGTATCGGAATCAAACTGAACTTCGATCAGAGGCACTTTTTCGTCGGAGACGAAGAGCGCCTTCTTCATCACCAGCTCTTCCACGGCATAGTGTTCACCAGGAAATAACTTGCGAGCAACGGCCAGTCCGATCTCGCCGTAACCGGCTGCTGGGAAAACGACACTGTTCCAGAAGCGGTGATCGTCCAACCAAGTGAAATAGCGTGGGTCGAGATTGAAACGCCAAGTGGGTTTCGCCGCCAAATGGACGAGTCCCAGCAGCGGGTGCTCCTCGGGAGCGCAACGCAGATAGCGACCTTCCGCAGATTCCAGCCAGAACCGCTCGTGCTGCCATGCGTAGGTGGGCAGGCGGACGGGCGCTCCAGAGGCCTGATTCACTTCTCGCCAGTTAATTTCGTAGCCATGGAGATGGAGGCGAGCCAGATTGCCCATCATTTCTTCTGACTCGTCCGCTTTCCGGCGAAGACTGGAGAAGTAAAAGTCCTTTCGGCTCTGCTCAGAAAGGCATTCGAGAATAGGATTGTGGAGGGCTGGGTGGGGGCCGATCTCCAGGAAAGAGTCTTCGCCCGCGCGAACCAGCCCGCTGATCGCCGGGGCGAACAGCACGGTGCCGCGCACATTTTTCCACCAGTATTCGCCATCGAGTTTCGTGCCTTCGCAAACGCCTCCGGTCACAGTGGAAATGTAAGGAATAGTGGTAGGACGAGGCTTGATGCCCTTCAGTGTCTCTAGGAGTTCCTCCCGAATCGGGTCCATCTGATGCGTATGGAAGGCGTAGTCGATCCGCAGCCAACGCACGAATTTTCCTTGCTCCTCGAGTCCAGCGACCAGTTCCTCTAGCGGTGCCGTATCACCCGCCAGCGTCACCAAGCCGGGGCTGTTGATCACCGCGATCTCGATTTGCTCCTCGCGCCCGGCGATCACCTTTCGCGCCTCTGCGGCGGAGAGTCCGACGGCGACCATGCGCCCATGCCCGCCCGTAGTGTCCTGCAGACGCGAGCGATGGTAGATCACCGTCACCGCATCCTGTATTGTATAGACCCCTGCAACATAAGCTGCAGCGACTTCTCCGACCGAGTGACCGATCACTTTCGACGGCTCGATTCCCCAAGACTTCCACAATTCGGTCAAAGCTACCTGCAGCCCGAAGATGGCGGGCTGAGCAATGTTCGTACGGTTGATCTGTGAATCCGCTTCATCTCGCGTCATTTCCTCGATCAGAGACCACCCAGCGAGCGGCTTTAGGTGCGAATCGATCTCCTCCAGAGTGCGGCGAAACACGGGTTCGCGCCGAAGCAAATCCTGTCCCATTTTCCACCACTGCGCTCCTTGGCCCGTATAAACGAAGACGAGAGGCGAGGGATGTGCGATAGGACGTCCAGAGTAAACCGTCCCAGCGCGATCACCTTCGGACAACCACTCGGTCATTCTGCGAAGCAAATCGTCACGATTCTTACCGACGACAGCGAGGCGGAAGTCGTGATGCTCTCGACGGAGACCTGCGGCAGCGGAGATTTCACCGAGCGAGCCGTCGGAGTCGTGCAGGAAATGACGCCAGCGGATCACAGTGTCACGCAACGCAGCATCCGTGCGTGCAGAGAGAGGCAGGAGGACAGGCCGATTGGCAGCTTCTCCAGTTGAGGGAGATTTTTCCTCCCTCACAGGAGCGGCTCCGAGCAGAATATGTGAATTCGTCCCTCCGAAACCGAAGCTGTTAACTCCCACGACAGGAGGCAAGCCATCTAAGTGCGGAATCGGCTGAAGCTCCGTTACCACCTTCAGATTGAACTCGTCGAAGGGGATGTTGGGATTGGGTCGTTCAAAGTTGAGATTCGGCGGAATCGCGTCGTGATAGAGCGACAACGCCGCCTTGGCAACCCCGGCCACTCCAGATCCCGATTCCAAGTGACCAATGTTCGTCTTAACCGATCCGATCAGACAAGGGTCGTCCTTCGCTCGTCCCTGAGAGAGCACCATGCCGAGCGCCCGCGTCTCGATGGGATCACCCACGGGAGTCCCCGTGCCGTGCGCCTCCATGTAGCGGACTTGGCGAGGCTCGATTCCCGCCTCCGCGAGCGCGTGCTCCAGCATGTGCGCTTGAGTCTCAACCCCGGGAACAGTCATCGATGAGGTCGTTCCATCCTGATTGATCACCGCCGCACGGATCGTACAGTAAATGCGATCTCCATCACGCTCTGCATCGGAGAGCTTTTTGATCGTAAACATGCCCGCGCCTTCTCCACGCACGTACCCGTTCGCCCTGTCGTCGAAGGCGAAGCACTGTCCGGTGGGCGAGAGCATGGAAGCCTTCGAGAATCCTATGGAGGCATCCGGTGTCAGCAGTGCGTTCACCCCACCCGCCAGCGCCATCGATGCCTCGCCGAGCCAAATGCTCTGACAAGCGAGATTGATCGCCACCAGCGCGGAAGAACAAGCCGTATCGACTGACACGGCAGGGCCTCGGAAATCGAGAAGATACGCGATGCGATTCGACGCGATGGACAGCGTGCTGCCAGAGTTCGTATGCACGTCCACATTGCGAGGATCGCTTTGGGCGACTTTCGAATAATCGTTCGAAGCGATCCCGACGAAAACTGCCGTATCAGTTCCCTTGAGTGTCGACGGCGGAATCCCCGCGTCCTCCAGAGACTCCCATGCGGTCTCGAGCAGCCAGCGCTGCTGAGGATCCATGCGCAAGGCTTCGCGTGGAGAGATTCCAAAAAACTGAGCGTCAAATTGATCAAAATCACGAATGAAGCCTCCCCACTTCGTGACCATTTTCCCAGGAATGTCCACATTCTCGTGACTCCAGCGATCTCTGTTCCAGCGATCTGAAGGCACAGGGACGATGCCGGACTTTGACTCAGTCAGGAAGTGCCAAAACGATTCAGCACTATCGACACCACCAGGCAGGCGGCAGCCGATTCCTATGATGGCCAGCGGCTCTCGAGTCTCGGGGGATGGGGACATGATGACGAAGGAAAAACGGGATCAAAGATCAAAACGAGTCGAGATCAACTCACGGGAGGAAAGAAGGCAAATTTTGCGGAACTTTTTGCTCAGTGAAGCATAAATAATTAGCTAAGATTATGCAGAAACTAGAAACACACGAAAAACCGAACTCCAAAAGTCCGTATTTTGGCTTTTCATAGCCGCACAAAGCTAATGAGTCAACAGGGTTTGATCCTCGAGCCGACCCTCTTGAATCGGTACATTCCTTTCCTTACCCCTTTGGAAGAAGATCCGCGACCGCATCGTGCTCTTCCTGTAATTCCTGTACTGTCGCCGAAATTTTGGCACGGCTGAAGTCATTCACTGGGACGCCTTGCACGATCTCCCAAGACGAACCGTCGGTGCGGATCGGGTAGGAAATCATGAGTCCTCGATTGAGATCATAGGATCCATCAGAGCAGACGGCTACGCTAAACCAGTCACCCGATGGAGTCGGCACTGTAAGACTGCGGACCGTATCGACGATGGCATTCGCTGCTGACGCTGCTGACGAGGCTCCGCGAGCCGCGATGATCGCCGCCCCGCGCTTTTGAACCGTTTCGATGAATTCACCTTGCAGCCAGTCGTGATCACTGATTACCTCGGTCACAGGCTTTCCACCGATCTGCGCATTGTAAAAATCTGGATATTGCGTGGACGAGTGATTCCCCCAGATCGCCAGATTCGTCACATCCGTGACATGTACGCCAGCCTTCCGAGCGATCTGCGTCTTCCCACGGTTCTCGTCGAGACGAGTCATCGCGAACCAGCGCTCTTTGGGGATCTCCGGCGCACTGTTCATCGCGATTAGACAGTTTGTATTGCAAGGATTTCCGACCACCAGAGTGCGGATATCCGACGCAGCATTACGGGCGATCGCTTGTCCTTGGCCTGTGAAAATTTTTCCGTTGATCCCGAGGAGATCCTTGCGTTCCATTCCCGCTTTGCGCGGCACACTGCCGACCAACAGCGCCCAGTTCACCGAGGAGAAGCCCTCGTCCAAGCTGGCTGTCGCACGAATATCCGTCAGGAGAGGGAACGCACAGTCATCCAACTCCATGACCACACCCTCCAGCGCCTTCATCGCTGGCTCGATTTCGATCAAATTCAGAGCCACGGGCTGGTCCGGACCGAACATCGACCCGCTGGCGATACGAAACAGGAGAGAATAACCGATTTGACCAGCCGCGCCGGTCACTGCTACACGAATGGGAGTTTTCATAAAGAATAAGAGAACTGCTACGAGAAGAAAGAAGGCGGACTGATGAAAAATGGGAGAGAAAATGCGATCCCCACGATTCGAACTCCACACAACTTGTGTCGCTTCAGGGGGCAGAAACCTTTCGCGAACGGCCCGTCTCATTCAAGAGATTTTTCAAAGTCGTCCGCAGATTTTCATACTCAAGCCCATGTGCTAGCTCGCGTCCTGTCACCGGAACTCGATAGCTCCAGTTGGTCCCGTCCAAAACACCGGGTACATTGATGCGCTCGGTTTCCATCAACAGATCATTGATCATCACCGCGATGCGATCTGAATGAGAGAAAGAAAGTTCGCGAAATAGCTTGTGCCACACTTCCTCACTGTACTCGGGAATCTCGTCTCCATGTCGCTCAATTCCCGCGAAAATACAAAGAGTCTCCAGAAAATGGCGGGCACTCCAGTAATCACCGCTGTCCGGTGAGGCCTGATGCATTTGTTCCAACTGTTGCTCCCACTGCGCCCGCATCGGAGCATGATCGTGACTGGCATAGGTGGCGAAGGAGAGATTCGGATACTGAAAGCCGGGACACACACGACCGTCGACGAATTCCCACTGCGGCACTTTCATTCCCGCGATTCCAAGCGAAGCGAGAGACGGGCGCACGTAATCAGGCACCGTCCCTAAGTCTTCTGCGATCACTTCCGCCCCATTCGCTGCGTCCTGGATCATCCGCAAGTACTTCTCGCCCTCACTGCGATTGGCTGTCTTCTCCTCGTCGTTATCGTCCGGACGAGGTCGAAAGCAGGGCAAACGACCGCCACATCGAGCTGCAGCCTCCTCGTGCGATAGAGGAAGAAACTCGGCATTCCGAACCGGATTCCAAGGAAATGAATAAATTCGGTAAAATCCCAGTGTGTGATCGACACGAAACATCGCGAAGATTTCTGCGGTCTTCTCGATCCGTCGCCGCCACCAGCTGAAGTTCTGCTGCTCCAGCACATCCCAGTGATACAGAGGAATTCCCCAGTTTTGCCCCCACTTCTGAACGAACTCATCGTCCTTGAACAAAGTTTCGGGCGGCGCGCCGCCATACCAATCGAGATCGAAGATCTCTCGATCCGCCCAGACATCCGCGCTGTAGAGACTGATTCCGTAGGGGATATCACCCATCAGACAGACCTGATTCGCCTCTGCAAAACCGCGAAGCTCAGCCCACTGAGAATGGGCAATCCATTGGACATAGGCATAGTAGCGCAGCTCGTGATCGATCTGCTTTGCGTTCGTCTTCGCCTCCTCGACGATTCTGGTCAAAGCGGATGATTTCACTCGATACTCCTCCCACCACTCAGTCCAGAGCTGGCTCCCCCCTTCCCTCTCCATGAGCAGACGGAACAGACAGTAATCATTGAGCCAAGCGGCTTCACGTTTACAAAAATCTTCAAAATCCGAAGCACGCACATCAATGCGTCCGACGGCGGTCTCGCAGAAGTTTTCGTATGCTAGTCGCAGGAGGGAGTGCTTCAGCTTTCGCACGATCGCATATTGAACCGGCCCCGTATTGAGAGCTTCCAGATCGTAGTTTTTAATCGCTTCAGAAAATGCCAGTTCTGAGAGATCCTTGAGTCCTTTCGGAGTGCAATCCAGCGTCATCGGCTCGATCGCGACGGAGCTGATCGCATTGTAGGGGCTATTGTCCGGTCCGGTTTCGTTGATCGGCAGCACTTGGATGAATCCAAATCCCGTCTCCGACGCAAATTTCACAAAATCTCGCATCGAAGCGATATCGCCGATCCCCAGATCGCGCTCGCCTCGGAGAGAAAAGATGGGCACGAGGATGCCCGCCAACCGCCGTTCGATACTCCCATTCATCCGAATTATCAGAAAACTCTCGTAAGGCAGAAAGGTAGCGATTTATTCACCGAATACCACCACCAAAACGTCCGACTTTACTGGAGTCGCTGTTCGCGATTCTCTTGGGCATTGTTCGCCCTCCCTTTCAGATCGGTCGATCCTTAGAGAAGCGAAACTGATTGCTCGATTCTCTACTGATTCCGCTCTTTTTGCAGAATGCCTTGGATTCGCTTCACGTAGACCATGCCGGTGTCACTCTTGCTCATTTGATCTTCCTCGACTCCCAAATTCTGCTCCCAGCCCTCGGGGAGTTGGGAGGCTAGCTTCAGATCGTGAACGATGTTCAGCGCCCAAAATAGTGACAGGGATGTAATTTCCTTTCGTCCGATTTCCGACAAAATGCTCTTCGTCGCCTCCTTCTTGTCTCCCAGCTTCCAGAGAGTGTAGGCAGCGGTGCTGCGAATGGTGGAGTATGGATCCTCCAGCAGTTTTCGCACTTCAGGAAGGGCAGATGCCTCCCGCACGCCGAGAATTGCGAGTCCCATCAGGCCCCAGTAGCGCTGAGCGGGTTCGGCAGCGTAAAGTGCCGCCTTCAGTTGAGTAGAATTCTTCGGGTTGGCATCACTGGCGGCGAAGGCGAGATCGAGCGTGCCAGCGGCATCGAATTTCTGACTCTGCGCATAGTCAGCGATGCTGGAGCCTGCGGCAAGTTCCGGATACAGAGGTTCGGGGATAATACCTGTATCACGTGTCGAGAGCATGATGTCCTTCAGTCGCTGACGCATTTGAGACAGTTTTTCGAGATGATCGGCATCGGTTGCCAGATTATGAATTTCCCAAGGATCAGAGGAGATATCATAGAGTTCCTCCGTCACTTGGGGCGTTTCCCAGATCTCTTTGAAGCGACCAGAAAGCTCGCCTTCCTGCCACGCCGTACGCCAGGATCGCCATCCGGGCTGCCCGAACTGGTATGCGCTGTAGGGGGCTGCGGGACGATCCGGGCGAAAGCGGCGGATATATTTCCACCGTCCGTCGGTGAGTCCCCGACGCATCCCATAGAATTCATCAAAGCGATCCGCGAAGAGGAAAACCTCGGCGTCTGATTCCGGGGATTGACGCCCTTTTCCTAGGAAGGCGCGGCCTTGAAGAGAATCAGGAACTTCGATTCCCGCCAGCGAGAGAAAAGTGGGGAGAAAATCGACGAAGGAGACGCATTCGCTCACGCGCGATCCCATCGGGAAGGGGGATAAATACTGAAACTTCGGAGGGATTGAGATGATGAGAGGAATACGAACCCCTGTGTCATAGAGATAGCGCTTCCCACGTGGCAACACGCCTCCGTTGTCCCCCATGTAAATCACGATGGTGTCATCGGCTAGACCGGCCTGTTTCAGGTCTTCGAGAAATTTGCCGATTTGCGCATCCATCGTCGTAATGCGATCCGAGTATCGAGCATAATCGAGCCGAATCTCGGGAAGATCTGGCAGATAGGGTGGCAGAGTCAAGGTCCTTGGGTCCAGACGCTCCGGCTTCATTGGCTTGTCATCGAAAAGACTGCTTTCGTGCGTCTCGGTGAAATTGAAAACGGCAAAGAAGGGGCTGCCTTCGGGCCGATTCTTATAATGTGCTTTCTTTGAAGAGTCGTTCCAGAATCGAGCGTCATTCCCCTTGGCGTTGTAATCTGTCTTGACATGATTCGAGCAGTAATAGCCCGCTTCCCGCAGGTATTCGGGATATGTTCGATAGCGATCCGGCACCACGTGACGGCTGCGCATATTCTGCGACCCGGCTGTCGTGGCGTAGATGCCCCGGAGGAGCGTTGAGCGAGCGACAGCACAGACGGGGCCATTGGAATAGGCGTGTTCGAAGAAGAGTCCCTGGGACGCCAAGCGATCAAGACTGGGCGTCTGTGCCTGCTCGTTGCCGTAGCAGTGAAACCACTCGAAGGAATTGTCTTCACTGACAAGCCAGAGAATATTGGGTCTGTCGGCAGCGGCTAAGCTTCCCAAGAACATCACGAGAGGAGCGCTTACGAGACATACGAAGAGCGCTGAAATCGCACGAGCCAACCAAAGTCTGTTCATCCGAGTAAAGCTAGTAACATTCAGAGCACCTTAGAGTTCACTCTCGGACGGCAACGTGAACGGTGCACGGTATTCGCGTGCAAGCAGGGCATTGGCGTCCTCGTTATTGAGGAATTTCTCCTGATTGCCATCCACGGTGAGGACGCGTCCGAGAGTGAGCGGAGTCTTGTCCAAGTCGACCTTCGCCGCCGCCAGATAGTGCGCTGTGCGCTCAAGATCCTCGGCAGCTTGCGCGTTGGCGTGGGCTTTCCCCAATCCCGCTTTGATCTCATCGACGGACGCCTTGGCACCCAATCGATAGGAAATATTTGCGATATGGCAGAGAGAGGAGGACTGGTGCCCTTCTTCGATCTCAGCACGCAGGTCTTCACGCTTCCGACTGCGTACGGCTTCGAGGAAGTTAGCGAAGTGATTGACTCCCTTGCCCTCGAAGGGACGGACCAACTTGCCATCCAGATCGTAGAGATCAGTGTTCGCGATAATTCCTTCCGTCCCGTAAAAGAACCACTGTGAAGCGATCTCTGGATTATAGGGTTCCGTCTTTAATCCGCGCGTTTCAGAGACAATCACCTTATCTCCGAAATCGAAAATGCCGATCTGAGAGTTCGGCGTTTCACCCACATCTTCGTATCCGAGCCGTCCGCCGTAGGTGATCACGCTACGACCCAGGCCGGTCACACCGAGTCCCCAGCGACAGATGTCGATGGAATGGACGTTGTTATTGCCGATCTCTCCACAGCCAGTGTGCCACATCCAGTGCCAGTCGTAGTGAAAGTTTTTACGAGTGAGCTTGTCCAGCGGAGCAGGGCCAGCGAAGAGGTTATAATCCAGTCGGGGAGGCATGGGAGTATCCACTGGTCCACCAATGGAACCCCGTCCGACGTAAATGATGCTGCGGGCGAGTTTCACCTCGCCGAGCTTACCCTCGTGCATGTATTGGACCGCCTCCACGATCCCGCTGCGGGAGCGATTCTGCGTACCGGTTTGGCAGATACGATTGTATTTGCGAGCTGCTTCAACAAGTCGTCGTCCTTCCACCACATTATGACTCACCGGTTTCTCGACATAGACATCCTTCCCGGCCTGCATAGCCCAGATTCCGGCGAGAGAGTGCCAGTGGTTGGGCGTGGCGATGAAGATGGCATCCACCGAGGGATCGTCAATGATCGTGCGGAGATCCTGCACGACTTTCGGCGCGGGATAGTTCAATTCCTTGGTGAGGATATTCGCCACACTATCCGCCTGATCGAGGTCGGGATCACAAATGTAGGCGATTTGACAGTCCTTTAGGGAAGCCAAACTTTTTGCATGCGCTTTTCCGCGATGGCCACATCCCAGAATGGCGACAGTAACTTTTTCAGAAGGACTGACGGCTTTCCCTTTGGCATCATCGGCGTCCAAAGCCTTGGGCAAAGTGGCCGCTGCAGCAGCCATAACAGAATTTTCAAAGAAACGACGGCGAGTCAGATGATTCATGGGTTGGATGGATTCAGGATTAAATCAGCAAGGTAGATCGCAGTAATCGTTTTTCCAGATTCGTCCTTTTCGTGACTGGAATACCACGATACCAGGCCTTTCGTGGGGGAAAGCTCTACGAAGCCAGGATAGGAATTATCACCGCCGCTCGGGAGCTCGACGAATTCAGACAGTGTATCATCAACGAGCCAACAGAGTGTGGTCTTAGGCCCGCGATCCGGCGTTGTGTGTCGTCCGCCGACCAACACCCGATCTCCCCACTTCGCGAGCAGAGGACCTCTGATCGAGCGATCAAGACGCTTTCGAGACCAGTCGGAATACGGTGGCGACGAGCGTAGCAGGTGCGCCTCCTTTCCTTCTCCGTCACGGGCAATTCCCAGTAGCCGACCGTCGGCTTCGATAAAAAAAGCAGTTTCGTCCCCAGAGCTTTCATTAAAGTAAGCGCATTTTTTCCAGATCAGCCCGTCATCGCTTTCCAGCATCACCGACTGGATCGTGATGCCCTGAGCTTTGGGAGGAATCGAGAATCCGGCTTTCCTTCGACCGCAGAGGTAGGCCTTGCCTCCGTGAGCTGCCGCCCGCCAGATGTAATGTCCAAAGGTGCCTTCGAGCATCGTGGGGGCACTCCACTTCTTTCCGTCGTCCGACCAGACGGCGAATCCGAGGTGCTTGTTCACGTCCAGATCTTTCGTCGGACTCTGGCCAGGGCCGGCCCACCAGGTTCCCGTATAGAGAAAGAGTCGATCACGAAAGATCAGAAAATGCGGATCGCGAGTGTCCCTCTCCGGCACGGAAAAACGATGAACCTGAGACCAGTTCACTCCCTCATCATCGCTGCGCAGAACGAGGATGGACGAGCTGGAATACACCATGTGCCCGTCAGGACAGGTGCGGAAAGTCAGATAAAGACTGTTCTGAAAGCGGCAAAGATCGGTGAAGGCGTTGTGTTCTCCATTGTGAAAGCCGCGTCGAATGTTCTCGACGCGCACAGTCGGAAGATTCTCCGCGAAGGCAAATCCGACACATTCGAACATGCTCACCACCAAGAGCAGGCCTATAAGATGGGAACAGAATCGCATTTCGATGAATCGCCGAAACAAAAGGCCACTTCCAAGAATACTAAGTCGATCATTTTGCTAGTTTCGCAGCTTCCTTTTTCGCTCTTTCGAGCGTCTCCGGCACCGACACTTCGGCCCCGCCTTGTCTCACGCTTTCATCGGCTGCTTCCATAAAAGTGAGCAACTCCAGAGTTTCGGCCTCACTCACAGGAGGCGTTCCTGTATGAAAAAAATTCGCAATTGCCCGGCACAGAGCCGCGTAATCAGGAGACTCGGCTACTTGCAGAATTTCATTGCTGCCGAAGACCGTAACCCCAAAACTCGCCTTACCACTGCGAATCCCGCGATACACCCCTAGACGCCCACCGGGCCAAGTACCAGTCGTTTGGTCGTGCTTGGCCTGCTTTACACGAGAGACCGTCTCACACCCCTCTCCCATTACGGTATAGAGCGACTCGATTCCGTGAATGGCATAGAAAAACAGGTCGGGGGTTCCCTCCTGATAGGAACATGGTCCCCAAGTCGTTGCGCCTAGTATGTCCCCCAGCTTCCCCTTGTCCGCGATCACCTCCTGAAGGCCTTTCCCAAAGCGTGTTGACGAACTAGAAAAAATCGGAGTTCCGTATTTCTTCGCCAGATCGAAAATCGCGATGGATTCGGGAAGATTTCCGGCCAGAGGCTTGTCGATGAACACAGGCTTTTTCGACGGTAGGATCTGCTTAGCCTCCTGCAGGTGGATACGGCCATCAACGCTCTCGAGCAGCACCACATCTACTTTCTCCAACAGCGCGGGGATGGAATCGACGATCTCGACGCCCATACCGCGCAGTTGTTCGGTGAACTTCTCGACCCGGTTCGCGCTGGCGGGCATGTCGGTGCCTCCTGGGTATCCAGCCACTACACGAATTCCCGTATCATCATCAGGAGTCTTTGGCTTGTTGAAGAAGCTGGTGAAAGCCGGAACGTGAGAAGTATCGAGACCGACGATCCCAGCGCGAAGATGTTTCTGAGGTGCCTCCTGCGAAAGGGCTGGCAGGCTCAGAGTGAAGCAGGCGGCGAAGGCGGAGAAGAGAGTGATGAGTCGGAGATCCATATCGTAAAGCAGTGTTACAGTAGTGCAATCGAAGCACAAGCATCCAGAGCGCGATAACGCCAATCTCTTTCACGCCAATCTCTAATTCCGCCGCTTTATTTCCCACGATTCAAATCCCTGATTCCAGAGATACTCTCCACCGAAGTGATGGAGAAGTGGCTTGACCCAGATTCGAACTGGGGACACAAGGATTTTCAGTCCTCCGCTCTACCGACTGAGCTATCAAGCCGTGACATACGTCTCCGTCTCGCGAGTAAAAACCCGCGAAGGGCGAACAGGTTATCCGAATCCTGCGATAGCTCAACTCGAAAATTGTAAAAAATTCAGGGAGTTCTCGAAAAACATTCCTCGGAATCCACCGCTTGAAATCAGACTGATCCCAACGATTCTTTCAGGCGAATCATGATCTCTTCCTTAAAGTCTTTCCTGACATTCTCCGTCTTGGCTGCCGGACTGTTTCTGTCCGTCGGATGCTCGACGCTTGACTCTCGCACACAAAAGCTCAGTCTGGGAATGACTAAGGAACAAAGTGTGTCGCTGCTCGGCAAGAACTATAAAACGGTCGGAGCGCGAGAAACGGCGGACGCTCGCAAAGCGGAAGTCATTCGCTATGACGATGCGAAGTATGGAGAGTTACTGCTCTACTTCCGTGATGGGAAGCTGGTCCAGTGGGGTGATATCCGTATCTTAGACAACATGCCCGAGACCTTTCACTGATTTAACGTATCAGAGATGCGGAGGGCGCTTTCGCTCCATTAGGAATCGCCTCACGCGATTCCATACTCGTGTGATCTTGCGCTCCCGATGGGATGTGCTCTATTTCCACTGTTACGACTAAAATTTTCCGAGACGATGCTTTCCTCCGTCCGATCCTTATCCCTCGCCCTCCTGCTGAGCCTCCCTTCTCTGCCTCTCCTTTCCCATGCCCAATTGCAGAAAGGGATTGAAGGGCAACAGGCCCCTCTCCTGAACGTCAGCGACTGGTATCACGCCCCGGAGGGAAAAGACAAAGTCGAGATTACCGACTATCCGGGGAAAATCATCGTCATGCTTTTCTTCCAGCATTGGTGTCGAGCATCGCAGGAGCGAGAACTCCCTGTGCTGAAGCACTTGGTGGATCATTACAAGGGGAATCAGGAGATCGTGTTCCTAGCGATTCAAACCGCTTTCGAGGGCTTCCTCGATAATACCATCGACAAACTCCCTGTAACGGCAGAAAAATTTGGCTTAGATATTCCGATCGGTCACTACACGAAGTCGCCCGGCTTTCCCGGCGTGAGCGGTGCCTACAAGCCCGGCGGCACTCCTTGGTGGGTAATTATCGACCGGACAGGTCGCGTCGAATACAATGGTTTCCTTCTGAATGAGGAGGAAGCGATCAAAGGCTTCGACAAAATGCTCGCTGGTCAGTCGCCGAACTGAAAAGGATCGCGATCAGTCTGACTTTGGCTTCAACTGATCGTGCTTCGGAAGAGCGTCGGGCATGTGGCTGAAGTCGAAATCTGCCACTGCCTCGGCTGCGAGCGTGGAAATGCGGTGGTGAAGATGATACACATCCATCCGGGTATCCTTTTTTAGATCTCCGTATCGGTTGCAGAGAAAGACGACGAAAGTCTGAGAGAAAGGGTCGATCCACACGTACTGCCCCGTCCATCCGACATGACCATAGCTGCCGATGGGAAAAACGGATCCTCGCGCTAGGGAATAATCATGTGGGGCCTGTCGATAGGGCGTATCGATGTCCCAGCCTAACCCACGACGCACGGGCAACCCGTCGGCATCTGGACTGATGAGATCGGGCGGACTTTGCACTCTCGTCATCTGCTTCACGGTCTCTGGACGAAAAATCCGCACTCCGTCGAGTTCTCCCCGCCTGAGCATCATGCGAGCGAATCGAGCCAGATCGGGAACGGTGGAAAAGAGGGAACAGTGCCCTGCGACGCCGCCCATATCGCGTGCCTGCACGTCGTCCACCAGTCCACGTGCGGGCGAACTGGAGGGGGAAACTCGCTTGAGACGGTCTCCGGAGGGGCGATAAAGAGTGTCCTCCATCCCGAGAGGGTGAAAAATCTCGGTCGCGCAAAACTCATCCAGCGTGCGTCCAGTGACGCGCTCGACGACTCCAGCCAGCACGATCATTGTGGCATTGCTGTAAGCGAATTCTTTTCCCGGTTCAGACAGCAGAGGAGTCCGACAAGCGCGGGCAACAGCCTCGTTCTGATCCCGGGAGAAAGGCAGTTTTGGTTCTGGATTCAGCGGAAGGCCAGAACTGTGAAGGAGCAAATGACGAATCGTCACCTTCTCTCGTCCATCGCCAGTAAATTCAGGGATGTGTTGAGAGACTAGGTCATCGACTCCGATCAGACCGCGCTCCACACACAGCATGACGGCGCTGGTCGTCCCGAGCACCTTTGAAACGGAAGCTAGGTCGAAAATCGTGTCTTCCGTCATCAACTCAGGCTCCGGAGCTTTGGCCCGCATCCCGTACGCCTTGTGATACGAGCTTCCGCCGTGCTCGACCCACACCACGCCACCAACGATTTTTGCCTCTCGAATCGCCTGCTCGATCTCGGCATCAATCGCTGCGAGTTTCTCTCGATGAAAAACTTCTGCACACAGCGGACGAGCGGAGATAAGAAATGAGGTGATGAATGCGAGACTGGGCACGTAGAGGAGTTTCATATCTCTGAAACCTGATTTTATGAAGCCAAGCGATGTTGGAAAAGTCCTTCTTCGTGTGAGGCGGTAGTCACCCTCGCATTTCCTCCATCCACACCGTTTCCTTTCTCCGAATCGATTCCTGCGCAGCTAGACATACGGCCACAGCTCGACGTGCGGAGGTGACATCGTTCATCGGAGTAGCTCCTGTGCGCACGCATTCGAAGAAATGCTGCAGCTGCGGGTAAATTCCTCGATCAATGCGCCCCGAGCTATCCACGAAATTCGCGCCGTCTCCTTCATCGGCTAGGTGGTGAAGCTCACGCTCCTCGGACTCAAAGCTCTGACAGATCATCTCCAATGCTTGATTCCGAGTATCGATCCGACCTTTGTCCCCGCACACTCCGATTTCGCACTCTCCTCCTTTCGGAGCGAACAGGCACAGTTCCAGCGAGGCACGACGACTGTCTTCATACTCGATCAGGACTTGCGCATTATCGAGGATCTCTCGATCCTTCAGCACATTCGTTCCGCCATGGGCACTAACGCGGAGCGGCTCCCTGTCCATCATCCAGTTAAATAGATCGATGTGATGCACATTTTTTTCTAGAATCGTGCCGCCCGTTTGCGCTTCGCTTGAGCGCCATCCCGTGCGCATCGGCCCCCGAAACTCTCGACACCACATGAGCTGAAGCTCTCCCACGAATCCTCCATCCAGTCGCTCCTTCATCTCGACATAGAGCCTCTGAAAGCGCATCTCGTGTCCCACTTGGAACATGCGTCCCGAGTCTTTCACGGCAGTTGCGATTTCGTCACATTCTTGCAGGCTCAGTCCTAATGGTTTTTCACAGAAGACGTGTAGCCCTCGCTGCAATGCTGCGATCGATGCAGTGTGATGCAGATCATTGGGCAAAGCGATGATGACGGCATCGAGATCATCTCTCGTCAGAAGCTCCTGCCAATCGGCGTAGGTTTGCAAAGATTCGCCAGCGATCGCCTGAGCTGCCTCACGACTCTCCTGACTACGACTGCTGACAGCGACGACAGAAACCCCGGGTAGGCGTATCAGATTACGCAGATGGGCTTCGCGCCCAAACCAACCAGCTCCTAGGAGGCCGATGCGGAGAGATGTTTCCGAGAGACTCATGGTTTCATGCCTAGCAGACAGATCCGTTCACGGCAACCGGGAAGAAATATCGAGAACAATCGAGACGGCCCTGCCTCGACGTCTTGCCTCGTTTCGACAGGACTGATTCCCGCCAGGAAATCTCTTTTTCTGCTTAGGATTCGTAGTGCAGGGTGTAAACACTTTTACCCAGCCATGAAATCCATTCTCTTCTGCGCCCTTTCTCTGCTGATATTGAATTCTCATTCCCTGATGCAGGCAGCCCCACAGCCTGCCTTCGTTCCAGGGCGGATGTTTCTTCTTCCCGCTGAGGGAGCTCAGATCGATTCAGCGCGAGTGGAGATCATTCCCGACGAACGACTGAAAACCGGCAAAGGCTGTGCTCTGAAGGCGGCTGTAGAATCGAAAGCAGACGATTTGTCCGTCACCGGTGATCCGGATCTTTCTTGGGAGATCACAGCTCCAGAAGCTGGACTATACGTTCTGGTCAGCCAGGCCGTGACGGATGACTACGGAGCCGATCTGATGAAGAAAGCCCGCAGCAAGTACCAGTCCCTCTTCATGAAGATTCAGATCGACGATGGCCGTCCGACACGACGAGTCGTTTACGTCCCTTGGAATCGCCCTGATCAGGTATCAGGCAAGTTTCAGCTCAGCGGGAAAAAGCAGCGAATCAAAATCTGGCTTCCTCGCGGGGTGCGACTCGGCCATCTCGGACTCATGACGTACAAGGATATCGTCGTTCCGGAACCAGCGCAAAACTATCAGCCAACCGTGCTCCCTCCGAAGGAACATCCTCGTCTCTGGCTGAACGCTCAGTCCCTGCCTCTGATTCGAGATCGTTTGAAGGTGGGAGAAAACCAGGCGATCTGGGACGCTCTCGTGAAAAAGGCGAAAGTTCCCTTTTCGATCGAGTTCACTCCGGACAAGGAAGTCAATGAACAGCCTAAGTTAGAGGCCGCAGCAGAGATCAAAGCCTTTTATTCTTTGATGGCTGGAGATACTGAGGTTGGAAAGGAGGCAGTGAATCTGATTGATCGCTATCTGAGCGTCGTCGAGTTTGGAAATCTGCTCGACATCACCCGCGAAATTGGTCGGGCGATCTACACCAGTTCCCTCGTCTATGATTGGTGTTACGATCTGATGGATGCTTCACAGAAACAGCGAATCCACAAAAATCTCATGCGCCTCGCTCGAGACATGGAATGCGGCTGGCCTCCGTTCAGAGGCTTGATCACCACTGGACACACTGCCGAGAGCCAAATCAACCGCGATCTACTAGCCCTGTCCATCGCTCTCTGGGGAGACGATTCCGAACCCTATCGATACACCTCCTACCGCATCCTCGAGGAATTGGTTCCTATGCGACGATTTGAATACCAGTCACCGCGCTTCAATCAGGGGGTGGGCTACGGAGGATTTCGCTTCGCTTGGGAACTCCATGCGGCCTGGCTGTTCCAGCGCATGACGGGCAAGTCCGTCTTTGACGACAATATCAAAGATATGCGCTATTACTGGCAGTACATGCGTGTGCCAGATGGCCAGATGCTGCGCGATGGAGACGGCTTTTCTTCGATGGAACCGAACAAGCCCTCCTACTGGAGTGCTCCCACGAATACGTTTATGAATTACTCCTATTCGGGCGACCCTATCATTAAAGGAGAGTTTCTACGTCAGAGTGGTAAAAAATGGGCCAGTCAGAATCCGGTACTCTATCTCCTCCTAAACGATCCGAATCTGAAAGCAGAGCCGAGTCAAGACTCGCTGCCTCTGACCAAGGATTTCGGAAAAATCCTTGGATCAATAGTGGCGAGAACGGGCTGGACGAGTGGATTGAACAGCAATGACGTCGTCGCTGAAATCAAAGGAGGCGGTTATATCTTCGGGAATCACCAACATTCAGATGCCGGGGCGATCCAAGTGTATTATCGCGGATTCCAGTTTGGGGATATTGGTTCCTACGGGTTCTATGGGATACCCTATGACTTTAATTTCAACAAGCGTTCTATCGCTCACAGTATGATGCTCATACGGGATCCCGAGGAGAGCTTTGCCCCCGGAGAGTCGAACGATGGAGGAACTCGCTTCAATCAACGGGCACCAAAGTCGGCGAAAGAAGTCACGACCGATCCCTATTTTCGAAATGGGAAAGTCATCTCTACCAGCGTTGGACCAGAGGCAGTGCGCCCTGTTTTCAGTTACTTCGACGTGGATCTGGCAAGCGCCTACACGGCGAAAGTCAGCAGTTATCGGCGGCGCTTTTGTTTCGTCAATTTGCAAAACGACGACGTACCCGCTGCCATCGTTCTGCTGGATGACATCACCTCATCCTCGCCAGACTTCCAAAAATTCTGGCAGATCAATGCCTATAAAGATCCAGAAATCGGATCAGGGAAAATTACACTGCACAACGAGCGTGGAGGACAGGTCGGGAAGACTCATGTTCGCATGCTGATCCCTGCGGAATCGGAGCGAAAACTCTCCGTGATGAATGGCGACAAAGTCAACGACGTATTCGGACAACAGTATGAACCATCCAGCGCATTCCAAGGAGCGCGTATCATGATCTCACCGAAGAAAGCGAGCCAGAGCGACCGCTTTCTGACAGTCTTCCAGATGGCGGCGGACAAGAAAGAGGAACTCCCGGTGAATCTGTCGGAGTCCGCAGTCTCCTACACTGTCTTGATTGGAAATCATGCGGCGATCCTACCGAAAGGAGAAGGAATGATCGCGGGAGAGTTTTCCATCGCTCTGCCATCAGGCGAGAAGCAATATCACGTGGCGGTCACAGGACTCTCTGGTGGTCAGTGGCGGATTCAGGACAAAAACAAGAAGACCATCCAAGAAGAATCCGTAGCAGAAGGAAAAAACACGATCTTCTTTGACGCCACGGGAGGCGAATATCAGCTCACTTTCTCGAAAGCGGAGAAGTGAAACGATAATTCTTGAGCGTTCTAGTTCTTTTCCGATGAAAAAACAACTCGTCCACCCATGACTGTGAGGCGAGGACGAATCAGGTGGATTTCCTCGTCAGGGCAGCTGAGATAGTCACGGTCCAGCACGACGAAGTCCGCGAGCTTCCCCACTTCTAGCGTCCCGAGTTTCTCCTCATCAAAACTCAGCCAGGCGGGCCAGATGGTCGCGCAGCGGAGAGCATCTAATCGGCTCAGACGCTGGTTTTCACCGTACACGTCCCCGCGATCATCTCGCCGAGTGACAGCGATTTCCAGCATCAGAAAGGGATCGAAGGAATTCATCGCATGATCGGGGTCGAGACCTATCATGTGATCACTATTCATCCCCACCGGTATCCCGGCTCGAACCCATTCTCCCAGGCCGATGAATCGAGCAGACCAGTTCGGGCCGTAGATGCGGTTGATGAAATTGGCATCGCGCTGGTACAGATAGGGCTGCGTATCCACTCCGGCACCTACCGACTTGGCGAGAGCCGCCAGTTCCGGAGTCGGGAAGTACGTGTGAATCAAGTTGAAGCGACGCTTCAATATCTCAGGCTGATCCTTGGAGACTGCTTTGACTGCCTGCAGGACAGCCGTAGCTCCGCCGTCACCCGTGACATGGGCGCTCATGGGCCAGCCGAGTCGCTCGACTGCTGCGAAAATCTCCACCATTTGCTCGGGAGTGTAGTGATGAACTCCCATGTTATTCGGATCGGTATTCCGATAAAAAGTGGTGCGCTTTTCCCCGTGTGGCTCGCTGAGCCAAGTCGTGCCCCAGTGGATTCCACCATCGACGGTGATCTTCAAGGAAGTGGCTCGGACGAGATCATCTCCGTCCCCAGGGGAAAGTCCTAGGGCTTTCACGAATTTTCCCACTCCTGCTCCGTCGTGAGCGGAAAAACGGAAGGTGCATCGCACCCGCGTGTTGAGTCGATTCTCCTTCTCCTGCTTCCGGAAGAGATCGTATCCGGTGCGATTCGTCGCACGCTCGAAGATCGTCGTAATCCCGACGGAATTGTATATCCCCATCAGTTCCTCCAACTTTTTCTGGACGAGTTCATCGGGATAGATCACCGGCGACGGCATGTGACTACGCAAAAAAACTTGTCCACCCCGCATCAGCACGGGGCGTCCGTCTTCGAGCACCAGTTCACCGCCGGGAACAGTCGCCGAGGGCTGATCGAGTCCCAGAGCCTTCCAGCCCGCAGAATTGAGAACCGTTTTCGTGACGGAAATGAAGGCGACAGGATGATCTTTCGTCCCAGCGTCCAGTTCCTCAGGTGTCGGGAAGCGTTGTTCGGCAAGTCGCGTGATTTCATTGCGAGGCACTTCAATCCAAGTCCCAGGAGGTACCGTCGCTGCCTTTTGGCGAATCCAGTCCTGAACTTCCGCAATGCTGCGCAGTTCTGCATACTTGCCAGCGAGATCCGCCCTAACGACACCGAGACTATGAATGTGACTTTCGATGATGCCGGGAATCACGGTCTGCCCTTTCAGATCGATAATCTTCGTATCCGGGCCAGCGAGTATTCGAACGGAATCATTCGATCCGACAGCCGCGATTTTCCCATCCTCAACGGCCAAGGCCTCGTGGATGGAATCTGTGGCATCAAGAGTAACAATTTTTCCGTTGATATAAACAAACTCAGGTACGTCGGAAAAAACGAAGAGCGGAGCCAGTGTCGCCAGACAAAGAAAGAAACAGAATTTCATGGATACTGAGGCACGGTCCGGGAGAACCGCATCCCCCGTCAAGAGCGCATTTAGGCAAGTGACGCAGGCCCGTATCTACGCTAACTCCGATTCAGATTCTGCGGATCGCCTGGGAAAAGATCAGATCTACCGTGGGAACGGGAACACGAGTTTCGACGGGATTACCGAAAAAGATGGGCTGTTTCTCTAGGATTTTATCGTGGATTCTGGAAATTTCCGCGATGCTCAGCTTGCGGATTTTCTCGGAGGTCAGTGGTTCGCCTTTGGCTTGCGAAGGATAGGCAATGGCTTCGATGCGGACAAACTGCGGTTTCTTGTCGCCATTCAAAGGAAACTCCGCTCGATCACCATCGACGATCAGAACCGTTCCTTCCTCTGTGACGAAGCGAATTTGCAGATTCGGACGCTTGTTCACGTCCTGATCCCCCACCTCCACCTCTAGGGCCTCTACTTTGCCCGCAACATCGCGACGCAGGTCGATGCGACGGAATCGGAAGTCGCTGTGATCGTAGGGAGCATCGACTTTTCCTTCCTCGTTCAGTGTGATCGCAGATACCGCTCCGAAAAAATTGCCGTTTCGGTAGGCTCGTAGAGCCGTGGCCTCCTTCTCTTCACATGAGGCCGATTCCACAGAAGGGACGAGGAGAACATTTCGACCGCGACCATAAGTCGTATGATCCTTCACGAAAAACCCCCAGCAGCGACGCCCTGTGGCCAAAATCTGATCCCAGAGATCGTAAAAGTAGTGGGGAGGAGGAGTCCCATCCATGGAATCCACGTATCCTGAAGCACCGAATCCGGAGGAAAGGTGGTTCCACACTTCGATCCCGAGCACACGAGGGTCGAAGTCGAGCATCTCCACATAGTTTTCCATCTTTCCCGTTGGATGATTGAGAGTGATCCCTCCGCTATCCGCGTAGAGCAGCCCTCCGCGCTTTTCTCCATCGATGATTTCACCGTCGAGGATCGCGAGGAAGGCGTCTCGCCAAGGGCGATAGGTTCCCTGCATCAGGCGGAGTTCTGTGAAAGTGATCTGCTCCGGGTCGAACTCGAGTCGAAACACCACTTCGTCAGCATTCACGCGAAAGGGAATGCTGTATCGCCCTGCATCGAGCGCTTTTCCCTGAATCGCTCCGACCTCGGCATATTCCTGGCGCGGATTGCATTCGGTCGCTCCCGCTACCGTCAGTCGAACCTGGGCTTCTTTCGTTTTTGAAGTAAAGCGAATATCAATCCGGTAAACCCCTTCCCAAGGGCGGTCGGTGGTGAAACGATGAAAATCGCTGACCCGATGCTCGATGGGAGAACTCGTCCAGCCTTTCCTCGGAATCCCCGCCCCGTATCCTGAGGAAAAAAGACTCCCGAGAGAATTTGCATGCAATCCGTAATCAGTGAAGGAATGCTGCTCTGCATTCGGCGCAGCGATGATTTCCGGATGCTTTTTACTCCAAGACTCCGGCAGGGGATAAGTCGGGCGAGATGGATAGTAATTGCTGAAGGCGAAGTGTCCGTAGCCCATGGCCAGGAAGAGATCGCGAGAGGTGTCATTGGTTCCCTGATGCTGATGCGACATGGAATGCAGAAATTGGCACTGATCCCAAGCAATCCCCTCGTATGGACTCTCATAGTCACCTGACTTCGCCTTTTCCTCAGCGAAACTGAAGGATGTGCCCAAAAATCCCGCTCCTGAGGCACCAGCAGCCACTTCCAGCAATTGTCTTCTTTTCATCATGCAAGACGAATGAACGAATGCGCGATAAGATCAAGAAGAAGCCTCGTGAATCGCACGGCGGAATTGCGTGGCAAGAAGCAGCAAATAAAGCATTTTGCACTTGATTGTTCATAAGTGCTATTTATCCTGATCATTTTCCCGTATTGCATTGACATGCTCACGACTCTGGACGCCTACCTCGCCCTCAATCTCCTGCCCAAAGTGGGACCGATCCGTGTCAAACGCATGATCGAACAATTCGGATCGCCAGAAGCAGTCTTGGCAGCTCCGATCCGCGATCTGCTTCGCGTCCCGGGTATTGGCGAAGAAATGGCAGCCCACATCACTGGATGGGAGCAGCAGATCGATCTGATGGAAGAGAAGCGTCGGATGAGAGAGCACGGGGTCTCGCTCCTGAGTATCGAAGATCCATTGTATCCGCCTGCTCTGAAGCAAATTCACGATGCCCCCTTTCTCCTCTACATGCGCGGTTCGATCCGTCCAGCGGACGAGATTTCTGTGGCCGTGGTGGGATCGCGTCGGATGACGCATTATGGCCGCGATCAGTCGCGCAAGCTGAGCTTTCAGCTGGCGAAAGCAGGCTTCACGATCGTGAGCGGACTGGCTCGTGGGATCGATACTGCGGCCCACGAGGCAGCGATCGCCGCAGGCGGACGCACCATAGCAGTCCTCGGCTCCGGGATCGGGAATGTCTTCCCACCGGAAAATCAGGCTCTGGCAGACAGAATCGCAGAAAATGGTGCCGTTCTCTCAGAGTTTCCCGTTCTCTACGTTCCGGATAAACAATCTTTCCCTCTGCGGAACCGTATCGTCGCAGGCATGTCGCGGGGCATCATCGTCGTGGAAGCCCCAGCCTGGAGTGGAGCGCTGATCACGGCGAATCAAGCGATCGAACAGGGTCGCACGGTTTTCGCCGTGCCGGGTCCGATTGACCGTCCCAGTTCGGTCGGATGCAATCGCCTCATCCAGAGCGGAGCCAAACTCGTCTGCGATGCGGAAGACATCATCCAAGAACTGGATCTCGAACTCAATTCTCTGCCGCTGGACTTCTCCTCATCGCCCGAATCAGCGAAAATCTCTCGCCCGACGGTCCCGGCTCGTCAGGCAGAACTCAGCCCGCTCGAACGCCAGATTCTCGATCAGCTCGAGCTCGGGCCATCCGGGATCGATGCCCTTTCCGAGGTCCTTTCCCTAGCACCTGGTCCGCTCTCCGTGACGCTCCTGCAGATGGAGATGAAGCACCTCATTCGACAACATGCAGGCAAAACCTTTACGAAAGCTGATTGACCTTTTACTTAAATCAGGGAATTACCTTTCCTGACCTTTGATTGAATCAAAGGATCGTGCGATTCCTCAATCCCATGTCCAAGTCCCTCATTATCGCCGAGAAGCCCAGTGTCGCAGCCGATCTTGCCCGAGTTCTCGGGAAAGATCCAGCGATCGGACGTTTTGAAAAGCAAGCCGATCATTTTGAGAATGATCGATACATCATCTCATCAGCGATCGGACACCTCGTGCAGCAGGCGCATCCCATGACGCCGGACGGGAAAAACCTGCCCTGGAACTTTGATTGCCTGCCCGTGATTCCGGAAGAATTTATTCTCGAGCCCAGTGAGGACAAAGGAAGCAAAGCCCGTCTGAACTTGCTTAAGCGACTCATGGCTCGCAAGGATGTCACAGAGCTGATCAACGCTTGTGACGCCGGACGCGAGGGAGAACTCATTTTCCGCTACATCGTTCAATATTGCGGCAGCCAGAAACCGATTCGTCGCCTGTGGATGCAATCGATGACCGATGGCTCCATCCGCGAGGCTTTTGCCCACCTACGTGGGGAGAAGGAAATGCGACCCTTGGCGGATGCCGCACGCTGCCGATCCGAGTCAGACTGGTTAGTCGGGATCAACTCGACGCGGGCGATGACCGCTTTCAACAGTAAATTCGGAGGATTCAACAAAACTCCCGTAGGTCGAGTTCAAACGCCCACTCTTGCCCTGCTGGCGGAGCGCGAACAGGAAATCGGCGACTTCGTCAGCGAAGATTATTTCGAAGTCCACGGGCGATTCCTCGTGTCTGCCGGAGAATACCCCGGACGCTGGTTCGATCCATCTTTTCGGAAGAGAGAGGACAAGCCGCACGCCCGAGCCGAGCGAATCTGGGATCGCGCCCATGCAGAGGCGATCATTGAGCGCTGTCGTGGGAAAGTCGCTTCGGTCGAGGAGAAAAAGAAGCCTCTTCGGCAGATCGCCCCTCAGCTCTACGATCTCACGACCCTACAGCGCGAAGCGAACGGTCGCTTCGGATTCTCCGCACGACGAACCCTCCAAATCGCTCAAGCCCTCTATGAGAGACACAAGGTTCTGACGTACCCGAGGACAGATTCTCGCTATCTGCCCGACGATTACGTGGGCACGACGATTGGTACGCTGGAGAAACTCTCTCATGCCAGCGGGCATACCGTCTCCGATCTTCCTCGACACGCGGGCAAAGCGCTGGCTGATCGTCTCGTCTCCGGGTCCAATCGCCGGGTGTTCAACGGAGCGAAAGTCAGCGATCACTTTGCGATCATTCCCACGGGTCAGATTCCCGGACACCTTGATGAAGCGGAATTGAAGCTCTATGACATGGTCACCCGGCGCTTCATTGCAGCATTCTATCCCCAGGCCGAGTTCGAAACGACCTCGCGAATTTCCACCATCGGAGAAGATCACTTCCAGAGCGAAGGCAAAATCCTGATCGAACCAGGCTGGCTCGCCGTATATGGAAAAACCGCCGACAAAAGTAATCGAGCGGAGGACGATCAAGAGGAAGACGAAGACGAGACCAAGCGTGGAGATCGACAGATCGTACCGCTGAAACCAGGTGAAACCGCTCGTCTCAGACAGATCGATCTGCTGGAGAAAGAGACCAGGCCCCCGGCACGCTACAACGAAAGCACTCTTCTCTCTGCCATGGAAACAGCCGGAAAGCGCGTCGATGACGAAGATCTCCGCGATGCCATGTCCGAGCGCGGACTCGGCACCCCTGCCACCCGCGCCTCGATCATCGAAGGTCTCCTGTTAGACAAATACCTCACTCGTGAGGGACGTGATCTCTTCGTCACCACCCGCGGGATGCGCCTGATCGAACAGCTCCGCAATATGAAAATCGGTATCCTGACCTCACCGGAAATGACGGGAGAGTGGGAGTATAAACTGAAGCAAATGGAGCAGGGCAAGCTGGAGCGCCCAGCCTTCATGTCGGAGATCAAAACTCTCACACGCAACGTGGTCGAAGCATCACGTAGCTATGCACTCTCTTCCGTCGAGCGCGAATGGCCTGAGTTCCCCGTCCCCTGTCCCGTCTGTGGAGCTCCTTCCCTGGCACAGGATGACGGGCGCTATAAGTGTAAACAAGTGGGATGCAAATTCTCACTTCCCAAGGTCATCGCCAGTCGGCCACTTTCCGCAGAGGAAGCTCGCACTCTGCTGACTCAGAAATTTGTCGGCCCTCTGACAGGATTCGTCAGTCGCTTCAAGACTCCGTTTGATGCGGCCCTGGAACTTCAGGAGGACGCGAAATCGGGTTTGAAAGCGGCGTTTGTCTTCGAAAAGACGGCAGAAGAAGAGGGTGAAGCCGAGGCCATCCGTCCTGAAAATCGTATTTGCAAGTGTCCCTCGTGTGAGAAGGGGGAGATCTACGAGACTCCGAGCAGCTACATTTGCGATCAGCGTGTCGCCGGAGCAGGATGTCGGGCTCGACTGAGCAAGGAAATGTGCAAGTTCCAGATCCCTCGGGAGCAGGCGAAAAAATTCTTCACCGAAGGTCGTACGGACGTCATCGACCAGTGGATCAGCAAGAAGGGCAAGCCCTTTTCTGCCTCTCTCGTATGCAATGCGAAAGGTAAGCGACTTCTAGGCTGGGAATTCCCGCCTCGCGAAGGAACTGCGGGAAAATCTACCACCAAAAAAGCGGCGACGACGAAGAAAACGGCGACGGCGAGCAAGGCACCTGCGGCTCGGAAGACAGCCGCAGCGAAATCCGCCCAGACGGTAAAAAAGAAGTCGGCGCCGAAGAAAAAGGCGTGATCCCAGAGGCGTAAAAATACGAGATTTTGAAAGGCGCTTCGGAGATTACTCTGGCGATTTAACCCATCGATTTTGCTACTTTCGTGAGTCCCTCCTATGATCGCAGCATTGGCTCGCTCGCGTGAAGAATCAGAGGGAGCTTTGAAAATCCGCTGTCTGGAAAGAATGCATTGACTGGCGCTTCTTCCGGATCCAGTTCCCACTCGATTCCCGAGTTGAGCCATTCTTCCAAAAACACGCGCATCTCTAGCCGCGCCATCGGCGCACCGGGACAGGCGTGAATGCCGATTCCATAGAGCAGATTCTTCCCTGGATCACGACCGAAACGAAACTCGTGAGCATCAGCAAAGACTTCTTCGTCTCGATTCGCTGAGATCCAATTCAGCGACACTCGCTGCCCAGCGAGAATCACTCGCCCACAGACTTCTACTTCACGGGTCGTCACGCGACGACTCATCACCAACGGACCATGCAGTCGCAAAATCTCGTCGCTGGCTTCTTCAATCTTCTGTGTCTGTGAGCGCAGAATCTCACAGAGCTCCGGACGATTTCGGAGAAAGTGAATCAGAATTCCAACGGAAGCAGAGACCGTTCCGATCTCACCCGCCGTCCAAGTCCGGAGAATACTTGTGAGCTCCTCCCGTGTCAGCGGACGATCCTCTATCTGCTCCCGCATCAGCGAAGCCGTCAAATCCCGTCCATCGGGAGCGCTCACCCGAGCATCGAGCAGGCGATGGATGATTTCTTCAAATTCCCCCGCTACCTGAGAAAGCACGGTTCTATCCTGCTCACGCGTGGCTCGCTGGCTTCGCCGAATCCATCGAGCGATCTCGGATTCGATCTCGCGAGGCCATCCCAGGAAACGACTTTGCACGGCCACGGCGAAGGGAAGCGTCACCTCCGAAGTGAACTCCACATCCTCGCGATCACGCAAGACCTCCAGCAGATCTCGCGCCACCTCGCGGCACACTGGCTCAAATTCCGCCATGCGAGCCGGGGAAAAATACGGATTGATCAGACGGCGATATTTCGTATGTCGCGGCGGATCCATCCCTCCGGGCACGGAGAGATGACGAGACACCTCACTGCTAAAAGTATCAGTATCCAGCAAGGCTCGCACGACATCGGCATGACGAAAAAAAGTCCACCCCAAGAGGTCGCTCCAGGCGACTGGCTGGCGACGGCGCATGTCATCAAAGGCAGCCACTTGGTCACGCTGGACCTCGGGAGAGCGCGGGTCCCATTCCTGTGCAAAGTGTGTCATCTGTGAAATCAATACGTCCCCACGGTCGGCCAAGACGCACTGGGTCTGCCCCGAATCGTTCAGCCAGGGCACGATCACGCGCTGTTGCAAGCGACAGAATCAGAGTATCTTTCCGCAGAATCTGCCAGACCTTCCTTGCATTCGTCTTTTTCCAGTCCCCGTTTCCTCTCACGCCGCGAATGGTTGCGTCGGAGCTGTCTCGGACTCGGTGCCATCGCAGCCACGGACCTGAGTCTGCGCCAGTCGCTGACGGCGAAGACGATTTCTCTCCAGAAAAAATTTCGTCCCGTCCCAGCTGCTGCGAAGCGCATCATCCTGATTTTCTTGGAAGGTGGATTCTCACATCTGGACACGTACGACTTCAAGCCTACCTTGGCGAAATTCGCCGGGAAGCCGCTGCCGAAGTCCATCCTGCCGCCACAGTTCACTTTCTCCAAGCAGGGAGCCGTGATTCCCTCGCCCTTCGAATGGCGTCACTGGGGAGAAAGTGGAACCTACGCGAGCGATATTTTTCCCGAGGTAAACGGTCGTTTCATCGATGATCTCTGCTTCATCCACTCTCTGCATCATCCAGCCAACGATCACGTGACCGCCAAACGGACGCTGCACACAGGTTCGAACGTGGAAATCCGTCCCACCCTCGGGAGTTGGCTGGTCTATGGACTCGGTGCGATGAACGAGAATCTGCCGGCGTATATCGATATCACTCCCACGGATCCAAATCGACCTACCGCCTTCCTCCCCACGAAATACGGCGGTGCGACTGTGGACCGACCCGATAAAAATTCCTCTCGCCTCGCTTGGGAGAACTTATCTCCCGCCTTTCCTGAGCAGCAGCGACATCTGCAATTTCTGCGTGAATTTTCCTCTGCTAACGGTGATGATCCTCAAATCGATGCGATGGAGCTGGCTTTCCGGATGCAGACGGAGGCTCCAGAGCTTCTCGATCTCAATACTGAATCAGCTGCGACGAAAAAACTCTATGGGATCGACGAAGATCACACGGACCCCTTCGGGCGCGCCCTGCTCTTGGCTCGTCGCTTCGCCGAGGCGGGGGTACGCTATATCACGGTGAATCATGCCAGTACGCGCTACGGCAACCTCTGGGATCAGCACTCTGAACTGGAAAATGGCCATCGCGGCAATGCTCGTGCCGTTGACCGTCCCATCGCTGGACTGCTGCACGACCTCGGGCGTCGAGGGCTGCTGGACGATACTCTGGTGGTCTGTGGTACCGAGTTTGGACGCACGCCGACCTTCGAATTCTTCGATGGAGCTACGGGGCGGCACCAGAGCGGGCGCGACCACAATCCGAACGGCTTCACCGTGTGGATGGCAGGCGCAGGGGTCAAGCGTGGCCACCACCACGGATCGACAGATGACTTCGGGTATTATGCGGTGGATGACAAGGTTGATATCTTTGACTTTCACGCGACTCTACTCCATTTGATGGGAATTGATCACGAGATGCTGACTTGGTTCCAGGGCGGTCGTGACTTCCGGCTCACCGATGTATCGGGGCACGTCGTCAAAGACATCCTGATCTGATTACCGTGACAATTCTTCTCATTTGAGCGAAGTCCCGGGCTGCGTATCATAGCGCTATGACAGAACTCCCCGCGCTGAAGCGGCTACTCATTTTCCGAGACCCTCGTCTGCCCTTCGCCGATCTCGATTTCTCAGATGCGACGACCGGATCGGCTCTTGCTGGGTGCTGCCTGATCGGTCCCAATGGAATCGGAAAAACTACGATTCTGGGCTATTTACAAGCACTTCTGTCAGGTCGCCCCTGTCCCGACTCGGAAGATCATCCAGGATTCTTGCTTGCGAAATTTGGCTCGTCGGAGGGCGATTTTTATTATGCCCGATCTGCTTCTGTATCCGATGGAAACTTCTTTCCAGTCGATATTGAAAAATCCGACTTCTGGAAAATGCGAACGGATACCTCCCTTGACCTCGCTGCTTTCAACGCTGCCCTCTCGAAATACATCCTCCCCAATCCATCTCTCTCACCGTTTCTACGTGATCACTGCCTCTGGCTGGGGGAAAGCTGTGATCTAGATGGAGTCCGACAGACAGAGGACTTTCCCGCCTTCCTCCAGAGTCTGACTCGTCGACGTGAAGAGTGCTTTCACCAGTTTCTTCGTGATCCGCAGAATCGGGACAAGACTGTCGCCGAGGTGGAGGTCGCGTTCGAAACCGAATCCCCAGAGGCATTGCTGCATCTTCGGTCCATCTGGCAGCGATTGCTCGCATCCACCGGAATTCAGGTCGATTTCAGCGCTCCCCAAGGTCCATTCCTCGTCAAATCCGGAGAATCCGCTCTGCCCCGACTGAGTGGTGCGATCCAGAGACTCCTGCTCCGTAGCGCATTCGTGCTCGCCCATGTTCAGCGAGCCGTGGCCGCAGGCACGTCGCCGATCAGGCTTTTCTGCGACAGCCCAGAGCTGGCGCTGCACCCTCGTCTGGTGATGGATTATTTCGCTTTTCTGCGAACCCCAATTCAGAGTTCGGAGCTTCATTCGCCGATTCTTTACTTGGCGACGCACAGCCCGGAACTCGCCGCAAGCTTTTCGCCTGAACAACGACTGCGCCTAGACAGCGATTCCGCAGGCACGCTGATTACCATCCGAAGCAAGGATCGGGACTTTGATCGCATTCTACAGCGTGACTTTGGCATGGAAAATATCGTCGCCTCGCCGAGTCCGTCGCGGGATTCTGATACCGCGCATCGCCACACTCAGCGACTGAAACGTGCCATCCGCGAGTCGGAGAAGGAGGATGAATTGGCGAATCTGATCGACGAGATGATCTCGTTCGGAAAGCGCTAAACCGATCCTCCCTCATCATGAAAATCCTGATTGCCTGTGATAAATTTAAGGGTTCACTCACCGCCTCCGAGGCTTGTGAGGCCATCGCCGAGGGCCTGCGCGAGGGAAGCAAATCGGAGTCTCTAGAAATTCGCACATTTCCTATCGCCGACGGTGGAGAGGGCATCGCCGAGGCCATACTCACCGCGAAGGGCGGGCGCTGGATCAAGAAAAACGTCCGAGGCCCGATGAGTGCTTCGGTCGAGGCCGCGTATGCGCTCCTAGATGGCGGACGGACAGCCATCATCGAGATGGCCGCAGCTTCTGGAATCTCGCTGGTGATGTCTGGAGAAAATGATCCTCTCCACGCCACGTCGTACGGAACGGGGGAACTTCTGCTCGACGCCATTGATCGAGGCGTCGGCGAAATCGTGCTCGGGATCGGCGGCAGCGCGACGAACGATGGCGGCACGGGGCTGGCTGAGGCTCTGGGATTTCGCTTTTTTAACCGTGAGGGAGAGGCGATCACTGATCTGCCATTCAACTTGGAATCAGTCACTCGAATCGAGACGCCGAAGCTGGCGCTGCCTTCGATCACCGTGGCCTGTGACGTGGGTAATCCGCTACTCGGCGACGCCGGATGCACCCGCGTTTATGGTCCTCAGAAGGGGATTCGCGAGGAGGAATTTTCTCTTCACGAAGCTCGGCTCGCTCATCTGGTCGCGCTCTTCGAAGCCACCGGACGCGATGCCGCTGCGATTCCCGGATCGGGCGCTGCGGGTGGTTTGGGCTTTGGTGCTCTCGTGTTTCTCAAAGCACGCCTCGTCCCTGGATTCAATCTGGTCGCCGGCCACACAGGCTTTGCAGAAGCGATCGCCTGGGCGGATCTCGTGATCACAGGCGAGGGACGGCTCGACCGTCAATCCCTCGAAGGAAAAGGGCCCTGTGGTGTGATCCGACTCGCTCGTTCGGCGGGAAAATCGACGCTGATTTTTTGTGGGATGCTGGAAGATCGCTCACTGGAGGATGAACTGGGAACAATTCTCGAGAGTCGAGATCCTTCGCTCTCCCTCTCTGAAAATATGGCGACTGGAGCGACGCGACTTCGCACAGTCGCCAGGGACTATGCTCCGCTCTTGCGCTCGCCCGATGCCGACCTACCCTAAACTGATGCGCTTTTTAATCTCTGCTTCATGAGCGACGACAACTTTCTCCCTGGTTTTTCAACAGATTCTCCCGATCCTTCCAAGTTCGAAGCGACACACTTCGATCTCCGGTTAGGCGACTGTGTCGCAGGCATGAAAACACTGCCCGATGCCTGCGTCGATCTGGTCGTCACCTCACCACCATATAACCTCGGTATTTCCTACGGAAAATATCGGGATACTCTGTCAGAGGATGCCTACCTAGCCTGGTCGATCGAGTGGGCAGGGGAGGTGAAGCGACTTCTCAAGCCTCAAGGCTCATTCTTCCTGAACGTGGGATCAGCACCTGCAAATCCTTGGATGCCACATCAGCTCGCTCTCGCGCTGCGTCCTCTGTTCACCCTCCAAAATACGATCCACTGGATCAAATCAATCTCAGTGGAAACGGTCGATGGGGCCGTTCTGTCGGTCGGGCACTTTAAGCCGATTAATTCAGAGCGCTTCATCAACGACTGCCATGAGTTCGTCTTCCATTTCACTCACTCTGGTCATGTTCCAGTGAATCGGCGAGCGGTGGGTGTGCCCTACGTTTACAAAAGCAATATTTCTCGCTGGGGTCACACGGAGGGACAGGATAAACGCTGCAAGGGAAATAACTGGTTCATTCCGTACAAGACCATCAACTCCCGCAAGGGAGAGCGACCTCATCCGGCCACCTTCCCATCGGCTCTGGCCGCTCAGTGCATCGCTCTGCATGGGGTGCCGCCGGCTGAGATGACGATGCTGGAGCCATTTCTCGGGATCGGACATGCGGCGATCGCTGCCGGAGAGGCAGGCATCGGGCGCTTTATCGGATTCGAAATCGACGAGGGCTACTTTCGCGAGGCTCAAATCCGTACGGGGACGACAACGCCTTCCGCCTAGGGAAACTTGCAGACGACGTGACAAGGGGGGGCTACGTGGCAAATCAGTCACTCACGGAACCGACGGCGCGAGAGCGAGGACAACGCGAAACCCGCAGCTGTCGTACCGAGCGTCGGGGACGTATCGAGGGCGGACGGACGAGAGCAGAAGGTGACGCTCGCAGTTCAGCCAAGCCGAGCCGCGTACCACGCGCAATTCGCGTTCCTCTGAAGCCCAATCCTCGCACCATTCCAACACATTCCCGCCCAAATCGTAAAGCCCAAGCTTGCTCGGTGTGAAGCTCATCACTGGCGCAGTTGTCGGAAAGCCGTCGTCGTATCCCTCCAGATAGCTCTGGTCCTTGTAAGGTGCATTCTTCTTGCGACTCTGATCGCTGTAGTTACCCGCTCCCGCAGGAGGTGGCCATTCCGTACCCCAGGGGAAACGGTCCGAAATCTTTCTGCTCAGGCTCGCAGGCGCGATGTGGTCCCCAGGGGCCTCCTGCTCACCGATCCCGACGGCGTAGCTCCATTCCTCGTCTGTAGGCAGACGATAGGTTTTGCCCTCTTTCTTACTCAGCCATTCGCAGAACATTTGTGCGTCATTCCAACTCACCTTCGTTACGGGATGATCGCCCCCATCCTGTTTGATCTCGAAGCCTCCGTAGGTCTGATTCTTCCACTCGTCGTTCACCTTCTCTTTCTCCTCCTTAGCGTATTCCGCGTAGTCCTTGTAGCGGGTTTCGTGGATGCAGAAGAGCACCTTGGTTCCAGGTACGGGGACGAATTTCATTCCGAGGCTATTCACGAAGGGCTGGTCTTTTGTGGCTCTGGCGAGAGCTGAGTCGCGGGAGTCTGAAGTCGCTGGCGAAGATGATGCCGGAGCAGTTTGAGCAGGCGGTGCCGAGACTTGGAGCGATGTGGGCTTGCTGGTTTCGGTGGAGTCTTTTGGGGTGCCCTCCGATACGAGGACAACGCGAAAGCCGTAGTAATCGCTCCGATAGCCGGGGAGGAAACGAGTGCGGCTCGACGAGTGCAGACCGCCGCGCTCGCAGTTACCCCAGGACCCGCCGCGCAACACGCGCTCTTTGTGTTCCTCTGAAACCAAATCTTCGCACCATTCCCACACGTTGCCTCCCATATCGTACAGTCCAAGCTTGTTCGGCGCGAAGCTCATCACCGGCGCAGTCGTCGTAAAGCCGTCGTCGTAACCATCCAGATAACTCGTGTTGGAAGAAGGTGCCTTCGCTTTGCGACTCGCGTCGCTGTAGTTGCCCGCTCCCGCTGGCGGTGGCCACTCAGCCCCCCAGGGGAAGTGATCCGGGATCTTTTGATTGAGGCTCGCAGGCGTGATGCTGTCCCCGCGAACCTCCTGCTCGCCTATCCCGACCGCATAGCTCCATTCCTCGTCGGTGGGCAGACGATATGTTTTGCCCTCTTTCTTGCTCAGCCATTTGCAGAACTTTTGCGCATCGTCCCAGCTCACCCGAGAGACAGGATGATTGTCGCTATCTTGCGTGATCTCGAAGCCGTCGTAGGTCTGGTCCCTCCAACTATCATCGATCTTCTCCTCCTTAGCGTATTCCGCGTAGTCCTTGTAGCGGGTTTCGTGGATGCAGAAGAGCACATGAGTGCCGGGTACGGGGACGAATTTCATCCCGAGGCTATTCACGAAGGGCTGGTCTTTCGTTGCTCCGGCGAGAGCTGAGTCGCGGGAGCCTGAAACCGCTGGCGAGGATGAGGGCGCAATGATTTGAGAAGGCGATGCCGAGACTTGGGATGATGAGGGTTTGTTGGTTTCGGTGGGGGCTTTTGGGCCTCCCTCCGATACGAGGACAACGCGAAATCCGTAGAAGGGATTTCGAACTTCGGGGGAGTTGCGTGTGCGCCGGGACGAGAGCAGAGAGAAGCGATCACTGTTATTCTGAGACGCGCCGCGCAACACGCGGTCTTTCTGTCCATTTGAAATCAAATCTTCGCACCATTCCAACACGTTCCCGCCCAAATCGTACAGCCCGAAGTTGTTCGGCGCAAAGCTCATCACCGGTGCAGTCGTCGGAAATCCGTCGTCGTATCCCTCTAGGTAATTCGCCGTCGGGCGAGGTGCTTTCTTCTTGCGACTCTGATCGCTGTAGTTATCCGCTCCCACAGGAGGTGGCCATTCCGTACCCCAAGGGAAATGGTCCTTTATCTGGTCACTGAGACTTTCCGGCGTCACCCCAGCGCCTCGAGTTTCCCGGTCGCCTATCCCGACCGCATAGCTCCATTCCTCGTCGGTTGGCAAACGATATGTTTTGCCCTCTTTCTTGCTCAGCCATTCGCAGAACTTTTGCGCATCGTCCCAGCTCACCCGAGAGACAGGATGATTGTCGCCATCTTGCGTGATCTTGAAGCCGTCGTAGGTCTGGTCCCTCCAACTATCATCGATCTTCTCCTCCTTGGCGTATTCTGCGTAATCCTTGTAGCGGGCTTCGTGGATGCAGAAGAGCACCTTGGTTCCGGGTACGGGGACGAACTTCATCCCAAGGCTGTTGACGAAGGGCTGGTCTTTCGTGGCACGAGCGAGAGCAGGGTCACGGGGGCCGGAAGTTGCTGGCGATGACGATGGCAGAGTGCCAGTTTTACTTTCCGGCTCGCCAGGGCGCATCGCAAAGAACGCGATCAGACTGATCACGAGCACGGCGGCAATTCCGATTCCCGCATACAGAGGAATTTTTGATTTTGCGACACTCCCGACCGTTCCCTTCTTCACTCGCGAAATAGGCCGAGTCAGAACGATATCGATGGCGCTTCTGACTGCTTCTGCGCTGCTGTAGCGAAATTCTGGGTCTGGCTCGATGGCTTTACTCACGATCTCGTCGAGTCGTGAATCAATCTCCGGATCGAGTTCACTTGGGAATTTATAACCAGCTCGCGGGATCTGTCCGGTGAGCAATTGGTAGAGCATCACGCCGACGGCGTAGATGTCAGCACGCTGATCGACTGTCCTTCCCATGACCAGCGACTCGGGGGCGACGAAGTCGGGGGTACCCACGGCGACGTTGCTCAGTGTCAAACCCGAGGTTTCGCCTCCGGTGAAGCGTTTCGCTAAGCCGAAATCGGCGATTTTGATTCGCCCTTCGCGGTCGAGCAGAATATTAGCGGGCTTGATGTCGCGATGGACGATCCCGTGGGAGTGGGCGTAGCTGAGTGCATCGAGCACATGGGAAACGATGGCGATGGCATCATTTTGTGGAATCTTGCCACCCGACTGTTTTAGATATTGATGGATGTCCATCCCGTCGATGAACTCCATCACAAAGTAGAACTGCCCTGCGCTGGTTTCGCCGAAGTCATAGACGGCGATAATCCCCGGATGACTGAGCTTGGCCATCGCTTGGGCTTCCTGCTCGAAGCGCTTGGCGTAGTTCATCTCATCGCCGCCCGCCAGCAGAGTTTCCGGGAGGAGCTTGATGGCGACATCACGATCCAGCCGGGGCTGGCGACCGCGATAGACGGCACCCATGCCGCCTCGACCGAGGATGCCTGTAATCTCGTACTGGGGGAGGAGCGCCTGAAGCTCTTCCGGTAAAGGGGGTTCCCACATGGCGGACATGTACAATAAATAGAATGATGAGATTGGATCGGAAAAGCAAGAGAAAAAGAGCGAGGCGAGTGGCCCCCTGTTTCTAGCGGCTAAAGACGCGAAAGGCGCGGATCGGCTTCGTGGTATTTTAACGGCGCAGGGAAAGCCTCGTTCGCTCTTTTATCGTCAGCTCTCGCCACTCTCCCGGGGCAAGTCTGAGATCAGCTAAGTGCAAGGTCTCGATGGAGACCCGAATCAGGCGTAGTGTGGGGAATCCCACGGCTGCTGTCATTCGACGCACCTGACGATTTTTCCCCTCGACTAAGGTGAGTTCAATCCAACTGGTAGGAATCGTTGCGCGAAAGCGGATGGGCGGATCGCGGTCGGGATGGATCGGAAAAATGGACCGCACTCGACAGGGACGAGTACGATGGCCCCGAATCTCGAGTCCTCCTGCTTGCAGGCGATGGATCGCGGTCTCATCCACCTGACCCTCGACCTGGGCGTGATAGGTGCGCGAGTGCCCACGCTCGGGATCGAGCAGGCGAGTGTTGAGCCCTGGTTCATCCGAGAGGAGCAGGAGGCCCTCGCTGTCTCGATCAAGTCGCCCCAGAGGATAAACGGCAGTAGGCAGGCCGCAGAGTGCTAGCGTGCGCTGACCCTCGCAGTCGGGCGTGAACTGCGAGAGCATGTCGTAGGGCTTGTACAGGGCGATCAGCATGTCGCCGTATGGATGAATCACTTCAGGGTAATCGTCTCGCCTGCTGCACCCTCAGCGGGCTGGATCCCCAGTAGTTTGCAAACCGTGGAGTGGAACGAGACCTGCGTCGCTGTGTCGAGATTCCCGCTGGCCACCTGCTTCGGGAATCCTGCCAGAAAGATCTGACCAGACATCCGGATCGACTCTTCGACGGGATAGCCGAAACTACCGAAGAATCCCGAACCTTCAGAGGGTGCATACACGGGTTCCGCCGCCTTTTTGTCGAAGAAGGCATATCCTGTCTTCAGCACCAACACCCGGTCGCCCGTGCGTTCCGGATTGAGATACCCCCACTCGGGAGGGAGTTCTTCCTTCTTCAGCGTGCGGAAGTAGATGCGCTTGCTCAACTCATTGTCGAATTTATCGAGGAAGAGCTTCTTTTCTCCATCGCTGGCCGGCAGATCCTTGAAGAACAGATTGGCAATCGCATCGTGAGCGACGACGTCGCAGTTCTTCATCATTTCATCACCGAGCAGCTGGGGAAGGTTCACGTTCTTATCCAATTCGGCCAGTCCGTGATCCGTGGTGATGAAGAGGACCAGATTTGATTCAGCGGTCGCCAGTGTCGCCCATTCTTTCTGAAGTGTATCGACAAAAGTCTGGAGTGCTTTATCCGTAGCCGACACCGCCGCATACACCTCTCCGGATCGCGGACCGTGCAGGAGCCCCTGACGGAGGATGTCATCCAGCCGCAGCATGACGAGCCGGAGCTTGTCGCCGCCGGCTGCTGAGTCCTTCCGCCACTGCTCCAGTGCGCGATTCAGCCGTGCCTCATCACCCATTTCAGGATCGTAGGAATCGAGGAAGTAGGCTGCTTTGTTCTCCCCCTCCTGATTCTGGGAAAGCGGCCAGTCGTACACCAGAGTTTTCATCTTCTGCCGTGTCGCTGTCGCCCAGATCGGTTCGGCGAGGAGCGCTTTAGGATCGGTAGGATGGTTGAGGAGTTCTCCATTCGGCTGTCGGATGACGTCTGCGACGATTCCATGCTTATCCGCTGTCACGCCCGTGACCATCGTCGCATGGGCGGGAAAGGTCATGCAGGGGAAATTGGGACGCATTTTGCTCGTTGATGCCCCTTCTTCGGTGAGTTTTTTAAAGAAGGCGACTTCAGATTTGTCCACGTAGTCCCCACGGAATCCCGGAATGCTAATCCATACCACGACGGCAGGTCCGGCTCCCCCGCCCTCCGGAGCCGCAGGCTTCTCCTCGACAGGCATCTCCGGCTTTTTCTCCTTCTCTTCCATTTCAGCAGCCTGAATTTGCTTACTGCGGAAGTCCTGTAGCACAGCCATGGTGGACTTGTCGCCGTCCATCGTATTCCGTGAAAAACTGAGTTCATCGCTGCCTTTCCAGAGGAAGAGGAGCATGAGAGCAAACATCAGGATGGCGATAAAGCTGATGAACGAACTGGAAAGGGTGCGGAACATGGCAGTCTTTGGCTGTGTTTAATTATCCGATGAATGGTTTTCTTGCAAGTCGCACGGAGGTGGGAGCTCACGGACGAAGAATCGCCACGAACGCTCCATCGTATCCGTCTCTCCACGGAAGGGATGTCACGGTCTTCTCCACACTATAACCACTGGAAGCGATTACGTCTTCATTTTCTGTATGGTCAATGGAGCAGGTGCTGTAAATAATGCGTCCTCCGGGCTTCAGAACCGTGGCGACGCTCTGGAGGAGAACGAGCTGCTGTCGAGCGATGAAATCAAAGTCTCGTTCCATCAGACGCCAGCGCACGTCGATTCGGCGACGCATGACGCCTGTATTTGAGCAAGGGGCGTCGAGCAGGATGGCATCGAAGAGAGGTAGATCACATGCCGCATCCGCCTGCGTCCAGTCGATGCAGCGCGTGTGAATCTTTTCAATCCCCAGACACTGAAGATTTTGCCTCATCTTCTCCAATCTCGACTCTGAGGAATCGGTAGCAAAGAGTTGGTTCTGATTCTGCATCATCGCAGCCAAGAGTGAAGTCTTTCCTCCCGGCGCGGCACAAGCGTCGAGCACGGTTTCTCCCGCTTGTGGATCGAGCAGGCGACAGGCGAGGGTGGTGCTGGGATCCTGGACGTAGATGAGGCCCTGCCGAATCCAATCGGACTCGACTGAGCCCGTCATACGAAAAAAATCGGGAAATTCTGCGCCCAATGAAGAGGGTTCGATCTGCGATCTGACCCTGTCGAGTGCCTCCGTATCGCGAGCCAGAGCGTTCAGGCGGGCATATACCGGTGCAGGTTCGTTATTCCAGACACAAAGAGCTTCGGCTGCCTCTGCTCCATATTGTTCAGTCCATCGCTGAATCAAAAACTCCGGATGAGAGAGCCTGTCCTCTGCTGACCACGTAGCGATCTCCGCCTGCAGTTCTGTGCTTTGGCGTTGGGCAGTGCGGAGAATCGCATTGACCAGAGATCGCTCGTGCGGGCGAGCTAGCTCGACGGTTTCATGAACTGCCGCGTGTTCGGCGATTTGAGTGCAGAAGAGTTGATAGAGTCCCAATCGGAGAAGCTGACGGGTATGGGGTTTGATCGATCCTTTGCGCAACGCCTCGATGAGACCGTCCAACAAGTAAAGATGGCGAATCACTCCGTAGAGAAGATCCTGAGCGAGTCCCCGATCTGAAGGGGAGAGATGACGACGATGAGCGAATTCATCGAGAATATCCACTGCGTAGCGAGAGGTATCCTCCCACTCGATCAGAGCGTCATAGGCGCAGCGACGTGCAGGAGAGAGAGTGGGACGAGACATAAATAAGCTGTTTGAAGAAATCAGTTATGATTCGGAGGTTCCGGTAAAAATCGGCCACGTAGGAGCGATGGTGTCTTTTTTCACCCATCCGCGAGTTCCGCCCGGAATTTCTACATATCCCCATGCTCCTGCGTCCTGAACGAGGCGGACTTCAGAACCAGCGGGCAGCGATATGACAGCTTTCGCCCCTGGAATCGGAGCGGAAACTACTTCTGTTTTGTCCGGAATCGCGATCCAGAAATTCTGGGCGTCGAGCTGAGTCGCCCGGTAGAGAGCCAGGCGCCAGACTGCCCCGACCAAGAGTAAAAGCAGCACGGTGAAGGTGATCAGGGTTCGACGATAGGAGCGCAGGCGACGCACGGAGAAGGCGCTCACTAGGGAGATCGCAACTCCCCACAGCCCCAGCGTCATCAACCAGCGCTCGGCAACAGGTGATAGACGCAGAATGGATCGCCGCAGGGGCGTATCGGCGAATTCCAGTATCCCTCCTTGCTTGCGCAGAAAGGTGAGACTCTGGGTGGCTTCGGGCATTCCCGGTTGCAGAATCAACGCTCGTTTCATCCACAGAGTGCTCTCGCCGTCCTCGGACAAACGTTGCTTTGCGGCCCCGAGATTGTAACAGACATCGGCAGAGAAATGCCCTGCACGGAGGATCGCTTCATACTGGCGGGCAGCGGCTTTATAATCTCCCGCCGCATAGAGCTGATTCGCCTTTTCATACTGCGCCGTCGGATCACTCGAATCGTCAGCGCTGGAGACCGAGGTAACTGCGAGGAGCAGAGAGACTAGGGGGAGCAGGGCGACCAAGGCCCGCAGAATACGCTCAGAATGAATGGAAAATATGGTATTCATCGGCGAGAGAGTCGAGAGAGTTGCGCGATGAAATCACGAAGCTCATCAGAGGGAAGAGGGCTTTGCGTGTCAGATCCCGAGCTGTACAGAGCGACCTCGCAGCGTTGGGTCAGAGCATCGGCTATGGACTTTTCCTCTAACCCTGCATCAGGATGTTCAACTCTCCATACCGAGAGAGCTTCGCTCGCCGTCCGGTAAAAATTCTGCCTCGAGGTGGATCGCCCGCGCAGTCGCTTGAGCAGATTGGCAAAGGATGCCTGCTTTTTGTTTTCGACATGTCGGCGCATCCACACCTGCATTTTGCGGACTAGAGCGACTCCGAGCAGCGTGGAAAACAGGACTGATAACAAAACCTGCACAGTCCAGAACAATGTACTGCTTCGAGTCAGGTCACCTGCTGCCATCCACACAGGCGGAGCGGTCCGAATGTAGAGAATGTCCTGAAAGGCCACTTCTGACTTGGTCGGAGGGGAGTTCAGGCTTGCTGCGGATGCGGGACTTTCGGATCGAACCCCGCCCGCTAGCGCCGGACCCGTAGATTCCGTCATTGTGACCGGAAAAGGACCGGCCTTCAGAGTCACATATTTCTCCTGTTGAGGGTCGAAGAAGGTAAGCTGGAATTCCGGGATCTCATTCACTCGTGCCTCGGGAAGGATCACCTGTGAAAAGCGCACTCTGCCCGACTTGAATCCGTCGGAATCATTCTCGTCATCCAGCTTTTTGTTCGCCTCGTATGTTTTCCAAATACCTTTTTGTGGGATGGCGAAGATGGGGGCACCCATCGTGCGGAGATTGCCAACGCCCGTCACTTCGAACTCCATCGATACCGGATCGCCGATTCCGAGAGTTGTCGTCGAGGGAGTCCCTGTCATTTGAAAGCTGCCAACGCCACCCGTAAAGCTGACCGGACTCGGAGCAGGCAGAGCTTTCACCGTGACTTCTACAAAGGGGGCTTTGACCTCTTGGGTGAGTGTTCTCTGAAATAGGGAGGAAAAACCAAAGCCCGAACTGCTATCAACAACACGCAGAGCGACCTCACCGGGACCGATCTTTTCTGTGCCTGCTTTGAGCGCGAAGAGGTGAGATGGCATGGTCGCAAAGGTGTAATAATGACTACCAACGGTGGTTCCATCGGTTCGTAATTCGCGAAACCCCTTGATGACGAAGCTTTCCTTTTCCAATTTCGCCGAAACTACATCATGGATCGAATTTCGCCCCGTCACGAAGGCGGTCAATGTGAAGGGTACGATTTCGTTTACGTAGAAGGTGGTCCGGGAGAGTTCTAGCTTCGCAAATATAGGCTTCGAATCGTCGCCTCCACCGTCCGGAGGCGATTCTCCCTCGGTTACAGTGATGTTGAGGGCTCGCGTTTTCGCCGTGTGCTGTCCCGCGTGATCGACGACATGAATCTCGAACTCGGGAATGGTGTAAACGCCGGGTTTATTCCCCTGGAAGCGATAAAAATAGGTCGTTTCCATCGACTGCACTCCGTTCACGATTTGAGCGGATGTCTGCTCGCCGGAAAACAGGACTTCCAGCCCTTGAGCCTCGATCCGGTCGGGCATGGTGGCGTTAGCGTTGCGCACTTTGACGAAAAGCTGACCGATCTCCCCTACGGCGATTCGGTCGGAGAGCGCCGTGACGGATACGAGATTATTCTCTGACGAGTCCGCTTGACCGGGGGTGCCTGGACTGATGGGGGACACGATTCCGGGCGCGGCTGATCCCAGGGAAGCGAACAGAGTGAAGAGCAGAAGGATGGAGAGAAGCGGTCGCATACCACAATCGAGATGATCAGGAGTCACCAGTCTTTATATTTCTTTTCATATCCGGATGGCTTCGGAGAGCGCAAACGCACTGCCGTCTCGTCGGTTAGAGACTCCAGCAGATGACGCACCTCGCTAGGAGCGTATCCGGTTTCCGGATTCATCTGTTGCTCAGCATCACCTTCCTGCATGGGACGAGTCTGTGCGGGCTGATCCTGAGACGCCTGGTTCGGATTTGCCTCCAATTTGCCATCCCGTGGCTCTTGGCTCTCAGGAGGCGCCTCTGCAGGGTCGGGTTTAGACGCGGGAGAATTCTGCTTTTGATCCTGAGAATTCGGATCGTGCTGCGAATCCTTTTCCGAATCTTTTTGGTCGCCTTGTCCCTTCTGATCTTTCTGATCGGGATTCATCCCGTTCGACTGATTCTCTGAGCCAGGTTGATTCTGTTGGGAGGAATCACCTTGTTTTCCGTCCTGCGACTTGTCTTGGTCCTTTTTCTGCGGTCCCTGCTGCTGATTTTGTCCCTGTTGGGAGTCTTGTTTGTCCTTCTGATCCTGATCTTTCTTCTGCTGGTCTTGATTCTGATTCTGTTGCTGCTGTTGCTTTTCCTCGTCCTTTTCCTGTTCTTTTTTCAGCTCTTCGAGATGCTTTTTCACGACTTCGAGATTGTGCTGAGTATTTTTGCTCTGAGGATTGAGGGAGAGAGAGCCTTGATAATGCTCAATCGCCGCCTCCCAATCTTTGATCGCGGATGCTCTGGATTGCTCATTCATTTGCGGTCCGGGCTGCCCCGATTGCTTGGACTGCATCGCCTTCAGAGCAGATTCCCCTCGCCGGAAGAGAGTATTCCCCAAGTTATAAAGCGCCAGTGTTTGAATCTCAGGTGCGCCAGTGGTGACGGCACGGCTAAATTCATCTGCCGCCTGCTCATAGTTCCCCATTCGATACGCAGCAGAACCTAGTCCGAGATAGGCCTGTGCCTGCGCTGCAGAAGAAGGCACCTCTTTCAACACCTCTTCATACGCAGACATGGCACTCTGATAGTCTTCCTTGTTCAGCGCCTCCCATCCTTTTCGCAGACCGTCCGCCGAGATCAAGGGGAGCGGAAGCAGGAGCACCAGCACGAGCACAGAAATGGGAGACAGCTTCGTCATCGCCGAGCGTCGAGCGGGAGCAGGCTTTCTCCAAAATAGCGGAATGAGATGGGAGAGCACGAGCAGCGCAAAGCCGACGGAAAGTGGCCAAAGGAAGCGCTCTAGGGGGCGCATGGCAGCCTTTCCCTCTTCACGAGTGCGCGTAATATCGCTCAGGAGCTGATCGACAGCCCCAGCCAGAGGTGTCGCACCGTCCAAATGGAGATAACGACCACCGTCTGATGCCAGTGCCTGCAGGGATGCGGGATCGAGTCGAGTCTTTACGATCTGCCCCTGTTCATCTTTGACGAAGCTCCCAGGAATCACTCGCCCCTCCGCGCTTGTCTCCGGAATGATGGAACCTGCCTCGGTCCCGACCCCCACGGCGAGAATGCTCAGTCCAGCTTCCTTGGCAGCCTCTCGGACTTTCTCGATTTCAGACAGACCTTCGAAGGCCTCGCCGTCGGAGAAGAGGACGAGCACGCTAGAGCCACTCTGCAGTTCTTTTACGGTATCCACAGCCAGTTTAACGACGGCGCTCAGATTAGACCCACCTCGCTGGATGATCTCTGTATCCAGCTCGTCGATGGTCTCGATGATCGCCTCGTGATCCACCGTGAACGGAGCCTGGAGAAAAGCCATGCCGGCGAATGCGATCACGCCGATGCGATCTTCGGGCAGGGCGCGGACTAGATCGATGGCCGCCAGCTTTGATCGCGCCAGGCGATTCGGCGTCAGATCGTCAGCCATCATGCTTTTCGATGTATCGATGGCCAGCAGCAGATTGTGAGCGTCCGTCTCAACTGGAATTTCTTCGAATCCCATCTGAGGACGGGCGAGAGCTACGATCACGCAGGCGAGTCCCAGCAGTCGCATCAGAAAGACCGTCCAGCGGCGGGAAATACTCGCCCCTGCGACCAGATTTCCCACCAGACGAGGCGATACCAGTCCAGCAAGGCTCCTCGCCGTGCGAAAGTGCCCGACGATGCGCAGTACGATCAACGGCAGCAGGGCCAGCATCCCCCAGAACCAGAGGGGTTGAGCAAACGTCAGTCCATTCATGGATATCGCCTCCAGAAAGTTTCGTTCCCGAACATGGTGAGGAAACCCAGCGCCAGCCCGGCAAATGCGAACCAATGATATCGCTCCTCGCGTTCCACATGCGTGCGCCGATGAACTTCTGATTTCTCCATTTGGTCGATGCTGGCAAAAATGCGCTCCAGTCCGGTTGTGTCTTGTGCTCGAAAGTACTCTCCATCAGCGATACGAGCAATCTCCTTCAGTGTTTTCTCATCGAATTCCTGTCGTAGTCGCTGCGGACCGATGGGTGTCTGCACGACATAGTCACCATAGGTGCCCACGGCGATCGTATAGATGCGGACACCTATCGTTTTGGCCAGCTTCGCCGCTTCGATGGGAGAGAGACGGCCTGCATTGTTCACTCCATCTGTGAGTAGCACCAGAATCTTACTCTTGGAAGATCGCTTGTCTAGGCGTCTAGCTCCCGCTGCGATGGCAGAGCCGATAGCGGTGCCGTCCTCCACCAGACCGATCTGAATGCGTCCCAGTCCGGTTGGTCCCTCCAGCCATTCTTTAGAAAGCGTGATCGGGCTGGCGAGATAAGGTCTCCCGGCGAAGGCAAGTAGTCCGATACGGTCGTTGGGACGTTCCTTAATGAAATCTCGCGTCACTTTTTTAGCAGCCTCGAGCCGATTCGCCTTCCTGCCATCTATCGTGAAATCCTCCACCTGCATGGATCGCGAGACGTCCAGAGCGAGAATCAACTCCACGCCGCTTTCTGAGATCGTTTCTGTCGTATCCGTTTTTTGCGGACGAGCCAGGGCAACAATGAGGCAAGTCAGTGAAAGGAAGAGGCTTGCCAGGCGAAATCCACCTGCTCGCGCTCGAGCGATAGGGCCCAGGCGATTGAGGATGTGCAATGATGAAAATTGTACGGCTCCTTCATTCCCTGATCGCGCTCGGGCGATGGCGAGAAGAGGGATCAGCAGGAGCAAAGATAGCACCTCGGGGTAAGCGAAAGAGAAGTTGGTTTCTGCGAGCCGGATCATCATGCGATACGCCCTTGGACACTCATTCGCGCAAAAGGACTCAACACGGCTGCCAATTTACCACTCGACCACTGCTCCCGCCCATGTGAGTCCAGCGCCAAAGGCGACTAACAGGACGTAGTTTCCGGGTTGAATCAGGCCTTTTCGATTCGCTTCATCCAGCGCGATCGCGACCGCCGCCGCCGAGGTATTGCCGTACTTATCCAAATTGATAAAGACTTTTTCGCGATCTAGATCGATCCGCTCCAGAATCGCATCTATGATGCGAAGATTTGCCTGATGGGGTATCAGCAGATCGATTTCCGTGATCGAAAGTCCCGCGAGTTCCACAGCTCGATTGGCCGCCGCTCGCATCGCATTGACGGCGTGTTTAAACACCTCCCTCCCCTGCATCGCGAGCGTGGCAGATTGCTCAGGCGCTCCACAGGGAGACGCCGGACAGGCAGAACCGCCGCCGGGGATATTCAGTAATTCCACCTGAGAACCATCAGTCCCGAGAGTCGTGGACAGGATCCGTCCGCATCCGTTCGTGGAAGGAGTCAGCACAGCCGCTCCCGCTCCATCACCGAAGAGAACACAGGTATTTCTGTCCTTCCAGTTCACGAAGGCGCTGAGTTTCTCCGCTCCGATGATCAGAGCATTCTGATACACGCCCGCTCCGATCGCATGACGCGCAATCTCCATCGCATAGAGAAAGCCGGAACAAGCAGCTGAAATGTCAAATGCGACGGCATGAGTGGCCCCGATGTGCTGTTGGACATAGCAGGCGGTCGCCGGAGTCAATGTGTCCGGAGTGATCGTGGCCACGATGAGCAGATCCACATCTGATCCTGTAATACCGGCCATTTCCAGAGCCTTCCGCGCTGCTTCGCTCGCGATATGACTGGTGAACTCTCCCTCCTTCGCGATTCTTCGCTCCCGTATGCCAGTACGCGTGGTGATCCACTCATCCGAAGTCTCGACCATCTTTTCCAGGTCGTGATTCGTCATAACGTGTTCGGGAACATAACTCCCCGTGCCAGCAATGCGAACTGGGCGGGGAAGCGATTGAGAATCAGAGACAGATTGAGACATTGGACTGGCGAGCGGGACACGATACCGCATTCTAATCTACGTCAAAGAGATTCGAGTAGCGTTCCATCTCGGCTTCGATGATAGGATTGACTTGATGCTTGACCGATTCGAGCGCTACGCGAATGGCGTTTTTCACAGCACGATTCGAACTCGAACCGTGTGCGATGATACACACCCCGTTGACTCCGAGCAAGGGACTTCCTCCGTATGTTTCGTAATTGCCTCGCTCTTTCACGGAAAGGAAGGCACTTTTCGCGAGCTGAGCCCCCATCTTTCGGATCGGATTCGCATTGATCTCCTGTTTCAGCCACTTGAACATTACCTTCGCTGTCGCTTCGCAGGACTTTAACACGACGTTTCCGACAAAGCCGTCGCAGACCACGACATCGATCTTGCTCTCGAAGAGATCGTGCCCCTCGATATTTCCCCGGAAGTTCAGGCCCGTAGCTCTGATCAGCTCGAACACTTCTCGTGTGAAATTGTTTCCTTTGGAATCCTCTTCTCCCACCGACATCAGACCCACTACCGGATTCTTTTTTCCCTGCACATGCTGGGCGTAAACACTGCCCATGATCGCATAGCCCAACAGATGCCGAGGCTTGGCATCGACATTGGCTCCCGCGTCCATGATATTGCAGGGGCCATTCTCGTTCGGCAGAGGTGAGGCGATCCCGGCTCGTTCGACACCGCTGATGAGCCTCCATTTGATCGTAGCTGCGGCGACTGCCGCCCCCGTATGTCCGGCGCTGACGATGGCGTCCGCTTCTCCGCGTTTCACTAAATCAGCCGAAATACTGATAGAAGAATTCTTTTTCTGTCGAATCGCCTTCACGGGGGACTCATCCATCCCCACCACCTCCGAAGCGTGGACGATTTCTACTTTAGGATTGCGGCAGGAAAGGCGATCCAGTTCTTTTTTGATCACAGCCTCGTCTCCGACGAGATAGAGTTTTTTTAGATGCGCTCCGAATTCATTCAGAGCGTCCACTGCACCAACAACAGTAGCTTCTGGTGCGAAATCACCTCCCATGGCGTCCAGAGCGATCCTCATATCCCGAATATAGATTCGTCACTGAGGAACGGTCCGAGCTGTCATGCAAGCCCAAAAAGCGAAAAGTCGCTCTTTGTCAAAGCGACTTCACAAATGTTAATGTGTGTGATCCCGGAGGTTCAGAGATCCTTGATTACGACGACTTGTCGCCCCTTGTAGGTTCCACAGCTTGGACAGACGATGTGTGATGGCACGGAACTGCCACATTCTGAGCAGGTGTTCAGCTTGATCGCACGCCACCGTTGACCGGAACGGCGGAGACGCTTTTTCATCTTGGAGGTTCTGCGCTTTGGTACTGCCATGGGGGGCTATGGGGTAAAAATTAGAAGGGTGGAGACTAAAAGTCAGATCGGATCAGCCGCAAGTGAAAATCGAGGAAAATGAATCTTTCAGAAACATCTTTCGCCACGAGAAACTCTCCGACGAAGGAACGAATCAAGGTTTTCAGGCAAGACTTTCAGATACTCAGCTTTTAATCACTTAGGTCTGTTCCGCCTGCTTTCTCGATTGCGGCACTTGTGTGTGAACCAGTATCTCGGAATTGCTCGATTGTCAAATCGCTGGCTCTGAATCACAATCTGACAGGTAGTAATCGTTCTCCTTGCGAGGAAGGATGGTTCAGGGAAATTAGAAAGCTCTGAGGAGCAATCCCCATCATCCCCTAAGAGTCAGGTATGATTCAAACACGTTTTCATTTTTTCCTCATCATCGCAGCTCTGTCGTTCTCGATGTTGAGAATTTCAGCGTTCGCGCTCGACATCCCTATCCCGAATGCTGGCTTCGAACAGGGTGGCTTCCCCGTTCCTCATTGGAGCATCTCCGATAACGCGGGCAGTCAGAGCACTTTTGCTGTCGAAGACACTTTGGCTCATCACGGAACAATGTCGCTACACGTCAGTCAATCGAACGCTGAGGGCTTCGTGGTCATGAGAAGCGAACGAATTGCAGTAGCGGAAAAGAGCACTTTCCGGGTCAGCGCTTGGCTCAACTGCAAAGTCGTTTCTGCGGCGAAGGTTTACTTCATGGTGAGCCAGTTCGCATCGGAGGATGGAGCGAAGAAAATTCCCAATATTTTTGGTCCGAGCCGCCCTCTGTATTCCACCGGAGGCGAATGGGAAAAACTGGAACTGGTTTTTGCGACTCAGGAAAAGGTGAATCAGGTTCAGTTGAGCCTCGTATTCAGTGCCGCTCCCATCGATGTATTCATCGATGATGTCGAACTGACGAATTTGACGGACCATCGTCCGCGCTTCGAGCGCCCTACTCCCGAGGCATTGATGCCACAGGAAGATGCGGAGAAAATCCTCTCTGCCCGCCCTCGTGCGACCGCTGAGGTTCGCCGCGTCGGAGATCGCCCACGCCTTTGGATCGATGGAAAGGAGAGTTTTCCGGGCTTCTATGTCGGATCTGCATGGCAGGCAACTCGATCTCAGATCCATGACTTCGCCGATTCTGGCGTCCATGTGCATCTGATCCCGTACATTCTTGGCCGCGGTGTCTATGGAAACATGGGAGCATGGATCGCCCGAGACCAGACCGACTTCAGTGAACTAGAACAGATGATGTGGCGGGTATTGCGAGCCGACCCTCATGGCTACATCTTGTTTTATCTAGCCACCGACCCGTATCCACAATGGGCCGAGGAAAATCCAGACGATGTCGTTACAGATCAGCACGGTGAGAAAGCGATCGTAGAAATGGACTTTCTTCGCTGGGGCGGGAAACCGCAGCCGACACCGGGCAAGGGTTACGTGGAACGCTATGGGCATTCCTACGTTTCCTCGCAGTTGCGTACGGACACAGAGAAGGTCTTGCGAGAGTTCGATCAGTTTATTCAGAACAGCTTGCCGGGAAAGGCGGTGATCGGCTACCACGTCATCGGCGGCAATGATGGCCAAATGTTCGCTTGGGGAGATTTCGGCACGGATCATCTCAGCGACTATAGCATCGCTTCGCGCGATGCCTTCCGTGAATGGCTCAGGGTAAAATACGAGAGTGAGAGCGCTCTCCGAAAGGCATGGAACCAGCCTCAGGTGACTTTCGAGACCGCAGCGATCCCGACAGCGGAGAGGCGGCTAAATTCGTCCTTTTTCCTCGATCCTCTGAGCGAACAAGATATCGCCGACTTTAACCGATTCCATTCAGAAGGGATCGTCGATACGCTGAATGGCTATGCGAGGACACTGCGCGACTCTCACCGATCACCTCTGATTCTCGGCACCTATTACGCCGGACCAACCGCAGGAGCGATCAGTCACCTCGCGACGGGCTATCTGATGAAAGGCGGCCTCTATAACTACGTAGCCTCCGTCCTCGCCTACGACGAGATTCGATGGCCGGGTGGACCGGGGAAAGCGCACCAAGCCTGGGGGTCGCTCTTGCTTCACGATACTTTCGGTCTCGCTGAGGAGGACTTTCGCTCTTGGAAGTCCGGAGTTTCTACACCCGCCCAGAACTACCACGTAGCACGCGTCGAGACAGCGGCGGAAAGCAATGCCATGATCCGGCGCGATACCGGTCGCATGATCGCCTATGGTCAGGGCAACTGGTGGTATGATATGAGCGGAGGCTGGTTCAGTGATCCGAGCATCATGAAGGCGGTCAAAGAGTCCGTCGAGGCCTACAAGCTCGATCTTCGGGATCGCGCTTTACCGCAAGCGGATGTGGCGGTTTTCGTGGATGAGCAAAGCTCTGACTATCTGGGTAGAAAACAGGCCCCTGGAGTGCGATCCATCGGATTGAACCGACAATTCGTTGAACTCAATTCCTCCGGCGTCCCCTTCCATACTTATCTTCAGGAAGACATCGCTGACCCTCGTCTGCCGGATTACAAAATGTATGTGTTTCTCTGCGCCTATCACCTGACAGAAGCGGAATGGAAGGCGATCCAGGGACTGAGGCGCGATGGCAAACTCGTCTGCTTCATCCACGCTCCCGGCGCGGTGAGTCGACAAGACTTGGGCGTAAATTCGATTGCAGCTGCGATAGAGAAAGTGAGTGGGATCCGCGTAGCGGAACGCGGACTTCAGAAGTCTGCCCTAGAGCCCGTGGCGGGAGCGCTTCCTGATCGACTCGCCGTGGTCAGCTATGGAGAACTCACGATTCCCACCTTCTCCATAGAGGATCCCCAAGTGCGTGTCTTGGCGCGACATAAGAGCGATCAAACGCCTGCGGTCGCACTGCGAGAGTTTGGGAACTGGAAGAGCGTCCTTTTCGGTGGAATCGGCATCGATCAGTTCTTCTTCAACGCCCTTGCACGAGAAGCCGGGGCCTGGGTCGCCGCCCCTGCGGGAAATGCTGTCTTTGCTAATCAGCACTTTCTGACGATTCATGCCCTTTATCCCGGTGAAAAGAAGGTCCAACTCCTCCATCCGTCCACAGTCACCGATCTCGTCGATGGGAAAGTCATCGCAGATCATGCGCAAACGCTGCAACTCACGATGAAACGAGGAGAAACTCGATGGTTTTACCTCGAGAGCCCGAAATAGCCGATACGAGCTGCGATCAAAGGATGGGGAGTGGCTTCACTCCTCCGTATCGCTCACATTCTCCTGACACGGCACCTCGTAATACTCCAGCGCCCATTCCCGCATGAAGCGCACTCTCTCGGGGACGATGCGATAGAGCAGAAACTCGGGATTCTCCGGAGCTCCAAGATATTGCCGCAGGAGAGGATTTTTCTCCCAGATGGCATCGATCACTTCGCGCTCAGTCACTCGCTCTGCCCTCCCCGTGATGCGAACCTGATCGTGATTCGGTGCCAGATAGGCCAGCTCTACCTGCGGATTCGCTGCGATCTCAGCCGTTTTTTGATAAACGCGCAGATTCGCAACATACACGGTGAAATCCCGATCCACGCGTACGGGTGAGACGGGACGCACTCGAGGCTGCCCTGTCGTATCCACCGTCGCCAGCATCGGGAATTTCGCTTCGCGGATGACAGCATGGGCGAGCTGAGGTAGCTGCGTGGGATCGACTGCTTCGGGATTCGGTTTCATCGAAAAGATCAAGAATGGGATCAAGAATAGGATCGAGAGCAGCTCAGGGGATGAAATCGTCTCGTGATCGATCTCCTTCGTCGACCGATTCCGATGCCTGGTGTGCTGATTGATTCAGTTCCGCCAGCTTTGCCCCCAGAGCGGCGGTCGGTTCACCCAGACACAGAAAAGTGTATCCTCGACGGACTAAATCGGGGCCGTGCCCTATCATCCACTGTCGCTTTCCCGCAGCATCCGCTGCTGCGCGGATTTCACCCAGAGCCTGTTGCATCTCGGGAGAATCGGGATGCCAGCATGCTCCTAGATCTGCGGAGAGATCATAGGGACCGACGGCAAGCGCCGTAGTGAGAGGATGCGATGCGATCTCACGCGCTGACCTGAGTCCGATTCGATTCTCGATCTGTGGCAGAATGATGAGATGATCCTCCACGGTTTGTTTCCAAGTCTCGTAGTGAAAATCCTTCACCCACGAATTTCCAGGGCCTCCCGGTCTGCGTCGTCCCCGAGGCTTCATCCACACAGCATCCTGGATGAGCTGCATCGTCTCCAGCGACTCCACGCAGGGGATCAACAACCCGCAGGGACCGAGATCCATCGCGAGCCGCAGGGGTACATACTCAGCGGCCGGAGGACGGACGAAGACAGCGAAATTCGCTCGCCGTCCGATGGCACACCCCGCTGCGACTGACTCTGCATCGTGGGTGAAATGCTCCAGATCGATAATCAGGTAGTCGTGCCCAGCGTCCATGACCAATTCGACCATACCCGGCCAGAAATGGTTGGTCGCGAGCATTCCGGTGACGATCGCTCCGGAATCGAGCTTGCGCTTCAGGTGTATGGCAGCTTCCATCAATCTACGATTTCTAAAGTAACGACTGATCGAGAGATGGCTCAGCCTCACTTCGTCGGACGAGGCGGCACCATCTCTCTCGAGAGGCTTAGGATCGCATCGAGCGTTTTCACCGCCGCCTGCGGCTCCAGGCAGTTCGTGGCGGGCCAAGTCTCGTAGCCGCCGAGTTCAAAATGCCTCGGAGGAGGCATGTAGCCGTAATAGCCATCGGTCAATTCGACCATAAAGGACTTTTTAAATGGACTCTTTTCCCGAAATTCCATACCCATTTCGGCAAAGGTCTCACAGGGAGTCATGCCGATGCAAACATCGCCGATGCGCACTGCGTGGACAGGGAATTTTGTCTCAGGGCTGGCCTCGGTCAGTGTCTGAACACGCTGGGAATAGACGCGACGCATGATGAGCTTCATGTCTTTTACGTCGGCTGGAATCTCAGAGAGAGTCTTCTTTCCCCAGTTCAGGAGTTCCTTTGGAACCTCGCGCCACTTCACATTGGCCAACTCCTCATAACGGGCATCCAAGGTAATGTCGGACTTCCACTCAAAGGAAGCGATGGCACCAGTCACTTTTTCTGCGATGTCATTCGCCACGTATTTCATGTGCTCATAGGGTTTGCGGCTCGGACGAGGTTCTCGGAAATTGATATTATTGATGTCGCCGCTCGTCCCATTCGCCATCATGGCGACAAAAGGCGGATCCTGATCTGCCTGCCCGAGTGCTTTTTCTACGTCGCGACAATAATAGCCATAGTAGTCGGCAGAGATATCAGCACCTTTTACTCCTCCGATGTAGTGCAAAGAATAGGCGGAGTAAAGTGCGATGGGCTTTCCGCCCGGCTCGCGAAAGACCAAGATGGAAACGCGAGGATCGGTCGGTCCCGCTGGCTCCACGAGAGTATCTGATCCGGCCTGAGGATTCATCTTCACCTTTTCATCCGTTTTTCCGAAAGGATTCTCTGGCATCGTTCCTTCTTTCAGGAACCAACGACGATTAAAGACGTGCTCCGGAATATCGACGGTTCCGTACGCCATCTCCGCCGGACGCAAGTGATGCGCCGCTCTCTGAACACCATCAGCGATTCGTCGAGCGACGAAGCGCTGATAATCCGTCAATTCGACGTCTGAGTTATAGGTTCGCAGATCGCCATACAGAGCATTGGTCGCGGAGTGCGTGTGAGTCGCGGAGATCGCCACATGCGAGGCTGGAATGCCCAGTTCCTTTTCGATCAGAGCCTTCGCCTCGACTCCCACGCTGCGATGGATCCCAAGCAAATCACAAACCACAAAAACGACTTTCGAGCTTCCGTCGTCCAGAACTAGGCAACGGGCGTGAAGCTCATCATGGATATTGGTCGCCGGGAAAGGGGCAAATCCTCCGATGATTTTCTCGCCCAGTGGCGGAGTGATCACGCTGGTGGCGGCCCCTGCACGAAAGACTTTCGGTTCCGGGGTGTTTGACTCAGCCGCTGTGGTCGTGATGACGGAACCGAGAGCGAGGCTAGAGACGAGACAAAGAGCGATGCGTGGCCAATGGAATGGGATTGATTTCATGAGAAGAGTTTGAGATGAGGGAGAGAAAAGGAAAATGAGGTCTGAAAATTACTTGGATGATTGTGCGTCCTTTAATTCTGTTGCCAGCTTGATGACGGTATTCAGCATCTTTACGGAAGCCTGTGGTTCTAGATAGTTCGACGCGGGCCAGGTTTCATAACCACCGAGCTCGAAATGTCTCGGCGTTGGCATGTAGCCGTAGTAGCCGTCCGTCAATTCGGTCATGAAGGAATGCTTGAAGGGGCTGCGCTCACGGAATTCCATTCCCGTCTCTGCGAACACTTCGCACGGGGCCATGCCGATGCACACATCGCCGATCCGCACGGCATGGACGGGATACTTCGTCTGAGGACTCGCCTTGGCCAGATTCTGGATGCGCTCAGCGTAGAGCAAGGTCGCGACGGACTTTTTCTCACCCTTCGTCGCCTCCGCTTCCATGCGCTTGCACCAGTCCACGAGCTCCTGCGGGATCTTACGCCATTTTAAATCGGCGATTTCCTCGTAACGAGCATCGAGCGTCACGTCGCTTTTCCACTGAGCGGACTTCAGCGCCGTCGTCACCTTCGTGGCGATATCACTCGCGACGAATCGCATGCGCTCGAAGGGCTTTTTTGAAGGCTGTGGCTGAAAAAAATTGATATTATTCACGTCACCACTCGTTCCGTTCGCCATCAGCGCGACGACAGGCGGATCCTGATCCGGCTGACTCAGAGCCTTTTCCACATCTCGGCAGTAATAGCCGTAGTAGTCCGCCGAGACAGTAGCACGAGGCACCCCTCCCACATAGTGCAGCGAATACGCGGAGTAGAGTGCGATGGCCTTTCCGTCCGGTTCGCGGAATGCTAGAAAGGAAACACGGGGATCGGTGGGTCCTGCCGGCTTGATATTGTCAGGGGAACCTGGCTTAGGATTCATTTTTACCTTTTCATCCGTCTTCCCAAAGGGATTCTCTGGCATGGTCCCCTCTTTCAGAAACCAGCGTCGATTAAAGACGTGCTCGGGAATATCAACGGTGCTAAAAGCCATCTCGGCAGGGCGCAGCAGATTGTCCGCCCGTTTTACCCCATCAGCGATACGCCTAGCGACGAAGTGCTGGTAATCAGTTAGCTCAATATCTGATTGATACGTGCGAATCTCGTTGTAGAGCGCATTCACCGCAGAATGTGTATGCGTAGCCGAGACGGATACGTGCGAGGCTGGAATCCCTAGTTCCTTTTCGATGAGCGATTTCGCCTCGACAGCCAGACTGCGATGCACTCCCAACAGATCGCAGACGACGATTGCGACCTTGGTCTTTCCATCGTCCAGCACCAGACAGCGAGCATGGAGTTCATCATGGACATGAGTGGCCGGATGTGGGGAAAAACTTCCGATAATGAGTCCCCCCAGAGGTGGAGTGATGACACTCGTGGCGGCTCCCGCACGAAATACCGCTTGACCTTCCGCTCCCTCGATCCGATCAACCCAGCAGAGGGATGCGGAAACTACCATGAAAAGGACAATGAAAAGGAGGTGCTTCATGAGAAACAGGGTGTCAGAAATTCAGGAGTCAATCAAGCGCGAACCCGGCGCATCTCCGTCTCAATCTTGGGCGCATTTGCGGATTTTCAGAGGAATGAGCAGGCGCTTGTGATTGAGGATCGAGGATGAATCATAAAAAGCGGTTGAAGAAGCGCTTCCGACTCACTACAATTGCCAGCCCGGTTTGAATCATTCTGTTTTCTCCGGAATAGCCCCGTAATTTATCCATGCTCGCCCAACTCCGACACATCCAGAAAGGTATCCTGATTGCCGTCACCGCTGTGGTCGTCGTCTCCTTTGCCTTTCTCTACTCCGATTACGACTTCGTCGCCGGTGCGATGGGGGGAGGCAATTGCGTCGTAAAAGTATATGACCGCTGCTATCGCAATAAGGAAGCGCAAAAACTGGCTTCCAACTTCGAGGTAGCCTATCAGATGGGGATGTACGACTTCGCCATGGTGCTGTTCGGTGAAAATCGGATGGATCGCGATATGACGGAATTCGTAATCAGTCTTGTTGTTCTGCGTCACGAGGCGCAGAAGCTAGGGATCGAGCCAAGTCCGGAAGAGATCAAGGCAGCCATTCCCCAGCTCCCCATTTTTCAACAGCCTTGGGTCAATGCGGCGTATGTGGATAATAACGTCCTCGGACCGAATGGTTTTACACAGAGCGACCTAGCTCAGCTCGTGAAAGACTATCTCTCTTATCAGAAGCTGCGTGATCTGATCGGTGCCGGTGTCGAGGCTCTACCGAGCGAGGCCGCCAGACGCTACATTCAGAATAATCAGCGATATAACACGACTCTCGTCCGCTTTGACCGGGCCGATCACCTCAAGGACGTAAAAGTGTCTGACGAAGATGTGAAGAAATACTACGAAGAAAATAAAGAATCTCTTCTGAGTGAACCCAAGCGGGTGTTCGACTTCGTCAAATTTACGGCGAAACCTGTGGCTGCTGATGCCACGAATGAGGCGAAAGCGAAAGCAAAGCTCAACTTTGCCAATGCGACGAACTACGCCTATGCCGATCTCGCTGAAGACGGTGTGAATTTTAGCGAAGTAGCCAAGAAGCTCGCAGGAACACAGGCCGAGTTCACGGCAGAAGTCGGCTCGCTACCCGCCTTCGCACGGAAAGAACCGGCGAAGATTCTCGAAGGTCGGGATGAAGCTCTCAACGCTCTTTTCAGCGAAGCGATGCAGGTCGGCGGCGTGAGTGTGCCCGTGGAGGCACAGGAGGGCGTATTCCTCGTGTTCCACCTCGCTTCTGTCGTCGCGCCAGCTCCGCTGACTCTCGAGCAAGCCACTCCTGCGATTCGCGAAGTGCTGCTCACGCGGCGGTCCAACGAAGCGGTCAATGCAGCGGCTAGTGATTCCCTAGCCAAGCTGAATGAGGCCGAAAAAGCGGGGAAATCCTTTGCGGAGACAGCGAAGGCTCTGGGACTGAAGCAGGAAACTCTGTCGGGATTTTCCATCACGGAACCACCGGCCTATGTCGCGGATGCGGATCTCATCGTTCGCACAGTCGAAGGCCTTTCGGAAAAAGGAACATCAGGAGTCGTCGAGCGCCCCGCCGGAGCCGGATACATGATCGCGCATGTGAACTCCATCGAGATTTACAAGGACGATCAGGCCGATGCGAAAAAGAAAGCGCTCGCTGCATCGATCAAAGTGCAGACTGATCACAGTCTGTTCCGCGCGTGGTTTAACCAAAAGCGCAAAGAATCAAGTCCATCTCGCTCGGCAAACGGTGGGCCTCTCGAAATCTGATTCGCTGATCTCAGTGGGAACGAGTTCGCGTCCGGAAAAATCATCATTTTTCATTCCGAACTCGACACGGAGAAAGCGATTCTCTATCATTCCCATCGTGCAAGAATACGCATACATCCACGACGAAGACGACATTCCGGAGACACTCCTGCGTGTGCCGTTTCTCGAATCCTTTTCTAAAGAACATCTCGATCAGGTTCTTTACGCCTCCGCCTTCATCGAATGTGAGCCGGGTGACGTGATTATCGCTGAGGGCGACGAGGCCTCGCGCATTTTCATCCTCCTCGAAGGTGAAGTCGCCGTAGTGAAAGGTAATCGATTTTTGGTGACCATGAGTCACTCTGGAGACATCTTTGGCGAATTGGCGGCCTTAGATGATGAAGTGCGCTCCGCCTCTGTCGTCGCGGTCAAGGATTCCATCTGCCTCGCAGTCGATCAGAAATTCCTAGAGCACGTTCTGCCGCGGGAAGAGAACCCCGCCTTTTACGCTTGTCTCTTTGAATTCATCGCGAAGCTGACAACGGAGCGACTCAAAGCTACATCGAAATATTTAGCCCGTCTGGACGAGGAACTTCAGCGACTGAAAGCCGAGTGAGGCGGTGCTCAGATCATCTGACCTGAGATCTGAAGGTGAAGGTGATGATCGAGAATTCCCAGGCCTTCGGGACCCAAGCCTTCGGGAATCACAATTTGGCTCACCACACAATTTCGCTCACCGATTCGCCTGCGCAGCAGTGATCGCATCCTGAGCCTGTGTAGTCGGCGTCGCCTTCAAATCGCGCCAGATGATCTTGCCGTCTTTAATGAGAAAGCTCTGACGAGCCGCCCGCCCGCTATCGCTTTTCGGGACTCCGAACGCATCGATCACTTCGCCCTTCTTATCTGCCAAGAGTACGAATGGAATCTGATACTTGTCAGCGAAGGCAAGTTGCTCTTCGCTCGTGTCAGCGGAGACTCCGAACACCCTGATTCCGGCGCGACTCACCTCCTCAAAGGCATCGCGAAGATTGCAGGCCTGCTTTGTGCAGCCGGGCGTATCTGCTTTCGGATAAAAATAGACCAGTGAGATCCCCGTGGCTAGCTCCTTCCCTAGATCAACAGGTTTGCCGTGTTGGTCAGCAGTCTGGACTTTCGGGGCATCAGCCCCCACGGAGAGAGGTTCAGCAGAGAGAGACATCAGATTAAGGAAAAAAGCGGAGGAAAGAAAAAGGAGGAATTGCTTCATGTAATCTGCATTACGAAGCATCAATACAACAGAAAGTAAATCGAAATTACAAGCATTGGTGGACCGACTTCAAAGCGAAGGCGAATCCTATGATCCTCGAATTGGCGCAAAGCTGAAGTTTACAGAAGCGTCGAATTTGCTACCCTATGGAAGAAGTGAGCTGCGCGAGCACAAGTTTTCGTCGGCCCATCTCGAAAATCCTTTATGGAAGCCTCAAAAAACACGACCACTTCGCCACTAGGACAGGCGGCTCGTATTGAACCTGCAACATTGGACGATCTGCCCAAGTTGGTCGAGTTGACCATGTCCCTGTTCGCGATGGAGCAGGATTTCGTTCCTGATCGTCAGAAGCAAGAACGCGGCTTGCGTGCGATTTTGGAAGAAGCGAGTCGAGGGCGCATTTTCGTCCTGCGCACGGATTATGAAATCATCGGGATGGTGAATACGCTGTTTACGATCAGTACAGCGATGGGCGGATTCGTGATTCTGCTGGAAGATGTGATTATTCATCCGGATTTTCGTGGGCAGGGCTTGGGGACTCGTTTGCTGGAGCATGTGATCGCCTTCGCGAAGAGGAAGGATTTCAAGCGCATCACGCTTCTGACGGATAAGATCAGCGACGAGAGCCAGCGTTTCTTTGCGAAGCTGAATTTCCGGCATTCGAATATGATTCCGATGCGTCTGAGTCTGGAAAGCTGACTCAGAAAGGGCGGCCCAAGTGGAACCTTTGGGCATGTGCCCGCTAGGCAGTTCCATGAAAAGCTGCCGCTGAAGACGTCGGCGGTTCTAGGAACGACTTTCGCGGACAGGATTGTCCGCGCTACTCTTCCTACTTCTGCATTCAAGCTTCCAGTCGCTTTACGAGTCGAATCGCGAAAGTCGCGCTAGAAGACTTCCCGGCGTTACATCATCGCCGGGAAGCCTAGACAGGATTTCCCACCAGTGCCGTCTCCCGATCTTGAGGCTCACGTTCCCGTATCTCTACAGGGCGGGAACCACCTATCGACTTTTGCCTTCCAATGAAGGCCTGACAGCCGACGACCGGTTCAGTTCCCATTAACGTATTAACGGTCCGGGCCTGTAATTGATGGGTAAAGGTCGAACACGGCAGGAAAATTCGAAGAAATATGAAAAGATCCGAGGCTTCGAGAAGGCTAAATCAGCCAATCAAAGCAGCGAGCAGCTCTCTGACTCACTGCCGGAATTCTACCCCAAATTTCTGTCGGATGGAATCCAAAAGTTTCGCATGAGAGGCTTCCACTTCCGAGGCTTCGAGCGTGCGATCCTCCCTGCGATACAGGAGGGAGAATGCTAGGGACTTCTTGTCGGCAGGCAGCTTGTTTCCCGTAGGATCAGCGAAGACATCGAAGAGTTCGACCGAGACTAGGAGAGGTTCGTCATAGGTCTCGATGAAATCCTTGAGTTCCCCCGCTGCTAGGGAAATGGGAGCGAGTATCGCGACATCTCGCGAACTACCCGGAAATCGGGGGAGTTCGGCGAAAACGCACTCTCTCGAACAGGCGGTCATGAGCTTTTTCAGGTCCAGTTCCGCTAGGACAACGGGAGCAGGGAGATCCAGTTCTCGTGCACGCGCAGGTGGCAGGATTCCCGCTGACCCGAGCTTCACAGCCTTCTTCCCCGATCCTAATTCGATCGAGCAGGCACACATGAGCTTCCCATCCGGAAGGGGGGTGAGATTGACCTTCTGCCCACACACGACATCGAGAGCAGCACGCAGGTCGTGCAGATCGAGGGTGGCGGAGGCATCGTGCGCCCAGCTTCTGGGGTTTCTCGACCCCGTGAGCAATAGGGCGAGATGCTCGTGCTCGATTTCATCTCCTTTGGGAGTGGCGGTGAATACACGGCCTGCCTCGAACAAGCGCAGATTGGACTGCCCGAAACGCTGATTCCTGGCCGCAGTAGCCAGCAAGCCCGGTAGGAGGCCTGAGCGGAGGTAATCCTGCTCATCATTCAGAGGATTCTTCAGGCGAAGAGGGTTCATACCGCGGTATTGATTCGCGAGGTCGTTATTCAACTGTGCTGCCGAAATCAGCTTCAAACTACGAGTCTCGAAAAAGCCCAGCGCGACGAGTCGATTCCGCAAGGAGCAGAGAAAGTCATACGCCAGATCCGCCTTCGACGCAGGAGTATAGATCGCACGATTTGAGGCGGGGACAGCGTCGAGTCCACGAATGCGAGCGACCTCTTCGATCAGATCGATCGGTCGTTCCAGATCGCGTCGGTAGCTAGGAATCTCCCACCCGTCAGTCGAATTTTTCAATCCCAGAGCCAAGAGCACTTCAGCGATCTCGGAATCGCTCACGGGAGCGCCGATGACGGCACGGCAGAGATCGCCGTCAAGCTTGATGGAAGTCGGCGACTCGCCCGGCGATCCGACGGTCAGAAGTTCTGGATCCGCTTTTCCTCCAGAGAGTTCTTCGATCAGGCGCGTTGCCAGCTCGGAATTCCCAATTACTTGCAAGGGATCGACGCCTCGTTCGAATCGATAGCTCGAATCAGAATGCAGCCCGAGACGACGACTGGTGCGCCGAATCGAAGGTGGATCGAAGTGAGCGACTTCTAGGAGGATGTCCGTGGTCGCTTCCGTCACTCCGCTGTCCTCGCCACCCATTACGCCACCGATAGCTAAGGCTTTGTGCTCGTCAGCAATCACGACATCTTGTGCGCTCAGGGTGTATTCCTTTCCATCGAGCGCTAGAAAACCTTCGCCCTCACTCGCCTGCCGGATCACGACGGCCCCTTCGAGCTTCGCCAAATCGAAGGCGTGCAGTGGCTGCCCTGTCTCGAAGAGGACGTAATTTGTGAGATCGACGATGTTGTTGATGGGTCGAAGCCCGATTGATTTCAATCGCTGCTTCAGCCAGGCAGGGGAATCGGCGACTTTGACTCCCCGGATGATACGAGCGGTGTAGAAGGAGCAGCCTGGAGTCTCCAGTCGCAACTCAGACGGACTTCCGGGTCGCACTGAGGTCTGGGAGTCGCCGTAATCTCGTCGCCCCTTCAGCGGTCGGCGGAGCAGCGCCGTCAGCTCTCTTGCGACCCCGAGATGACTCAGGCAGTCAGGGCGATTCGGAGTGATCTCGAGTTCAAACACCGTGGGATAAAGTTCAGCCATCGGGATGCCCACTTTCGCTTCCGAGTCAAGAATGAGCAGACCATCAGACTCCTTCGCCAGACCGAGCTCCTGTGCCGAGCACATCATTCCCAGCGAATCGACCCCTCGAAGTTTTCCTTCGCGGATTTCAAACGTTTTCCCATCGGGAGCTGTGAGCACGCATCCTGGCAAGGCCAGAGGCACTTTGTCCCCCACTCGATAATTTTTCGCGCCGCAAACGATCTGGCGAGCCTGGCCCGATCCGTCATCGACCTGGCAGACGGAGAGCTTGTCGGCACCGGGATGGGGCTCAGACGACAGAATCTGCGCGACGACGAGATGATCCGGGAGAGATTCCACCCCCTCGACCTCAATGCCGGAAAAGGTCAACAAATCGCAGAGCTGTTCGGTAGAGAAGTCCGCGAGATCGAGGTGAGATTCGAGCCATTGGAGAGAAACTTTCATCAGACGAAAATCGAGAATAATTGTCGGGCCGGGCCGAGGCGTCTGGCCTCACGCGCTGAATTGGGAGAGAAAGCGTAGGTCGTTTTCGATCAAGAGACGAAGATCGGGGATCCCATAGCGTATCATCGCCAGACGATCCAGCCCCATGCCGAAGGCGAAACCAGTCACCTGTGTCGGATCGTAGGCCTGATCCCCTCGCTTGCGAGATATCTCTGCGAACACCGCCGGATCGACGATCCCACAACCAGCGATCTCCACCCACTTCGCAGCACGCCCGACGGCGTGAAGCTTCAGATCGACCTCGAAGCTCGGCTCAGTGAACGGAAAGAAGTGAGGCCGGAAGCGAACCTCGGTGGAGGAGCCGAACATTTCGCGAAAGAAATGCTCCAGAGTCCCTTTCAGGTCGGCCAAGGTGACTCCGCGATCCACGTAGAGACCTTCGAGCTGGTGGAAAGCACTCAGATGCGTGGCGTCGATCTCGTCTCGACGAAAAGCACTGCCGGGAGCAATAACCCGCACAGGGGGTACCTGAGCCTCCATCGTCCGAATCTGGACAGAGGAAGTATGAGTGCGCAGGAGCTTCCCGCTGTCGAAATAAAATGTGTCAGACTCGTTCCGCGCCGGATGATCGGCGGGCGTGTTCAGTGCGTCGAAGCAGTGCCATTCAGTCTCGATCTCGGGGCCATCGGCGAGCGCAAAACCCATGCGACGCAGGACTCGAACGGCATCATCTAGGATGAGACTCAGGGGATGGAGGGCGCCTTGAGGCAGAGCGCGCGAGGGTAGAGTCGGATCGATGGAGGCAAAGGCGGCAGCGTCTCGCTTCGCTGTCAGATCGCTGGCTGTTTTCTCCATCGCCTCTGTGATCGCCTGTCGCACCTCGTTCAGAGCCTGGCCCACGGCCTTTTTTTGATCAGCGGGGATGGATCGCATGTTGGCGGCGATCATCGTTAATCGTCCTTTTTTTCCTAAAAAGGCGATGCGCTGTTCTTCCAGCGTTGGCTCATCTGTCACCGTAGCAATGGCGGCGAGAGCGTCTTTCCGTATCGTTTCGAGTTCTTCGAGCATGGGAAAAATCAAAAGGGTAAAAATTTTATGCGAGCAGAGCGGTGACTTTGAACGCCAGTGAACGGAGGGGGAAGAACGAAGATAGCACGATGCGAGATTCTCGAAACCGGAAGTCTCCCATCCATCCGGAATTTCTGTATCACAGGGCTGAAAGCCGCCGTGAAAAGAGCGATGTCATATTTCGACAGCAACTTAACCGATCCCCGCGATCAATCCTAGCGATCAGGCTTCACGATCAGAGAATGGAAGACTCGCCCTCAGCCAGAAATCAAAAGGAAGCGGCACCCGAGAGACTACCTCCCGATGCTCAGCAGAATTTACGACCGAGAGACAGAACGAAGACCGCCTCAACTTTGATAGCGGTCTTCGATTACTCGGACTCGCGAGTAGCTCCGTCGAGAGATTCGAGAGATTAGGCGCTCGCGTTCGCTTTTTCGCTCAGGGCGCTAGAAGCCCTCTGAACGAGAGAGGCAAAGCCCGCTTCATCTTGGATCGCGAGATCTGCGAGGATCTTGCGATCCACTTCGATCCCAGCTGCCCGCAGGCCTTCCATCAATCGAGAATAGGTCATCCCGTTGAGTTTCGCAGCGGCGTTAATCCGCTGAATCCACAGCCCTCGGAACGTGCGCTTGCGGACCTTGCGGTCGCGATAGGACCATTGCTGCGCCTTGGTGACAGCATCTTTGGCGGTACGAATCAGCTTGGAGCGAGCAGAGCGGAAGCCCTTCGCTTTCATCAGGATGCGCTTGCGGCGCTTGCGGCTTGCGGCCGAATTGGTTGCTCTTGGCATTTTTTTCTTTCTTGAGCGGGCTGTTGTTTTGTTCAGATCGGGCGACTCACCCTCTCGTTAGACATCGGTAGGCATTTCTGCCGCGACGCCAGTCGCTTCGATCTCGAGCTGACTCACTCAGCTCAGCGGAATGAATTTCCTCCACCCGGACAGGTTACCCTATCAGAGGAGAAGATTCATCTTCACCGCTTTCTCGTCAGCAGGCGACACGAGTGTAGCCTGGCCGAGACGACGAAGACGTTTCGAGTTCTTACGGCGGTTCAGGTGGCGTTTGCCCTGTTTCCGACGCAGAATTCGTCCGCTGCCGGTCACCTTAAATCGTTTGGCGACCCCTTTTCGTGTTTTACTTTTTCCGGCGATTCTTGCCATAGGGCGGGCACTCTAAGCTCGCCTCTCTCAATTGCAATAGTTTTTCTATTTCAGACAGAGAAAGTCAGAGATGGGGCAGACTCAATGCGCTTCCAGCCAGTTTTCACCCACGCCGGATTCGACGACGACCGGAACTTTCAGCGGCAGAGCATGGATCATCGCCTGCTCGATTTTCGGAATTAACAGATCTCTTTCCTCACGATGCAGATCGAACACCAGTTCATCATGGATCTGGAGAAGCATCCGGGTGCGATAGCTCTCGGAATCGAGGAGTTCGGCCACCTTCACCATCGCGATCTTGATCATGTCGGCTGCGGAACCCTGGATGGGCGTATTGATCGCCGTTCGTTCGGCGGCGGCGCGGACCGGCCCGTTCCTAGAATTGATGTCGCGTAGATAGCGACGCCGACCAGATAGAGTCTCGATATATCCGTCCTGTCGAGCTTGTTGAATGGTGTGGTCTTGAAATCGCTTCACACCTGGATACTGGCGCAAATATTCGTCGATCACATTTTGGGCGGCGCTTCGGGAAAGTTCCCCATTGAGTCGCTGGGAGAGTCCGAAGGCAGAGATCCCGTAGATGATGCCGAAATTCACCATCTTGGCAGTGCGGCGCATAGTGGACGTCACTTTATTCAGAGGAACGCCGAAAACCCGGGCCGCAGTCGCCTCGTGGATGTCCTCTCCCGCAAGGAAGGCCCCGATCATCGCCTCGTCGCCCGAGAGTGAAGCCATCACGCGAAGTTCGATCTGGGAATAGTCGACGGAGAGCAGGAGGTATTCCTGACTTCTCGGTACGAAAGCTCTCCGGATCTCTCGCCCATATTCCGAGCGGATCGGGATATTCTGGAGATTGGGATTGTTCGATGCCAAGCGTCCAGTGGCGGTGAGCAATTGATGAAACGTGGTGTGAATCCGCCCGGTGCCGGAGAAAATGGCATCGGGTAGGGCATCGACGTAAGTGCTCTTCAGCTTCGCTGCTTCACGATAGGCGAGCAAATCTCGCACGATTGCGTGGGTGGCGGCCAGAGTAGACAGGGTCTGCTCGTCCGTTCGATACTGTCCAGTCTTGGTCTTTTTCGGCTGATCCACTAGATGGAGTCGTTCGAAGAGAACTTCGCCGACCTGTTTGGGTGAGTTCACATTGAAAGCGCCACCCGCAGCCTCGTAAATCGACTTTTCATACGCTCCGATCTGCTGCTGCAGGATGCCCCCGATCTCGCGGAGAACTAGGGGATCGACTCTGATGCCCTCGCGCTCCATGGCCGTCAGCACGGGAATCAGGCGGCATTCGATCTCGTGAAAAACGTGATCCTGTCCCGCTTCATGGATTTGCTGCCGCAGTTTCTCCGCGAGTTGCCAAGTGACATCGGCATCCTCACAGCAGTAGCGGGCGACATCCTCGGGATTAGGCGAGTGAGAGGCTACGCCTTCCTCAGGAAGATCGTCGAAGAGCTTCAGTTGACCACTCGGCTCTGCCGACGGGCCGCCGAAGACGGCTTCGTAGGGGATCGGAGTGTATCCGAGCATGGACTCGGCCAGAAAGTCCATCTTATGGCGCTGTTCTGGCTCGATCAGACTGTGCGCCAACATCGTGTCGAATACGGGTGAGCTGACGCGAATGCCCTGCCATCCCAGAACTCCTATGTCGAACTTTAGATTGTGGCCGATTTTCTCAATCCCGGGATCGGTGAAGACTTCGCGAAATTCGTCCAATACCGCAGCAGCCTGTGTTCCCGAGGGAAATTCGACATAAGCCCCGTGATGAGCCTCCCAGGAGAACCCGATCCCTAGTAGAGTGGTGGTCTTTTCATCCAGAGAGGTGGTTTCCACGTCGAAGCACCAGGCAGGACGGGACTTTAACTCCCGAATCAAGGCCGCACGCCCCTCTGCATCACTCGGTCTGATATGCCGATATTGCTTGGAGAAATCCGCAATCGTGCGCAGTTGCGCGATTTTTTCACCATCCTCGCCTTTCGCGGTATCAAATCCACGACCCGCCTGAAAATCATCGCCCAGGATTCGCTTCCCGAGCGAATTAAGCTCGAACTCGACGAAAAGAGATCGGAGTGCGGCCTCATCGGGTGGAGAAAGCGCGATTTCCTCGAACGTGGTCGTAACCGGCGCATCAGTCAGGATCGTGACCAGATTTTTCGACAAGAGCGCCTGCTCGCGATGAGCCTCCAGATTCTCCCGCTGCTTCCCCTTCAGTCGATCAGTGTGTTCCAGCAAAGATTCGATCGATCCGAACTCGGAGATCAGTTTTTTCGCTGTCTTTTCACCAATCCCAGGCACGCCGGGCACATTGTCCGAGGCATCTCCCCACAGCCCCAGCACGTCTATCGTCTGGATGGGATCGACCTCCCATTGCGTGCGAATTTCTTCCACCCCGAGAATTTCCGCCCCCTTCCCCTGACGTCCGGGCTTATAAATACGAGTCGATTCCGTGACCAGTTGGGCGAAGTCCTTATCCGGCGTCACCATGTAGGTGGAGAATCCGCCCACAGCCTCCGCTCGCTTTGCCAGCGTACCGATCACGTCGTCCGCTTCCCAGCCCGGATGCTCGATCACTGGAATGCGAAAGGCCTCGATCAGGCGTTTTACATGAGGTAGCTGCAGAGACAAATCCTCGGGCATCGCCTCCCGCGTCGCCTTATAGGCCGGATAGAGAATATGGCGAGCCGTAGGTTCAGGCGTATCGAAAACCACCGCGATATGCGTCGGATTCTGTTTTTCCAGCAAGTCCAGCAGAGTCGTGGCGAACACGTAGATAGCCGAGGTGTTCACACGCTTGGACGTGTAGATGGGGGAGCGGATCAGGGCAAAGTGCGCCCGATATACGAGAGCCATCCCGTCGAGAAGAAAGAGTCGCTTGGGAGCGTCAGCCATGTGTGTAGAGAACGACGGAGGCAGCAAGAAGTCAAAGGGAACTCGATCCTCTCCCCGAGTGCCAGACGGCGTGATTTGCGAGCTGAGAGGCTCCGGAAATTCAATTTTGTCTCGACAGGCACCGCCCGAAAACAAGCCTGGGCCAATTATGACACGTAAAAGGGTGGCAGAGGCAGGCGAACTGGACTAGCCTTTCACCTTTTTTATCGACTCGTTGAATGAGTGACCTTGGTATCATCAACTCACAGTTTCTGGAAATCGCAACGCCGGATGCTCCCTTCGTATTTCGGAGCGGAGAAGTGCTCGAGCACGCCCAGATCGCGTATGAGACTTTTGGCGAACTTAATGAAGATCGCTCGAACGCCATTCTGCTGTTTCACGCATTTTCGGGCAGTCAACATGCAGCCGGGATCAATCCAGGGGTCCCCGGCGTGGAATTCTGGACTCAGGAGTGCGTCACCGGATGGTGGGAGCCCTTTATCGGATCGGACAAGGCCCTCGACACCGACCGCTACTTCATCATCTGCGCGAACTATCTGGGCGGCTGTTACGGTTCCACCGGGCCTTCCAGCATCGATCCCGCCACTGGCCAGCGCTACGGCTCGCGCTTTCCCCATGTCACTTTTGCCGACATCGTCCGCAGTCAGGTCATGCTGCTGGATTCGCTCCGGATTGATCGCCTGCTCGCTGTGGTCGGTCCTTCCACAGGAGGATTGGGTGCCATCACCTTCGCGACCACCCATCCACACCGCGTCAGCAAGGTGATCCCCATTGCGACCGGGGTGAAAACCACAGTGCTCAACCGCATCATTTTGCTCGAACAGATTCTCGCCATAGAGAACGACCCCCGCTTTCGAGGAGGCGATTACTATGAATCCGGGGTGCCAGAGACCGGGCTCGCCCTCGCCCGCATGATCAGCCACAAGACCTTCGTCCATCTCAATGCGATCGAAAACCGCGCCAGTCGCGATCTAATTCACCCGGACGAGCGCTTTTCTTGGTATCAGGTTCACGATCACGTCGAAAGCTACATGCTCCATCAGGGGAAAAAATTTACGAATCGCTTCGACGCCAACACTTATTTGCGCATCTGCGAAGCGTGGAGTCGCTTCGATCCAGTGCGGGAGTCAGGCGCAACCGATAGCGACGCCCTTTTCGCTCGATCCCATCAGGCCGAGCACCAATATCTGATCTTCAGCATCGAGGAAGATTACTGTTTCTATCCAGATGAGCAGCAAGCGCTAGTGGACGCCCTCAAGCGAGCGGATGTCCCCCATCTCTTCTTCACCGTGCATTCAGAAAAAGGCCACGACTCCTTCCTCTTAGAACCCGATCTCTACACTCCGCATATTCAGGCGATGCTCGGGAATGCGACGAAGGCGCTGGTAGGAGGGTGAGAAAAAAGGATGAAGGCGGAAGGATGAAGAAATTTAAAATCGCCTGTCCTTTAGAATCCCCTGGGGCCGCCTACGTCCTCGTTGGCGCTCCCAGGAATGGCTTTCGCGGACAGGATTGTCCACGCTACTCTTCCTCCACTACCCCAGCCTGGGTCCGCCTACGTCCTCGTTGGCGCTCCCAGGAATGGTTTTCGCGGACAGGATTGTCCACGCTACTCTTCCTCCACTACCCCAGCCTGGGGCCGCCTACGTCCTCGTTGGCGCTCCCATGAACGGCTTTCGCGGACAGGATTGTCCACGCTACTCTTCCTTCACTCCCGATGACGTGTATTCCCAGCCTCAAAGAGGCGCACTATATGCCTAGGGCAACACCCTGTGAATTTGAAGATTCGGAAACACAAAGCCCTGAAAGGGTGCTCAAGTGAAGCCTTTGAGCATGTCCCCGCCAACCCAGTAGCGAGCCAATCATATCGCCATTTCAGGAACTCATTGTTCACTATTAACTGTTAATTGTTAATTGGCAACGCCGGTCTTCAATGCCTTTCGGCTGTGTGTCCTTAGCGGACGAGGGAAATCGAGTTAGACTCGAAAATCTGTCACCAGTCTTCAATGCCTTTCGGCTGTGTGTCCTTAGCGGACGCCGATGGGAAGACCACCAATGATGGGAAGACCGCCGGTCTTCAATGCCTTTCGGCTGTGTGTCCTTAGCGGACGCCAGCCTACCTGTGGCTGTGGCAATTTCTCACGGTGTCTTCAATGCCTTTCGGCTGTGTGTCCTTAGCGGACACAAATGAAGTGTCCTATGCCTGAGGGTGTGAGGTCCCGTCTTCAATGCCTTTCGGCTGTGTGTCCTTAGCGGACCGGCGTCGTTGCCGGTGGCTGTGGCCATCGCTCACGCCGTCTTCAATGCCTTTCGGCTGTGTGTCCTTAGCGGACGCCATATTAGTGGTCTCTTTGGCCAGAACCAACCTTGTCTTCAATGCCTTTCGGCTGTGTGTCCTTAGCGGACTTGAAGCAAGGGGATTTCTTTGAAGCTCTGGGATTATCAGTCTTCAATGCCTTTCGGCTGTGTGTCCTTAGCGGACTATGCGTCTGGAGGCTCTACCCAAGAAAAACGCCATAGTCTTCAATGCCTTTCGGCTGTGTGTCCTTAGCGGACGCCATATTAGTGTTCTCTTTGGCCAGAACCAACCTTGTCTTCAATGCCTTTCGGCTGTGTGTCCTTAGCGGACTTCTTCAAAGGATTGAAGACTGTCACCATTGTAATTTTGGTCTTCAATGCCTTTCGGCTGTGTGTCCTTAGCGGACGCGGATCAGTGAGTGCCGGGTGGCGATCGAGTGGCCGGAGTCTTCAATGCCTTTCGGCTGTGTGTCCTTAGCGGACACAGAGTACGGGTATGAGGATGTCCCAACAGGGATGGTCTTCAATGCCTTTCGGCTGTGTGTCCTTAGCGGACAGTTAAATATGAGTCGTATTCAGTACGAATTAGCTCGTGGTCTTCAATGCCTTTCGGCTGTGTGTCCTTAGCGGACGAAGACGGCGGGATTGCTGCATTGGGGCTTCGTCGAAATGTCTTCAATGCCTTTCGGCTGTGTGTCCTTAGCGGACGGATATATCGGCACCAGAAAAGATCGCGGAATACTGGTCTTCAATGCCTTTCGGCTGTGTGTCCTTAGCGGACACCTAATTCGTATTTCCTTTTAATTCAGTTGTCAACTTCCTAGAAAAGTCAGAGGTCGTTCGGGCACGCCGAAATCGGGATACCACTCCTGTTTACTCGTCTACAAAAATCTTCCTATATTATTCTCTATAAACAGATAACATGATCGCAATCATCGAAGTCAGGCCTCCCTCGGTTTCCGCTTCGGCAAAGCTCTGACCTCGACCTACTCCCTGCGCGTCAAAAAACATACCGAGAACGCTTCTCGGTGATGATCATGCCTCGCCCGGCGGTGCGGCGTTTGCGGGCGCTACGAACATCGATTGGGTAGGCGACGAGGAAATCTTCCGCTTCCTTCATTTCTCCCAAAAGTAGAGACCACATCTCCTCGAAGCAGTCTTCGTCCAACCAGCATTCGAAGAGACTTTTCTGGACGCGCACTCCGAAGCCCTCGCATACCTTGGCGATGCGGCGGAGACGGCGTTCGTCGGCGATGTCGTAGGCGATGAGGCGGAGCATTTCTTCGGAGGCAGGCGGTTTGGGATGGGGGCGGGGCGGAAGCAAGTCGTCCCACCAATCGGTTTCGGCCCGGGAGATGGTAGTGACGCTTCCCATGACGGCGAGAAGATGGGGGCATTCAATTCATGCGAAAGGGGGCGAAGCGAGCTGGATCGGCCAAACTCGTCTTGTAGTGCAGGGGTGCTTCCTGAATCTGCCGCCGAAGACTTGTGCGGCATTGCGCAAACTCAGAGAAATGCTCTCGCTCCATGGTTTTTTCGTAGTGATTCAGGAGAGTGCGGCGCCCACCGTCGTTCAAATAGGTGCCACCACTTTTCGCCTCGAAATCGCCTTGTTTGAGGATGCGGTGGGAGAAGAGGCGCAACGTCAGCGCGTAGATGACGCAAGGGCGGAAGGGTTCCATCAGGTCGAGCGGCAGGGACCAGCGCTGGTCGGTGGACGGGTGGAGATGCCCGAGCGCCGGATCGAGTCCTCTCGCATGGCAGGCACTGAGGAGTTCGCCGTAGAGCAGCGACGCGATGTAGGAGAGACATGCGTTGACAGGATTGAGAGGCGGGCGCAAGGATCGCTTCTCGAAAGGGAAAGCCGCAGGCAGGAAACACGCCCAGGCCTCGTAGAATTCCGCTGCTGCTGCACCTTCCAATCCTCGGATGAGATCGACCGATGCAGAGTTCTCGGCCCGTTCCGCGAAGGAGGCGAGCCGTTTGCCGACCAAATCGCTGAGGATTCCGTGGTTCGAATCGACGCGCTGCAACAGCCTTCTCTGGTTGGATATCTTCGCGGTCACCAGCTTTCCGGCGATCACGGAAGAGAAAGAAGGATCGCCCTGCCGCTGATACTGGGCTAGGCGCATGAGACCTCGGGCGGGACCGGGAGCTTCGAAGGAACCGAGGAAACGCCCGCGCGATGTGACTACGGACACGGGGATGCCGCGCCGCATCAGCTCCGCGAGCGCGGGCGTGGTGATGTGGGCGCGGCTGCACAGCAGGACACGCTCAATCTCAATCAGCGGCACGGAAGAGCATTTCTCCTCCCCATCTGCACGGGAGGAGACAATGAGGCACTTGGACTCGAGCGACACTTTGGAGTCGGAACTTTGGATAGCGAGAGTGGGCATGACAAGCGATGGAGGGGTAATTCACAAACGGAAACGGAAACAGAAGCCACCGATTTCGATGCCAATGGCGGAGGGGCGGGGCAGAAATCCCCGCCGGGATCGGCAGGTTTCCAAGCGCACCCGGAGCAGCCGGGAGCGGAAGAGACGGCGCAGGAACCACAGCAAGGAGTCGCCCCAGCGGATCCGGGCGTGTGACGTGCTGCGGGGGATGGAGCCTCCGTATTCCATGCGGGCGGCGGCCTGTCTCCCGGGTTCGCCGGGCCAGGCCGGTGCCAGCGGATCGGCGAGCCCGTGGCCCCGGAATGATTCGTCGGGCATGGCGCATCTCAGCAGCGGCAGGGGCGGCGGGATTTCGCGGGCCGCTGCCGCCGCCGACTCTGGATCGATGCCGAGACAGATCAATTCCCGCTGTCGGTTTTCCGCGCTCTCCCATGCGGCCCAGCGGCACATGCGCACGCGGTCGCGCGCCACCGCGTATGGTTCGCGGATGTCTTCGGCGAATTCGGTATGGCGGTAGTAGGCGGTCCAGCCGCTGAGAAACCTCCTCGTTTCCACAATGGCCCTTTCCGGCCCTCCCCCGTTTGCCGCAGCGAGATTTTCGACCTCGGCCCGACAGGCGGCGAGGGATTCCGGGCTGACACAGCGGCGGACGCCTCCTGCTGCATCCGCTCGGAATCCGAATCCGAGAAAAGACGCCCGCGACCAATGGCCGAGCCGAGTTTTTTCCTTGTTGAGTTCGAGCCGGAGGACGCGGGAGAGAAAATCCGCCGCCTCTTCGATCAGCCGCCGCCCCTCCGCGAGACTGGGCACGAGCAACAAGAGGTCGTCGGCGTAGCGGGCGAAGGCGACATGTCTCCGCGTCAACCATCTGTCGAAGGAATCTAGCACCACGTTGGCGAGCAGCGGCGAGAGCGGACTGCCTTGCGGGATGCCCGCCGCCGACGAGCGAACCAAGCCCTTTTCAAGCACGCCGCAGCGGATCGACACATCTACCAGATCGAGTACTTCGGCTGTGACGGGTTGCCCGGACAAATGGTCCCGCACCAGACCGTGGTCCACCGAATCGAAAAAGGAGCGGATGTCGAGATGCAAGGCTGAAAACCCGTCGTCGTGGCGGAGACGGGCTTGGATGCTTTTCACCGCATCGATGGCGCTCCGTCCCGGACGGTAAGCGAAACTCGACGGCGAGAACCTAGGCTCGAAGATCGTAGCGAGCGCCTGAGCCAGAGCCTGCTGCACGACCCGGTCCATCACCGACGGGATGCCGAGCTTCCTCACGCCTCCATCCGCTTTTGGGATTTCGACTCGCCGGAGCGGATGGGGCCGATAGGTTCCTGCCTTGATGCTGCGTCCCAGTTCCGCCCATTGCGCAGGAAACACAGCTTCCAGTTCCTCGACAGTGACGCTGTCGCATCTCGGTGCTCCCCGGTTGGAACGCACCTTCCCGAACGCGATGCGACCGGATTCGGGCGACAGGACGGCTTCCATGTCCACCACTCTGGAGTCGTGGCAAGCCCCGTCGTAGCGGTGTCTTCGATCATCCTTCATCTTGAGATTTTCAGTAGCCGACCATCTGCTGCATTCGCGCCGGACTCGGTGCAATCGGTTGGACAAAAAAATGCCGCGTTTCCCGGGCCGCCGGAGCGGCATGAATTTTGGGGGAACCTGAAATCCGGATGCGCTGATACGCCTCCAATTCCCGGACCCCGCCCCCAGAGCTGCCCGCACCAACGATCACAGGGCCGTCGCTCCAGCATTCCACGGTATCGCTGTGAACCGAAATATGGAAAACTTTGCCCGGATACAAAGGGAAGCATTGCGGAGGTCGTGGCGATGCTGGCACTGGTGCTATGCTGGGAACCGATACCAGTGCCGCAGGCCAAAGATCGGAAGGCGACACAGACGGCGTGGTGGCTTCCTTGACGGGAGCGACAGGCAGATAGGCCACAGAAGGGCTCTCCCGCCCCCCTTCCAGCCAGCGCAAGCGCAGGCGGACGGAAGACGTGCCTACCGGGCTCACTAGCAGGGTATCGGCCTGGTTGAAGCTACGGCGCATCCCAGATCCAACCACAATCACATCGTCGGATCCGGGACGTGAAATTTCCACGGTGCCGTCGGCCCAGATTTCTGCGGATCGCCGCGACAACCCGAGTTGGAGGAAGCGCCCCGGAAACACCTCGAAATCAAAATCGGCGGGCGGCAGTGGTGACGGGGCACTGGGTTGGGGAGAGAGGAATCCGGGAGGCACCGTCCTTTTGCCGGAACCACCGGGCGCTGCCTTCCCGAAAGACACGACAGGCTTAGCGTCGGAGGAACCTCGCTGCTCCATTCCTACTGGATGGCCGGAAGCATTAGTAAATTTTCCGGCGGATCGCACGAGTTCTTCACGGGTTGTCTCCAGCTTGGCGAGCGCTTCCTTATGCTCCCGCGCCAGCTTTTCGTTCCTCTGCTCCTGCTGCCGCAGAGAGGCTTCCCGCTCGAGACGGCGCTGCTCGGCGGATTTACGTTGTTCTGCCTCCTCCCAAGAGCGACGCACTTCCTCAGTCACTGGATAGGCCACGGCCCCGTCCTTAGGAGTGTGTCCGGGCCGGTTCCAGAAGCGGCGCTGTCCGTCGAGATGGTCGGCGTAGAAAAGGAGCGGTACGTTGCCCGGAGTGAACCAGTCCACCTCCGCAGGATCGATCTCGCTCATCTTTGCGGGCAGGCCACCTTCATCCAGCCCGCGAAAGTCGGTGATGATTCCGGGCGCCACCGCGAAGAATCCGGTCGCCGCCAGCACGAGGAAAACCGAGCGAAAGAAGTGGGGCCCCCTCGTCCACGGCAGGAGGAACGCGAACAGGATGCGCAGCACGGTCCCGGCCACCAGCGCCGAGGAAATAAGGGAGACCGGGCCGGTGAGCCATCCAGTGGTGCGTGCATCGAAGCCGCTTACACGGGCGAGTTCGCCAGTGGAACTGGAGATCTCGCTCCTCACCCAGAGCAGTGCTCCGATGCGGACGAAGCCCGCGAGGAAGAGCAGCGAGAGGAGGAAGATCGTGGCAAAAAAGAAGAAACGGTTCAGTGCCAAACCGCCGCGCCGGGAGAGATCAGCGCGAACTAGTTGGATGACAGGGTTGTCGTCGGAGCGACGATTGTGTGAGGAGGAGGGTTGGTGGTTCATGCTCCAAGCTTCGATGCGAAAGGTGGTCCTTGCGCGTTCGGGGAAATCCGGGGATTTCGGAAGGCGGAGAGAACGGTCTCCTCAGCCGGATCCGTTCGCGATGTCGAAGCCGATGCGGCTTCGTTCGGGGGCGAGCCAAGGAACGGCGCCGGAGAGCCCCTTATTTCTGAGTTGCGTTCGCAGAGAGTTCAGGGCTTTGGGGATGTCGTCCACCGTCGCCATGCCTCCGCTCAGGCGCGTGGTCGCTTGATGAAAGGGATGCCGCTTTTTCCAGGAATCCATGAAAGAGGCGAGATCGTCGGCGGCCTCGTCCTTGTTGCGAAAATGCCGACCGCCTTTGATAGCGTGATCGTGGAGGAAGGCGATGATGAGCAAGTCGCGTCCAGTCAACTTGAGAGATCGACCCTCCACCTTCAGAATACCTTTCGCGATATCCAGCGAGACTTGGGGAGCATGTTTGAGCACCTGACGCTCGGCCTTTGAATACGCTTCCACCAGCCCCGCGAAGGTGCGGCGGGGTTCGTTGAGTTCCTCGAATTTGTTGCGTAGGGGGACGAAGGGAATGTCGGCCAGCTCGATGGCGGCGTCCGCAGCTTGGATGGAAGTAGGGGACTGCCCATAGGGACGCGCCTCTAGGGCTTGGACGGGTTGACCGGGGTAGAAGAAACTGCGGCAGTTCTCGAAGGGCTCGCTTACTAGCACATGAGTAACGCGGTCGCCCTCCTTACCCAGTAGGCTCATGGCGGCGTAGAGCAGCGCACCCATGGTCTTGCGCCCGCCGGCGATGCTGGCGATGACGCGATTGTCCTCCGCATCGGCGTAGGGCGCGAGAACCTGGACGATGAAGTCGGCCGCGCTGTCGTTGTCCTCGCGACTGCGCAGGTCGGAGGCCTTTCGTTTCACACCGGTCGCCGCGTCGGGCAGCTCAATGACGCGTGTGGCGAGTTGCAGCCTAGCGCTCTTCTGGGGCAGCTTGGCGAGGGCGAATATGTCCCGTCGCAGGCAAGACCACACGGTTTCGCCGCCCCAGACATCGAGAGGTGTCAGCAGCAGTTCCTCGATGTCGCACACACCTCGAGAGGTCGTGATCACGACGACCTCGTCCGGCACCACGAGCGGCGTCTCATGGGCGAGCGCCCAGACAGTCTCGGTGAGGATCGCGGGCGACATCCCGCTGACGGCAATGAGAGTGGTTTTCATGAGAGGGGCAACAGGAGGGGGCATAGAGAATTCTGCGGGGATACAGAGGCGACGGAAATGACTCAACACTATCCATGAGTGCGCCGCGCCACCTCATCCAGAGCCTGTTCGCAGGGTGGTCCAAGCGGCAAAGCTCGTGATCGAGTTGATGACAACTTGCAGGGGAACAGGATCATCCGGGCGTGCCTGGTGCGATGTTGTTGCGGACATCGTAGATCTGGGCCTTGGGATCATCCGTAGCGATCGTCTGGACATACTGGAAAACGGCTTCGTCATTGACGGTGAGTAAGCTTCCCAAAGCACTGCTGACCTTCATGCCGCCGGTGATGTCAATGGCAGTCGACCGACTCGAACCGCGCGGGAGGACATCTAGAATCTTGCTGCGGATGTAGTGTTCCAAGGTTTTGAAGTCCTCGAAGTCCACCGGGTCGGAGATGTAGATTTCGGTCGTCGCCAAATCCAGATAGCGTCCGAAGATCGTTTCGGCGATTTTACCATAGGGGGCCGAACCTAGGGTGTTGTCAGGGCTCTCTCCCGGCAGCTTAGGTTCGGCGATTTCGGTATTCCCATTGCTTGATCGGGACACGACGATCCATAGCGATCGGAGATTCTCCACGTGTGGCAAGATGGCGCGAAGAGGTTGTTGCCAGTTGTGAAACCCGAGGTCGTTCATTCGTGAAATGTCATCGGCCAGAATGCCACTGAGTTCCAACCATTCATCTCCCGTTTTCGTTTTTTTGAAGCTAATTTTGTTGGCGATTTTAGGTACGGTTGTAGGAGGAGAGAGAAAGATTACGAGATTATGTATGGGCGATCTTTTTACCCGTTCTGTGGCTGAGATGCGTTCAAAGGTGACCACGCCGCGCCAAGAGTGACGAACGTGGTGAAGAAAGAAGGTGCAGAGAACCAAACCGAAAAGCGTGATCAAGGTGATAATCCATTTCGGCAGGTGCCACCCATGAGCGAGAAGATGGTGGAAATCCAAAGCAATCCAGTGCCCTACTGTCAATGCGAGGATAAATGCGGCAAAGTTCTCCCACCTGTTTCTAAAGCGATGCACGCGCAGCCAAGCGGAGGACAAGATGAAGACGACAAGACAAGAAACGAGGAACAGATACCACGGGAAGCGATATTCGAGCATTTCCCATGTGGTGACAGCAAAGGTGTGACCGAGGGTCAAGACCCCAAGGGCAAATAAAGCGAGTTTGCAAAGAGAGCCATCTACTGATTTTCTCAGCCGAGGCCAATCGAGAGGTTGACGAAGGAAGTTCAGGAATTGACGAAGGGAGCTCATGAGCAACTTTAAAGTGAACGATGTCTAAGTGTTTCCGCAAGTCGTTTTGGTGCAAGGGATGAAAGTATCATGGATTGATTGAAAACCCGATCCGCAGTACCTGCCATCCTGCAATCTGATTCACTGAAACCTCCTCGCCGATTTGTGGCCGATAGCCGGGGATGTAGTCGGGAGACAACACCCAGACTTCGTTGAAGGTCTGCCCGTCCAGCGATGGGAGCATTTCCTGACTAAGGGTGATCGCAGGTCTTTGTGTGTGCGGGGTCGGATCAAAGCCCAGGAATTCCGCCGCCACTTTCGTGGTGTTGCTGTGTCCCCAGAAGGAAAGGATGCCTTCGGATTGAGCGCGGCGGCGCAACTCGTCCAGCGACGTGGGCACGATGCTCACGGGGCGGCGAATGAGACTGAGAGGATAGGTGTTACCGAGAAGGATCATGAGATGAGAAATTTTAGGTCAAAATTGCTTTTCACGGCGCGGGATTCAGTGAGTTTTCGAGTGCTGGCATGGCCGATGTTGGATTGCTTGCGACGAAAATACGGATAAATTACGCCCATTTGACATGATAGCTGCGGTAAACACCGTCATGTAGCCTCAGCTTGGAAGTCGACACCGACGTCCAGTCGCCAGCTTCGAGGAAGGCATCCTCGTGTTCAAAGAGCATTCCGACGGGGAAAAAATCCTCGTGTCCCTGAGCTTCGGCGACAAAACCTGAGTGATCGTGCTGAACGAACCTCGCCGCCAAAGTTTCACCGTCAATCGCCAGAAGCCAACGGCAGCGTCCGTCAACTTTCTCGTCGCGACAACGCTCCGCCTCGTCGCGCTTCACGGTGATGGTGCGCGAACAGCGTGTTCGCAGAAAGAAATGTTCCAATGTCTCATCATACTTTGCGAGCAAGCTCAAAAATTCGGGAGGAGTATGTGAACTCTGGCTGATCAAGGCTTGGAAAATCGAGCGGTAGTACCATTCCTGTTCGTCCCGTCCCCGCCTAAAGCGCTGCCAGAGCACCGCGCCGACTTGGGCGAAATCGGCCTCATGGCTCGCAAGTTGTCCAGTTTGTCGGCGGCAGCCACGGCCTTCACGGTCCAAGGAGCGGACTCCAGAGTGTCGATGGTGTGTTGTTTGCGTTCCCGCCATCCGAGGGATTTGTCGGGTTCGGAGCAAGCAACCACGATGGAGGCGATTTCGTCGCCGAACGCTTCAGCCAGTTGCGTCCGCGTGACTCCCGTATCCTCCAGTGTATCGTGCAACAGACCGGCGGCGATGACTTGGTCGGGGAATCCAAGCCGGGCAAGGATCATCCCCACCGCGAACGGATGCACGATGTAGGGCGTCTCGGTGCCTTTGCGAACTTGCCCCAGATGAGCGCGCGCGGCGAATTGGATGGCGTTGGTCAGGAGCATGCTGACTGTGATGAGGTTCATAAGATAGATATTCTGGATGTGTGGGCGGATTTCATATTCGTTAGCCGATCTTAGCTTCGGCAAGCAGCAGACCAAGCGGCTTGTTGACAGCTTGAAGGCGCTTCACCGCACATGCGATGTCGCCGTCGCGATTATTCCTTTTATCCAAGACGGCGATAAGCCTGTGACCATCAGAAAAATGGCCGATTTTCAACTTGAGGGGGGATGCCTTTCTGCCGTTCGGTCCTCCAAAGCCCAATGCGCCGCCGCAGTCATTCCCCAATTGAAGCGTATCGGTAGCGATGGTTCGGAGAAGCATGGGATCATCACATGAAGTCGAGCCCCATCCGCTGCGTTTCGACTCGGGCTTATAGTTATCGAGTTCCTCTTGAGTCAAAAGCCGAAGCACCTTTACCCGGAGATAATCGGGTAGGGCATTTCCTCCCCATAACGATTTCACCAGTTTGAGGAAATCGGCTTCAGTGGGTTTCCAATTCTTTCGCCAGATGGAACCAGCAGCCCGGTTGGAACGTGCTCCCAGACCGCCCAACAGCACCCATGCCTTGAGCGCGCAAAGGAAATCGGATTTGACCGCCGCATCGTCCAAGAGTAGTTGCCAAGAGAGATGGAAGGATTGATCTGGTGAAAGACCGTTTCGAGGCGCGGCGTCTGTTCCGGTTTTATGAGGGCACATGGGATAGGATTCTTTCCCGAGGGGAGACATCACAGATGTCTCCAAAGCGACTCGTGAAGCGACCGAATCCACGACGGCTCCGCCTTTGGCCGAGACATGGAATCCCAATGCCCGTCCGCGAATCCCACCAAAAACGGCATGTTCTTTTTTTGTTGTCGTGTTGGGATAATCTTTATCATGGCAGACGATTCTCAGCCAGTAGCGCAACTGCCCGCGGATGCTCGGGATGCGCAACTCGGCGTCACCTTCTTTTCCGTTTGCACCGCCGCAAAAGCACGGGGAGAGCAGTTCCAGTGTTTGTGTGGACATTATTACCGAATGTTGAGATGAAGCAAAAGTTCTTTGCCGTGGTGGCGGTTCTTGAATGCAAACCAGAGAGCATCGTCCTGAACGCGTCGTTCTTCCGGCACGCATTGGGAGAATGCTTCGACTTGCATTTCTTTCGGGAGTTTTCGAAGCTCCGCTGCAAACCTATTGATGCCATCAGGAATCAATGCCGTCTGCCACGTTGCCACAAAATCGAGTAGTCTTTGATCTTGCGGAGATGCGGGATTCTCATGTGGATCTGCGTTTTGGGTACTGGTGGACGAGGCTGTCTGGGCGACGAATAGATCGTCAAAGGTTTCACTCAGGATTTGCTGTGGCCCTCCAGCCTCGCGAAACCGCCCATATCCGGCACGGGTCTTTCCTCCTACGCCATGTTCTTTCAAAGCATTTTTCAGACATGTTTCGGCGATTTCAAGAAGACGCATGGATTCGGCTTGATTCTCAGTCGATCCCAAAGCAATCAAAACAAATTTGAATTCCTGATCTCGGGCGACTACAGGAAAAGGTGCCGGGATCGGAGAATCTGTGTCTTCAGCCTGCGAATAGTTCTTATCTTTACCCGCATAATATTTCGGGAAATGGACGGTCAGAACATCCAATTCCAACTTGCATTGATGCGATGTAGGATAACCGTCAAGGTAATTGATTAGCGCCTCTTGACAATTGATAATTCTGATCTAATCGTGCCTCCGATGGGATTCAATCGGAAAGACCTGATGCGTCAGCCACGGAAGCAACTCGTGGAGATCGTTCTGTCCCAGCAGAAACGCATAAGGGA
>CAUJIH010000092.1 GCA_963205275.1 Verrucomicrobiota bacterium | reverse complement strand
CGTCCCGTTGACCACTTTCTGATAGCCGTCACCTCCGAGATAATCCGCTGGTTTCAGACCGTTGTTGTTCTGGTGGAATATGAAAACATTGCTGTTCGCTCCACTACCGGTGGTTCCCGTCAGATCTCCCGCAGCGAAGATGTGCATGCCGCCCTGACGAGTTCCAGTCGAGGTCTTCGCTCCGTCTCCATGACCGAGCATGGCGTAGGAATTCACTCCACTACCACCGGTTAGGGTCATATCACCCGTCTCAGCCACTACATAGACATCACCACTCATCGCGCCAGCGGTATTCAGGCCACCATGTCCGATCTGACTGTAGGCCCCCGTACCGCTGCCACCCTTTAAAGTGATTCCGTCTGAACCGCGAGCCACTACAGTAATCCGATCACTGAAGCTGCCCGTGATATTCGCTCCGCCGTGTCCTATCTGTACGTAGTTGTTCGATGTCGTTCCATTGGTAGCATCGAGTAACACGTTCCCGCCGAGCTGCACACAGATCTCACCGCTCATATTCCCAGTCAGTGGGAAATTATTCCCATTGAGATCTCCACCGACTCCGCCGTGCCCGATCCGGGCGAAATTGTTTCCCTTCGTGCCGCTCTTCAGGTCCACGATCAAATCCCCGTCAGCAGAAACTTCAATTGATCCAAAATGGTTTCCACTCAGAGAAGTGCCGCCATTCCCAATCATCGCAGAAGTTCCTGCCATATTGCCTCCATGCAGTTCCACATTCCCCGTCCCGCCATCCACTACGATATTCCCTCCAAATGTGCTCGTCCTGACGGTGTTATATGTCGATGTTCCCCCATTTCCGATCTGAGCAGCAGAATACAGATTTCCGTTTCCTTTCGAGGCGTCGAGAATCACTCCTCCGCTCACTGTCGTGACGGTAATGTTGGCATTCGTCGTTCCATTATTTGGCCCGGCCTCATACCCCCCGAGTCCGATCTGGGCGCGACTGTATGAAGTAGGCCCACTCTCTAACAACACTCCCGTCTGAGCCTCGACTTTGATCTCACCAGAATAATTCGCTCCCGCATACATTCCGCCGTGCCCAATCTGGGCAAAGGTTTCACCAGCTCTGGTTGAAGGCAATCCCGTATTCGCATCGACACCCCCTTTCAGTTCCACCTTTCCATCTGCGATCACTGTAACCGCTCCGGATTGCGTCCCGCCGGTCGAGGAAAATCCGCCATGACCAATCTGGGCGTGCGTATATCTCTTCCCACCGCCGTGAATGATGATGTTTCCTCCATTCGTCGTCGTAATTGAAATCGCTCCGTTCGACGATCCTCCGCTCGAACTCCCTCCATGCCCGATTCGGGCGAACGCATGGGAGCTATCCAGACTCCCCCCTGACCCCGCAGCAATGCTGTCACCCCCACCTTGAAGTGTTACGCCCCCCGAACCGGTCTCAACCGTAATGACCCCAGTTTTACTTCCCGTCACGGCGGAGAGCACTCCGCCATGACCTATTATGGCGTACTCATTCAGATACATGCCGCCGAGAAGCGTCACCGCAGAAGTCGCTCCAGAGCCGAGCACTTTCACCACCTGAACGTCTCCACTCAAATTCACTCCGCCGGAACTTACCCCACCGTGTCCAATCTGTGTAAACCCACTACTACCAGTCCCGGTCTTCGCATCCATGAGGACGCCGTTTGCGACTTGCACCGTGATCTTCCCCGTCTTATTCCCGACACTGCTCACACCACCCATCCCAATCATGGAGAAGGCGTTCGCTCCATTCCCGTTTTTCATTGTTACTCCTGCCGTCGAGGATGTCACTTTCACCTCATTTCCGCTTACTCCGAGCGCTCCCGTCACACTTTGCCCTCCATGACCGATTAGGGTAAAAGTGCTCAATCCGCTACCCGACTGCATTGCGACAGCGACGTTCGCCTCAACAGTCACTGAACCCGAAATATCAGAGGTGACGGCGTAGCCACCATTTCCGATAGCGGCATAAGCGAGGCCCCCTGTTCCCCCTTGCAATGACACACCTGCCGTAGTGTTGACAGTCACATTTCCAGAAATCGGAGTTGTGGAAGAAATGCCAACTCCACCATTTCCGATCTGAGCATACGAATTTTCAACGCCCGTTCCTCCCGAGAGACTCACGGCCCCTGTCGTATTCAGCAGTTCAATATCACCTGAGGCAGAAACCGTACGAGTGGTAAAAGTCGGAGCGCTGGATGAATAGTCTCCATCCACCCCGGTCGAACCACCATGCCCGATCTGAGAATAGCCACGCCTTCCCCCGCCCCCTTGCACTGTCACATCTCCGGCCCCATCAATTTTGATCCCGTTCGAGAAAATACCACTAGCTCCCACTCCGCCGTGACCGATCTGCGTATAGGACTGATCCCCAGCCCCAGCGATGAGAGAAAGGTTTCCTCCTGTCAGATTGACGGTGATGAGACCACTTGAATTCCCATTAGCCAATACCCCACCGTGTCCCAATTGTGCTGAACGATCTGCCATATTTCCTCCCAGAAGCGACAAGGCACTGGCTGAAGTGATCGTAATCGCTCCAACATTCGTTCCCACCTGCGAGATCGCTCCGTGACCAATCCTGGCAAACGCTCCACTGCCAGCCGTGCCGTCGTTGCCCGCTGTAATCTCGATCTTACCTGCGCTGGTGACCGAAATTGCTCCCGTGTATGAGCCTGTGGCACGCTCATACCCGTGACCGATCTGCGCATAGGCATCGGCATTATTTCCTCCCAGCACTTGGATCTCCGTCGCACCACCGACCGTGATGTCTCCCCCAGAGCTCATGTCTCCCTGAGTCGAGTTACTATTGAGCCTCGCTCCCCCGTGACCGATCTGCGCATAGGAATTCGTCCCTGTACCACCCTTGAGAACAATGGCACCCAACCCTGTGCCGATGGCTGTATTGATCTTGATATCCGAGTTCGTCACGGTAGCAGTGCTCACATTATACCCTCCATGCCCAATTTGAGTGTAGGACTGATTCCCAGCACTGGTCAGAAGAATGTCTCCGACGGAATTGACTGTCACGGGAGAATTCGTCACCGCGCCGGATGCTGTCATTCCGCCGTGTCCGATCACCGCGCTGCCGTCACTCAGCCCTGCCGTCACGGTGACAGAATCTGCGGATACGGTGATCGCGCCACTCTTTGTACCGTTGCTCTCATGGCCTCCCAGACCAATCTGGGCATAACGCTTGGAAGCATTTCCGCCTTTTACGATGAGATCTCCGTCGACGGTGACTTCCACCAATCCAGTCAGATTCGCATCGTTATTGAATCCGCCAGCTCCGATCTGGGTGTAGAGGGCATTTGTAGAATCGAGCGATACGCCACCACCAGCGGTGGTCACTGTCGTGGCACTAGTGATCGTGCTGCCCTGATAAGAAGCAACAGATCCAGAGATGCCGGCCCCTCCAGCCCCGATTTGCGCGTAACTGTTCGTTCCAACTCCGAGAGATCGCAAATTCACTCCACCTGCCGTTGTCGTGACGCTCACTGCCCCCGTAATATTCCCCGAAGCAACGACCAGCGTAGCCCCCCCCGTCACACCTCCTCCAGCTCCGATCTGCGCATAAGCTCCTGATCCCGTGTTAGCGGCCACATCAATGGAGCCACCCTGGACCGTCGTAGTCGAAGTGATCGTATTCCCTGGAGTCGTGGCGTTGGCTCCGGCTCCGCCTGCTCCAATTTGAGCAAAGGAGGAAGCCCCCGTCCCGCCCTTAAGCGCGATCGCTCCGGTGATCGTCACCTCCGTATCTCCGGTAATCGCACTCTTGAGGACAGCACCTGCAGCAGTCGCTCCCCCTCCGGCACCGATTTGCGTGTAGGCAGCATCACCAGATCCTCCAGACATCGTTAATTCTGAACCAGTGACTGTTGTTTTCACATCGGTCAGCGTACCGACTTTGCCCGAGCCACCCGCGCCGATCCGTGCATAACTATCCATTCCCGAGCCTCCCGTAATCGTAAACGCCCCGCTAGCGGTGACAGTTGTCGTGCCGCTGATGGTCCCATATGAGGAGCCGGGACTGCCATGACCGATCTGAGCGAATGTGCTCGCGCTAGCACCACCCTTTAAAAGAACATCTTTCACATTAAGATTGATCGCCCCAGCCAGCGATGCTCCTCCCCCGAGTCCTCCGTGTCCGATCAATGCGAAATTTCTATCCATCGTGCCACCCAAGAGCTGCAGCGATGCGTTCACCGCATTGATGGTAATATTCGCATCGCTCGTCGCATTGCTCGTATTCTCGCCACCATGTCCAATCATCGCATAGTAGCCTCCGGCAGTGCCGGTATTCGTACCGCCAGCAACCTTAACCAGCGTACCTCCCACATGAATTGTGATATCCCCCTTTCTACTTCCAGTAGAGCTTGTCCCCCCATGTCCAATCTGAGCATACGCATTGGTGTTTGCGGTTGTGCCTGTACCGCCTAACACCTTAAGCTCTCCGGATGTTTCGACGCTAATACTCCCTTCCATCGTGCCACCAGAAGAAATCCCACCGTGCCCGAGTTGTGCGTAGCTCGACTTGCTTGTTCCTGCTTGAAGAGTCACATTGGTGGCAGCCCCGACCACAATATTGCCTCTTCGAGAAGCCCCTCGGGCCACAACACCCCCGTGTCCGATCTGGGCGTATTGGTCATAGCCGTTACCAGCTTTGATCAACAAGTCTCCTCCACCGCCAACGGCTAGATCAGTCAAGGGATCGAAATTGATATAGATATCCCCTTCATAGGTCTCAGTAGTGGTATTGCCGTAGTTACCTCCATGTCCAATCTGCGCATACCCTACGTTCGCATCCACCGTAACGGCATTCCCGATCACGATAATATCTCCAGACCGCGCACCCCAGTTTCGTCTTCCACCGTGTCCAATTTGTGCATCGGCACTTGAAGCACCCGACTTCACAAGAATATCACCAACGGTGGTCCCGAAATCCGCCCGAACGATGATCGTACCGGACAGCGCCTTCAGGTTCGTAACGGGAGGGGGGCCAGCCGTGCTGCTCCCCACGCCTCCATGTCCGATCTGGGCGGAAGAAGATCCACCAGCTCCTCCCATGACTCTCACTCCCCCTTCCTTCGAGAATACTGTAATGTCACCAGTGGCGACATCTCCGTTGATGTCTGTGCGAAATCCGATCTGTGCAAACCGCGATGCAGCACCTCCCCCCAGTACATCCACACCGTAGCCCGCCGCAAACGTCAGCCCGTCACGGCTGGCTACCGACACGCCGGCTGTCTGCGATCCCCCTCCAATAATCACTTTTCCACTCCCATTTCCGAAGCCGGAAGGATTTGATAAAAGATCATTCAAATCGAAACCACTGGTAGTCACTCCACTACTCGTCGGCGATGGTATGATGCTCGGTGTCAATCCCGTGTTCTCATCCCATCCAGCGATCAAATGCACCGCGCCGGCTCCGTCATTGATCAGATTCGCACCCACCGTGATGCTCCCCTCGGCGAGCAGGCTCAGGCTCGTATTCCCACTCCAGAGCACATTCGCTCCTCCGTTCACCGTGATGTTTCCTGCGTCCGTCCCAGAACTCGCCGTCGTGATCACGACGTTCCCACTGGTGAGCATCGTAGATAGGGTCGTCGCACCAATCTGATTCGGGGCCGCTGCCGCCCCGCCCGAGACGATCGTAAAGTTCGTCGGATCGAGAAGCAGAGTCCCAGCGTTCCCGTTCACGGACAAGGTCGAAACCGTGCCATCGTACAGAAGACTCTCCCGCCCAGATACTTCCACGAAACCGCCATTGCCGACTTGACCTGTCGCCTCGGCGGAAATGTTCCCTCGGAAGCTCGTGTCTCCATCCGACCAGAGAATTACCGATCCTGAGTTTCCAGATATCCCATCCGCACTGATCGTGGAACCGGCCTCAACGGTGAGAGTATCCGCATTCATCACCGATGCCTCTTTCCCCTGAAATCCGCCGCCAATTCGCACGGAACCGCCTTCCGCTCCACTCGCATCGACTTTCGCTGTCGAAGCGACTGAGACATTCTGCCCCTCGACGACCACTGATCCGCCTTTTCCAGTCGCATTGCTCACGTCAATTTTTCCCGCAACTTCTGCCTGCTTCGTTCCCGTCACGCGCACATCGCCACCCTGAGATCGCAGCATTCCATCCACGCGAGCATACGCCGCTTCGATCAGAATACGACTCGCGTTCTCCGCATCCGAACTCGTCGCATGGATCGAACCACTGTTCTCGACCGTTCCACCCGCTCCGCGCAAATACACTTTCCCACCTTCGCGCACCGATCCGGTCGCACGAATCGACCCCTTATTATTAATCGCCAGTGCGTACACATTTCCGTGCGCCTTTAACTCGACCGCAGCACCTTCAATCGTGCCATCGTTGTAAATCCCCGTGCCTTCTCCTCCCGTTCCCTTCGGACGCACGAACATCCGCTCGCCGTTCGCTCCCTCACTCGCGGTCAGCAGCACTTCCTCGGCTGCCGCCAATCCGACGCGTCCGCCACTGGCGCTGATCGCACCGCTGTTGCTCACCGTCTTCCCGATCAGGAAGACATCGCCTCCGATGGCATTGATCCGTCCCATGTTGGTCACTCCAGCATTGCTCGAACCCTTGAAATTCATATCTCCACGAGCCAAGAATTCGCCATTGCTAACATCGAGGGTCGAAAGCACCAGACCATGCACATCGATGCTCCCGCTCGGACCGACCAGGATCCCATTCGGGTTGATCACGAACACATTGCCATTGGCCTTCAACGCTCCGTGAATCGCACTAGGATCGCCACCTGTCACCCGATTGAGCACTGCAGAGTTGGCATTCGGTTGACGAAATTGTGTCAACTCGCCCGCTTGAATCGAAAACTGATCCCAGTTGATAATGGCGTTGTGACTGTTCTGCAGAATCTGCAAATTACTGCCACTGCCACCGAATTTCACATCGCCATGCACTACGACACTGCCCTGTGGATTTGCCATCAAGGAATCGTTGTACTGCATCAGCCCCGGAAATAGACTGAGCATCATCAGATGCATCAGTCCCCTGCGGCGACGCAGGATCGTCAGTGTCGGAGAACCGCTGGAACAGCTCATTTTCATTAAACTAGGAGAAAGAAGGAGGAGACGGAGCGAATACGCCCACAGCAGTGACAATGAGGCGAAAATTTACGCTGCGTCAAGGAATGTATTACGAACTGAAGTTCTGAGATTGCAGATGTTGAGAATTATTAGAATTTCCTAACTCTTCACAATTGTTAAGTTTTTCCATCGTCAAATTCTAGATAATCTGAATGCTTTTGCCTCGATAGGGAAAAGTGTGACAATTTTCCCTGTATTACATGATCCCGCTGAGAGATCGCCCTCTCCGCTCGTTTAGCGGCTTGATACGCGACACAGCATCGCCATCATGTCGAAGACGATGATTCCCTCGCTCTGAAGTGATCCTAGGCGGGATGCGTGAGGCGTTACCGCTAGCATCCATCTGCGCTACGATTTCTCGCTCACGGAGCACGAGCCGCCGGGACAAGCTTGCCCTGATCCACGATTCCACGGTGCTCGCAGCAGCAGAATCCCCATCGGACAGGCACCTGTCAGCCCTGCAAAAACCAGTCCGGCCCCAGCAAAAGCGGAAAGCCAGATCCAAGCCTGTGCGACCGTGACACTGAGAATAACTCCGATCAGCACTAGGCTTCCGGCGACGATCCGCCCCTGTCGTTCGATGGGAATCACTTTTCGTTCGCCCTTAACAGTCGCATTTCCGGCGGATTTCCAGGCCGTGAGGCCACCATCCAGCACGCGCAGATTTTCACAGCCTCCTGCTTCAAGTTCAGCACAGGCTTTGGCGGCCCGTATTCCACCAAGACACACGACCACCCAAGGCGATCCCTTCACTTCTTCTGGTCGCAACTGGCCGAGGGGCATGAGGACCGATCCGGCGATATGCTCGGATTCGAATTCTGCTCCTGTTCTCACATCAAGAAGCTTCACATCTCCGGACTCAATCTCCGCTTTTAACTCGCTGGCGCTTACCTTAATCATGATAAAGAACACCCGTGTGTCAGGGCCTCCCCAAGCATCGCACCTTTTTCCCGAATGACAATGCTCGCATCATCTCAAGCTCGCATCATCGAGAACAATTGAGCGCGATCCGCACGCGATCAACTCATCATGCCCACCCTGAAATCACTTGCGCCCTTGACCGATTCCGCGAGCACCGCACATTGAGAACATGAAATCCCTGTTCTCTGACAGATTCATCATCCAGTTGCTTTACGTTCTGATCGCAATCTTTCCTCCCCTGATGACAGATTCCGCACTCTCTGCAGACGAAGTAGTGATCCTCGGAATCGCTGGCGACTCCACTGTTTGCAACTTCCCTGAAGATGCAGCACTGCGAGGATGGGGCCAGATGATAGGCGAGTATTTTCAGCCCGGATCGGTCAAAGTCGCTAATCTGGCAAAGTCGGGTCGCAGCACCAGCACTTTTCGCTCGGTTGGGCTGTGGGACCAATTGCTCGCGGCAAAACCGAATTACATTCTGATTCAGTTCGGGCACAATGATTCCCACGGTCCAGATCGTCACGGTCTAGATCGTCCTGAGTCCACCGATCCCGCGACGAGCTATTCAGAAAATCTTCGTCGCTATGTGGAGGAATCTCGCAAGGCTGGAGCGATCCCTATCCTCGTCACCCCAATGGTGCGACGGACATTCGGGAGAGACGGGAAGCTCAAGGATGTGCTTCAGGTCTATGCAGACGCCATGATCGCTGTAGGCAAAGAAACTGACGCACCCGTAATCGACCTGCACGCATCCAGCAAGAAACTCGTGGAAGGCCTGGGGCCGAAAGAAAGTGCGAAAATGGCGAACAAGGACGGAGATCGTACTCATTTCAACGCAAAAGGTGCCCGCAAGATGGCCGAGCTGGTGATCGAAGGGCTGCCACAGGCCAACGCAGATCTAGCGAAACTCCTGTGCAAGCCTTGATTGAGGCGATCTCACGCTGAAAAGCCCTTCCGTCCCCCATCCCTCCGATTTTCGAAGAATGAGCAATGATTCTCCCGCGATTCGCCTGAGTCCCCGTGGACTCCTCATTCCGGAAGCAGGACTCAGTGATGAACTCGCTGCCGCCTTCCACTCCTCAGAGACTGAAGGACTCATCGCCCTCGCCGCTGCGAGTGCGCCCCTGAGTGGCGTCCTTGCATACTGGAGAGAATTTGCTGCGGAATACCTGCGCCGCCTTTGCCTATTCCCGAATGAAGAGCCGTTTGCCACCGACAGCATCACGATCCCGGATGAGGCGGAGTGGATGGAATGGACTCTGAAAGCCCCCCCGATGGAGGGCGGAGAATATCTCAGCCCCACAGTCCTACGCCAGCTCTGGCAGCGTCTTCTCGAATGGAGCGACGAAAAGATTAAAATGCTCGGTAGCATCTCCGCATTTCTACAAGAGCAGGCACCTCGCTGGACTCAGGTAGGACGGGTGAGTCTCCATCTGGCCGAAAACAAAGCCGATCCCGACTACCCCTTTGCCTTCATGGTCAGTTATGCATCGGGACTGACATCGGCAGGTCGCGTGCGTCGCCTACCTCTGGCGCGTGCACTGAAAGAGTACGCAGGATCTGGCGGCAAAACCGAGCTGCTGAAGCTGCTCTCTCCGCTCCATGCAGCGACCGAGCGGAGCGCTCTGATGGCTGATCTAGTAGAATCGAGCGACATTTTCCATCCCCTCGCTTGGTCGCCGAAGGAGGCCTTTCAATTCCTGAAAGAAGTCCCGCTCTATGAAGAATCTGGACTGCTGGTGCAACTTCCGAACTGGTGGCGAAAGCGTGCTCGTCCCCGAGTTGCCATCACGATCGGGAGTCGATCAGGGGGGCTAGGAGCGAAAGAAATGCTGAATTTTCACGTCAGCATGGTATTGGGCGACGAGACACTGACTCCGGAGGAGATCGCGCAACTGCTCGCCAGCACTGATGGGCTGATCCAACTGCGCGGCGAGTGGGTCCAAGTGGATCGCGAGAAACTGCAGGAAGCGCTCGATCACTGGAAAGAGATCGAGAGCGAAGTCTCGACTGGTGGTATCTCATTTTACAAGGGAATGCGCCTGCTCGCCGGAGTCTCCATGAGCGGAGACGGAGATCCGATCGACCCGGGAGAAGACGCCGCGTGGCATCTAGTGAAGCCTGATGAGGCACTGATGGAGACTCTGGCTTCCCTACGCGATCCTAACGGCCTAGAGGGCCGGGCACCTGACTCTCTCCAGGCGCACTTACGACCCTATCAGATCGTCGGATTGAACTGGCTGTGGCTCTGCTCCAGTCTGGGGGTGGGCGCCTGTCTCGCCGATGATATGGGACTGGGTAAGACGATCCAAATACTGGCGGCTCTGCTCCGCCAGAAGGAACAACGCAAATCACCTTCCCCGTCCCTCCTCGTCGTACCCGCTTCGCTAATCGGGAACTGGAAATCCGAAGCTGCTCGCTTTGCTCCCTCGCTGAAGCTCTTCATCGCACACAGTTCCGAGCACCCACGATCCGAACTGGAGCAGACATTCAACACTCTGAATACGACTCTTCACGAAATCGATCTCGTCGTTACCACCTACGGCATGGTCGTGCGAACCCCGGCCCTTGCCACTCATGACTGGGACTGGGTCATTCTGGACGAGGCGCAGGCGATCAAGAATCCGGGAACGAAGCAGACTCGCTCAGTGAAGGCCCTCCGGGGAGAAATGCGCGTTGCTCTCAGCGGGACTCCCGTGGAGAATCGGCTCGGTGATCTATGGTCTCTGTTTGACTTCATCAATCCGGGATTGCTAGGAAATGCGACTCGATTCCGGGAATTTGCGAAGATGCTCGAATCTGAGAAGCAAGCCAACTACACTCCCCTGCGCCGCCTCATTTCCCCCTACCTACTGCGTCGTCGGAAGGCCGATCCGAAAATCGCCTCTGATCTACCGGAAAAAACCGAAATGCAGAGCTACTGTCGCCTCACCAAAGTGCAGGCGGCGCTCTATCAGCGCGTCGTAACCGCCCTAGAGAAAAGCCTATCGGAAGAAGTCGTCGGCATCCGGCGCCGAGGCGTCGTGCTCACGGCTCTGATGCAGTTCAAGCAGATCTGCAATCATCCCAGTCACTTCAGTGGTGATCAGCGATGGGAAGCGACCACCAGTGGGAAATTCCAGCGGCTTCGCGAACTTTGTGAGGAAATTGCCTCACGGGGGGAGAAAGTTCTGATCTTTACTCAATTCCGAGAGACCTGTGATCCTCTCGCAGACTTTCTGCAAACCGTCTTTAATCAGCCGGGACTCATCCTACACGGCGGGACTAAAGTCGCCGATCGTCGCGACCTAGTGGCCACTTTCCAGCGCGACGATGGGCCGCCCTTTTTCGTTCTCTCCCTCAAAGCTGGAGGCACCGGACTCAATCTCACGGCGGCCTCCCACGTCATTCACTTTGATCGCTGGTGGAATCCGGCAGTGGAGAATCAGGCGACTGACCGAGCCTTTCGTATCGGACAAAAGCGCAATGTTCTCGTGCATAAATTCGTCACTCAGGGAACCATCGAAGAGCGAATCGATGCCATGATCCGGGAAAAGCAAAACATGGCGAACGAATTGCTGGAAGGTGACGGCTCGGCCGTACTGACAGAAATGTCGAACGAAGAAATCTTGCGCATGGTATCTCTCGACCTCGAAAAAGTGATGGACTAAAGTCGGGGGAATGCTTTATCGATATATTATCTCTTCCTGTCCTCTCTTCCCCCCCTAACATCAGATTGCAATGAGTCGATATTCTTATTGGCGGCCATATGCGCCTGTAGACGAACGTTATCGAGAGGGCGAGCGCTTTATTAGAGCATGGGAAAAAAAGCATGGAGTTACCGCCCAACCCGTCGAAATCACCGGTCGGAAAATCGCCAATAGCTTCTGGGGCAAAGCTTGGTGTGATCACATGGAAAGCTTCGGTGACTACGCAAATCGCCTACCACGGGGCCGCACTTATGTTTGCAATGGATCCGTGTGTCACTTGGGCATTGCTCGCGGTGGAGTCGAAGCCTTCGTGGCGGGCAGCGAGGTCTATCAGGTAAAAATTACTATCAGTCAGGCCACCGAGACCCTCTGGGAGAGCATCAAACAGCGCTGCTCCGGAAAGATCGGCACCCTGCTGGAACTGCTCCAGGGGAAATTCTCGAAGGAGGTCATGGAAGTTGTGACCGATCCCAAGACTGGCCTGTTCCCACAGAGTCGAGAAATCAAGTTTACATGCAGTTGTCCGGACAGTGCCCGCATGTGCAAGCATATCGCCGCCGTGATGTATGGTATCGGAGCTCGTCTGGATGAGTCGCCTGAACTACTCTTCACTCTGCGAGGAGTCGATCAGCAGGAGCTGATCCAGTCCGGAGCGAAGGTTGATGAAATCGTCGAAGGTGGAGGATCGAGTCGTAGAACCATCGCCGCCGAAGCGCTCGAGGATGTTTTCGGCGTCGAGTTCGATGACGAGGAACCTCCCACCCCAATCAAAAGAAAAGCTACCGCCGCACGTAAAAAGGTGGAGGCAAAGGAAGACTCAGACACGACAGAGTCATTCACGGGGCAGGCCGAGAAAATCGCGAAGAATCCACCTCGCCCGCGACGCAGAAAGCCGAGAAAGTCCTCAGTGACGAAAAAAGTCGAAAAAATGCCGATACAAAAGGCTCTGGTGAAAAAAGAGGTGAGGGCAAAGGCTCCCGCAAAGAAAGAAATGCTAGCGAAGCCTCCAGTGAAGAAAACCGCTCCTGCAAAGAAATCCTCGCCCAAAAAAACCACTCCTGCGAAGTCTCCTTCCAGTAGGAAAATCGCGAGTTCTGGGAATCTTCCCGCCACAGCATCCTCCATCCGCAATCTCCGCACTCGTCTCAATCAATCCGTGACCGAATTCGCCGTAACTCTGGGAGTAAGCGCACAAAGCATACGAAACTGGGAAGCAGAGGAAGGGGTAGTAAATCTCTCGCAGGAAAACCTAGCGAAGTTCAGACGAGTTCAGCGCGGAGAGAAGGCGTGAACCGTAGGGACTCCTGACTGACGATGACTGAATCTGCTCTCGACTACTCTTTGCGATAGATCGCCTCACTTTCGGCCCTCGCCACGCCTTAGATCGATCTGTTGTACAAAAAAAATCAGACCGAAATTCATGACAGGCTTTGATCGCAAGAAACACATCTACTCAAGTCCCGACTTTGAGGAAATTATCAAAGATACCATCAGGTTCTTCAACGGAACACCTGCACATGCCGTTCCAACCCCTGAGAGATTCCATGGAACAGGCGTTTACGCGATTTACAGCATTTCAAAGAATGGAATCTACAAAAACTTCCACCAAATCAATCGGACTTCTTTCGATTTGCCGATTTATGTCGGAAAAGCAGTTCCAAAAGGCGGAGGCAATCGAGAGTTGAGACTGAAGGAACGGTCAAAAGTTACGAGTTGCACAACAGAATCAGAGAGCATGGTCGTTCAATCGAGCTTGGAAGCGGACTCGATGTCAATGACTTTCGCTGTCGATTCATGATCTTGGAGGGGCGAGAAAGTCCCCTTATCGGAACAGTGGAAGCTGCCCTGATCAGGAAATATCGGCCTATTTGGAACACCTTGATCGATGGATTCGGGAATCACGATCCGGGAAGTGGTAGATACGAGCAGGCAAGATCAGGTTGGGATATTTGCCATCCAGGCCGTGAGTGGGCTGAGAAGTGTAAGGGTGTTGTCAAATCGAAGAAAATTTTGCTTGCCTCAATCCAGAAGTTCATGGATCAATTAGTGGACAAATGACCATCATAAAGAGTCTAGAGGTTTTTTCAGGTGCAGGTGGGCTTGCTACAGGTTTATGGGAGTCCGGAGCTTCGCACTCCGCATTGGTGGAATGGAATAATCACGCATGCAATACCCTAGTCGAGAATCACGGAAAGGATCTCGTCCATAATGCAGATGCGAGCAAGTTTGATTTCTCAAAATATGACGTTGATATCGTCGCGGGCGGGCCGCCTTGTCAGCCATTTTCACTTGCTGGCAAACATCAAGGCTCGATGGATTCGCGAGACATGTTTCCTCATGCGTGTAGAGCAATTTCTGAATGCGCTCCCAAGGCCTTTATTTTTGAGAATGTGAAAGGCTTGTTGAGAAAATCGTTTTCAACCTATTTTGAGTATGTCCTATTTAAGATTAAGCTATCCAGAGATCATTAAAAAGGAAAAGGAGGACTGGGAAGAACATCTAAGGCGATTGGAAAGACACCATACGTCGGGAAGTACATCAGGTCTACGTTACCGAGTTGTATTTCGCTTGGTCGATGCAGCAGATTACGGGGTTCCCCAAAGAAGAGAGAGAGTTGTAATTGTAGGAATCAGAGAGGATTTGGGAGTAGAATGGTCATTTCCGAAACCGACTCACTCATTTGAATCACTTATTTGGGATCAATTTGTTGCTGGAGAATACTGGGAACGCCACGGTGTAAAAAAGCCTGACATTTCATGCTACGATCAACGTGTTTCCGAACTCATTCAGAAAGCAGAACAGCAATACGGATTCTTTGCTCCAGAGCTTAAGCCTTGGAAAACCGTGCGTGATCAATTAGCAGATATTCCAGAACCAGATGCAAGTGGCTCATTTAGCCCAGAGCATATCATTAGGAGTGGGGCGAGGAGTTACCCTGGCCACACTGGAAGTTTCATAGATTTGCCAAGTAAAACCCTTAAGGCGGGTGATCATGGTGTTCCAGGAGGAGAGAATATGATTTGTTTTCACGATGGTTCCGTTAGGTATTTCACGACATACGAGGCTAAGCGAATTCAAACTTTTCCGAAAGACTATGTAATTACTGGATCATGGACTGAAGGTATGCGTCAGGTCGGTAATGCAGTTCCAGTAAGGCTTGGGAGGATTATTGGAAAATCGGTCATTGAGTCCGTATGGAGCAACGAAAAGTGCACCACAAGGCGGTGGAGCCAACGGCTAACGCCGTGCCTCACCTAGATGATCGAAGGTGCGAAGATCACTTAAAAAATTCAGTCTTTTTCCGCAGGCATCTCCCAAGGGTTCCAACCAGCTCGATCAAAACTGCCTTCTGCGGGAACCAGTTTGCGTAGCAGCGATGCAGTGGCTGTTCTCGGGAAGGAATTGTTGGCCTGTGGTAGTGCGAGACCAGATGCTTTTTCTGTCCACAGACAAGTCGCCACATACGAAAGCAGCGGCATACTCTCCACCAGATGATGCCAAGTGGTCATGAGAACGCCTAAACTCTTGCTCTGATACGCGGCGCGGGACAGTGCTCGAATATTTCCAGTGCCATTCCAGGGACAGGCGATGGTTTCAAATCCGTGTTCGTGAAAATGAGCCAAAGTCGGAACTTCCCCATCCGCCCCATAGTGCCAGTCCGTGATGATGACCTTCTTAGATATCTGATCCAGAGCTAGGTGCGTAGGCATCTCGGCAGTTCCGTTCGCTGCGAATCCCTTCGGCCATTTTCCCCGTTCCAACAGAGCATCCCCCCACATCAGCGGACGGCGTCCACGCTTCTCCAGATGTGCTGCGAGACGATTCACATGATCCGCAAGCAACTTAACTCGATCTTTCGGATAACAGCGGTCACAGGTGGCGTGGGAATAGGCTTCGTCACAGCCGATATGGAAATACTGTCCCGGCCCTGCAAACTCGATTAACTCGTCGTGAACGCTCTGAAGAAGGTCGAGGGATCGGGGATTGCTCAGGCACCAAGTCCAGCCATCTGGCTCGAAGAGTGGGGCTAGGGACGGGTTCTGATCCAGCACCACATGTCGTCCGTATTTGACCCTACTCTCAGTCGCGTGCCCCCAGGAATTGAACATGGGAATCACCTCCAGTCCCATCGAGCGAGCGATTTCGACGATTTTTTCCGCCTCTTCCTTCGTCCACGCATCGGGCCAAGAAAGCTCTGCGAGAGCGTCGAGTTTCAACGTCCCCCAAAATTCGAGTACGACATGCGTAAATTTGAAAAAGGCAGCCAATCGCACGGCTCGTTCAATCATGTGCCGGGGACTCTCGGGGAAAATGCAAAGATGCAAGCCACGAAAAGCTAAATCACAGGAATCGTGAATTTTTGTACAGGGTAGGGAAAAACTCAGTGTCCCGTCGACTTCATCCAGAGGCTCCACCAATTGAAGGAACGTGTAGTAGCCGTGCAAAAGACCGATCCCATCGTTCGCCCGAATCGCAGCACCCTGTGCAGTAACGTCGAGCGAGTAACTGCCCTTCCCCTTCGGATCAAGCTCTATCGATGGGATCGCAGGAAGGCTGGAATCGCTGGCAAAGACGATTTCATTTGCCCTCAGTTTCGGATCTACCTTTCTATTCAGTGCTATCTTCCCAAAGGTGAAGCGATTCCAGAGGTCCACAATGGTCTCGATCTTCTTCTGATCGCTGCCATCTCCGCTGAAAAGGGTTACTTGGCCAGAAAAGCGGAGCATTCCCTTTCCCCAATTTACGCTCTGCGGCCACGGATAAATCGTTCTCCATGGGGGAGCTGAAGCAGCCGCGTCAGAATTCTCTGCCAGAACGTCTGGAAAGCATTGGGAGAAAGCCCCCAGACAGGACAGGGAAGCAGCCTGTTTGAGAAAATTACGACGAGGCGAAACGATTGATCGGGGGTAGTGTGTCATAGAGAGAAGTCAGTCGCTCCTTTGGGCATAGCCTCACTTCATGAATAGGTCAAGGCGCTGAAGCGCGGACGTAATGGCGGAAACAAGTCCCTCAGTACGCAATTCCGCATTCTGCCTTCCGGGGGCCTCGAAGGTGAGAGAATGAGTCGGAAAGCTTTTCACCAGCCAAATCGCCTCCGGCCAACCCTTGTCTTCATCTGGCTCTGGGCGATGAAAAATTAATCCCGGAGCACTCAGCTCATGTCCGTCGACCAGGCCTTCTTCCTCCACAGGAAAGTGACGCCTGAATTCGTCCATTAGCTCTCCTCCCACGGGAGAATTCGTACTGGTGAGAATTTCATACAGATAAAAACCATCGGCTTCCCAGTCCTCGTGCAGAGACAGATGAATCAAACTTTTCGGTGAGTGCATATTCCACCAATCGATTAAGGCGGTCACTTCGGCACTTCGTCGGCGATAGAAATCCCGGTTGAGATCAATTCCCTCCACATTCTCCCGAGTCCCCGCCCGATAGCCCGTAGGATTAAGCAAGGGAGCGATCACCCAGTCACAGTCCCTGCTCAACGAAGCGACTTCTAAAAAGCGCAGTAGCGCCATCGGACCGCACGGCTCATCTCCGTGCATACCAGAGGATAGGCAGACCGTATGACGCGCCCGTCCAATCGCAGGACGAGTCCAAATCCGTATCTCATCCTCCGCGATCCGAGTCATCGGTTCGCATGCGAGATGATGAGATCGAGCCGCTTCAGCAAAAGCCTTCTGAAAGAGTGTAACAGGATCCTGTGGTTCTCGGGACATTCTGGAAGCTCAAAATTCAAATGAATGGAAGGAAGGAAGGAACTGCTCTCATGCCTTCGACGACCTTTTGATTTTATCCGAATCGCTTCGAGTGGTCCATTGAATCCGCAGGCCATTCTAGCCTGATTCTTGATCATTCGCTACCATGACATTCTAAAACCAATTGGAAAGAGGGTTCATCTCCCGTATCGTATCAGAAGTTCCGGGAAATACGGAATGATTCGCCTCCATGAACGAAGCCTTTTTCGCCTTCGCCGTACGAGCCATCTTCATCGGAGCTTGGTTCCTCGTGCTCTCTGGCTTCGTGCAAGTGATCGTTTACCTTCTAGGAGAATTCCATCCCTCTCTATATGCTCGGATCCGATCCGATAGCATCCGTCGTCTCCTCACCGGAATGGGTAACCGCCTGATCTTCGGTCTCGGTGGCCTGGTCACCCTCCTGCTGGGATTTTTCTTTATCGTCGCTGGGATCGGACTCGGATGGCTCCATGACTCCCTGCTTCGCTGATTCCGTCGAGCTTTTCTTATCTCCTTCAGAAATTAACTCAATCACCTCACGCTGCACATCCTCGACCTCTGACAGCTTCAGGCCGGGATCGGTCACGATGAATACATCCCCGGTTTTACTGTGCTCATAAAAGATCAGATTGCGCTCACCGATATTTCTCGAATCTACCTGGCGCAGAATTTTACCCCTTTCTAGCATTAGAACCAGGATATAACGAGCCTTTTCTGTCGCGGGAGAATCTTCTTCGATAAAGCGCCGCAACAGATCCTCAACGGGAGTTTCTGTGATGGAGGATTTCGCCGTCTCGACGGGTTCCGATATCCGAAATGTGGATTTCCAGAAAGAGTAAGGAGCCGGGGCAAGGGAGCTTTGCACGCTCTCCCAAGCCTTCAGAGAATAATCCCGACGCACAAACCCGTCTGAATCTGAATCTTCAAACAGACAGGTCAGAAAGACCTCGCCATCAACAAAGCTTCGCCCGGTTTCATGGCAGACAGCCTGAGCTGCCCGAATTTTCCAATCCTGAACGATGGCCATAGGTCAGTTTGCCTTGTGAATCATTCGTGAAAACACTGCCTTCAGACTCGGAACGTCTCGATTCTGTGCCCGGAACCAGAGTAGTGCGATCCCTATTCCTACTACGATGAAATTTGTGGACCAGGCCGCTAGGAAGGGCGGCACGCGATCAATGTTCCCCAGGGCACTCATCGTAGCTCGCATCACATACATGAACGCAAATACAGCGATGGCACCGCTCACTCCGCTCATCACTCCGCGACGCGAATACACGATCCCCAAAGGAGCCGCCACCAGCAGCAGAGCCAGGCAGCCTAGAGGCTCGGCGATGATGTTCCACCGACTCGTCCGGAAAGGGGCCAGCGCTTTCTCGTCCAAATTGCGATGTGCAAGCAAATAGGTCTGCAACTCTGGGAGTCCTAGATGTTCCGGATTTTGGGAAGAACTCAGAACCTTCCATGGCGTATCCGACCAGTCGGTAATCTCCAGTCGCTTCTCGCTAGACAGCGTCGGGACGTGATTCGCACCATAGCGATAGATGCGCACATCACTCAGAATCCATTTCGGCGGTGACGCATTCCAAATCCACTTCGCTTGCTTGGCGATCCACATCGTCACAGGCTGATCTTCATCGTTGAGTTCCGTGATCACGACATCAGCCATCGGATCGCTCAATTTCAATGGAATTCCTCCGACGAACCAGCAGCGGCGATCCGCAGCATTCACATACATCCAGCCACGCTTCGCCCATAAGGGAGCGCTCTTCCGCACCGGCATCGCCGGAGCTTTCGCAGAGCTCTCTCGTGCCGCCGTCTCGAGCACCGCCTTCCGGTATCCCACAGACTTCGGTGCCCACTCATATTTAAACGCCAGCCCGATCAGGGAAATGTAAAGTCCCAACAGAAACAGAGGTGTTAAAATGCGCAGCACACTGCGCCCTGCCCCGATCATGCTGATGAACTCATTGGATCGGGACATCTGACTCATCGCATAGAGTCCCGATAGTAGAACCGCGATAGGTAGCGAGAACAGAATGACGAACGGCATTTGTGTCAGGTAAAAAAGTAACACCTCGCTAAAAGGCAAGACAGAGAGAGTGTCCCCATCATCCATCAGGTTGGCCAAAATCCAGATCGACATGAAGGAAAACAGGCACATCAAAAATGGAGTCAGGAAATTCCGGATCACATAGCGATCCATCAGTCCCAGCCGAAAATATACGAAAGACGTCACGGGGACGCTGAGGATGAGAGACGCGATGAGGAGGAGCTTGCCCAAATAGGCCAGAATTGAGGGAGTCTCCCCAGCCGGAGCCTTCCCCAAGATCGCTTCACGGGTGCTGATCACGTCTGATGGCAGCCATGCGGAGAGCGCCGCCAGCGCCGCCAACGCTAGGGCGAATACGATGATGCGACGGCGAGCGATCATCGACGACTTCGACGACATCCAGAGACTGGTGAGAAATCCAGCCAGAGCCAGACAAAAGGCCACTCCCTGAAATACCAGCGGAATGACGCCGGGCAGAGACGAAAGCATGCTTTCTTCTCCACTTGCCGCTCCGGAAGCCATGGACTCGCTCTCGATGAAAATCGCCGAAAGAAAGATTCCTCCCATTGCGAGGCAAAAAATCGCCATTAGAATTTTGAAAACGCCTCCAGCTTTGTCACCATGAGATTTCCACGTAGAAATCCGAGTGGAAAGCATCGAGCTTAAACGCTGCGCGGCACGAGCAAGGGGAGTGCTTGTCAGAATGTTGATCATGAGACATCTTTGCTGACCGGAGTTTCTAAAAATCCCCGACCTTTCAAAAAGCTGAAATGAATGAGGAAATTCACCGTATCTCCGGATACGGTCAAGGAGGAGCTTCCCCTAAAAGAGAATGACGGATATTTTCCACGACTCGGATGACGAGTCTCCCGCGAAAGGCGAGACCCTGAATGAACTAGCCCAGCGAGTTCTATTCACTGAAGCCATGGACGAAAAGTTGCGTCCACTCCCTCTCGACACGAGTTCAGCCAACACTCTATCGTCTGGCAAATTTCAGTGGATGGGGATCATACCCGCCCGCTCTTCAGAGCACCGCTTTGCCAGTGCGGGGGCGCTCCGCCCCAAATTACCAACTCGGCCTGTGCTCATGAATGACGAAAGCAGGGGCATTCTACTCCATTTTTTCGCCAATCACGAACTGCTGGCCGCTGAGTTGATGGCGCTGGCACTGCTGCGCTTCCCCGATGCTCCGACAGAATTTCGTATCGGACTCGCGAACACGCTGCGGGAAGAGCAACGACACACGCGCTGGTATCTGGCGCGCATGGCCGAATGTGGGGTGTCCCTCGGACAATATCCGCTGAGTCCCTACTTCTGGAACGCCATCTCTCCGATGGAGAGTCCGCTGGATTACGTCTCGCGCCTGAGTCTAACATTCGAACAGGCCAATCTCGATTATGCACGCCACTTTTCCGCAGTCCTGTCCGAGGCGGGAGACTCCAAATCCGCTTCTATCCTCCGCCGCATCTATCAGGATGAAATCTCCCACGTTAGCTACGGACTGCATTGGTTCCGTCAGTGGAAAGATCCATCGCTGAGTGACTGGGACGCCTTGGAAGCGCGCCTCCCCTATCCTCTCTCCCCCAGTCGGGCAAAGGGAAATCGAACGGAGTTCAACGCAGAAGGACGCCGTGCCGTCGGTTTCGATGAGGACTACATTCGAAAGCTAGCCCTCTTCGAGCGATCCAAAGGCAGAACGCCCAACATTTTCTTTTTTAATCCAGACGTTGAACAGCGAGTCGAGCATTGGCCACAGTCCTATCACCCCGATGCCGCCCGACGGGCCATCACTGAGGATCTCGAGCTACTGGTAGGATTTCTCGCCCGAAAGGACGATGTCCTGCTGTTGCGCCACGCACCGTCTGAGGCACATCTGGAGCATCTCGCTCGACACGGCTTGGCACTGCCTGAGATCGAGCTTCTCTCCTCCGATGGCTGTGTCTCTCGAAGCGGACTTCTGGCCAGTCGCAAGCGCGGAGAACTTCGCCCTTGGGCGCTTTCCCCTGATTTACACGAGCGATTCTCCGCACTTTCACCCGGAGGAGCCGGACCGGATTTACCGGAGTGGACGCCTGCGATTCGCGCCCTGTATTCAAAGGCAGCGCAACACCGCGCACTCGCACGTTGGATGGCTCCCGGCGTCCCGTGCACCGCAGAAGAAGAAGCTGCCAGAGCGATCAAAGAATTTCGTGAGGCAGGATACGAGCAAGTGCTTCTCAAACGAGCATACTCCACAGCCGGCTCCGGGCACCAGTTACTTTCCACCGCAGAGATGCCTGTCGATCTGAAATCCAGATTCGCCGCAGATCGCTCTTCAGAAGCCTGTTTTCTTATCGAACCATTCCAGGATCGTGTGTTTGATTTCTCTGTCCAGTATCAGATCACTGGAAACGAAATTCGACTCATCGGTTTCGTCGAACAATCGGTGAAGGGGGTGGGATTATATCGGGGCAGTATTTGTCGATCAAAGTTCTGCAAAGACTTCGATCCGGTGCTTGCCCGATTCCTGATGCAACACTGCCTGCCTGTCTACTCTCCTGATGGTCCTCTGGCCGCAGATCTGATGAACTGGGCGAAAAACAGTGGATATGAAGGACCGCTGGGAATCGATACCTATGTGTATCGCGCACCCAAAAGTGAATCAGGCGAACTAGCCCACCGAACCATCTGCGAAGTTAATCCACGCTATACGATGGGGCGAGTTGCTTTGGAACTAAAGCGACGTATCGCGCACGGCAGGGACCTCTTTTTCTTCCTGACAAAGCCGGATCGACTCACCGAGGCAGATGATAGCCCTGTGATCAATGAAGACGGGAAACTCGTCGGCGGCTCCATTATTCTCACCGAGCGGCGTGAAGGCACCAAATTCGTAGCCGTAGCACGGATTTCGTAGAATTCCCCTTCGCCAAGATCGGAGGAGAGTCAAGGATCCGCCGGAATAGGATCACTGCGATGCACGACTTCACCTTCCCACACGGCCTGATCCATTCGATCATCGTAGGTTAGCACACGCTGCGCACTGCCGGGAGCCGGAGGGACATCAACTTTCGGGAGCCACTTTTTCAGATCGGCTATCACGGAAGCATGAGCAGGGTCGCGAGCAATATTTGTCCACTCGTGCGAGTCCTTCTTCATGTCGTAAAGCTCCTCGCTCCCATCAGCATAATGAATGTAGCGCCAGTCTATCGTCCGCACGGCGTGATTTCCCTGATTCTGCGTAATCACCGCAGGGCGATCTCTGACGACAGAAGCATCGCGCAACTGGGGGGCTAGGCTCAGACCTTCGAGATCGGATCGCTTCTCGATGTCCGCCAGATCAATCAGGGTCGGATAGAGATCGAGCAATTCCACAGGCTGCTCGCAGCGCTGTTTTGGGCTTACCCCGGGTCCTGCAAAAATCAGCGGTACACGCGTTCCCGGATCCCAGAGCGTATTCTTACCCGTGATTCCCTTTTCGCCCAGATGCCAGCCGTGATCGCCCCACACGACGACGATGGTATTCTCCTCCAGTCCGTTTTCCTTCAGAGCATCCAGAATTCGTCCAATCTGGGCGTCGATGAAGCTGGTGCAGGCGAGGTAGCTGCGTACCAGATTTCTCCATTGCCCACTTGCTTGCAGGGATTTCAGTCTTGGCTCGGGCAATCGCCAATGGAGATACCAGGAAAAACGCGGAGTATCATCGCGATCATTCCCTAAAATAGGCGGCAGTAGCGAATCGTCGTCAGGATAAAGATCGAACCACTTTTGTGTCGCATAGCAAGGGACATGCGGTAGGAAAAAGCCCGTCGCGAGAAAGAAGGGTTTTTTGCTACCGCTGTTTTTCAGATCTTTCAACTGATTCACCGCCCAGCTCGCCACTTGATAATCACCTTTCTGTGTATCGTCGTTATCCAGTGGCCAGACTCCCCAGTCTACTAGAGGGTGTTCTCCCGATGCACTGACAGGAACTAGCTTCTGCGGCGGGCGCGTCCCCAGCCCGGGTCTCGGCCCGACGACCTGAAACTCCACCTCCAGCCCTTTAACGTAGGGCTTGGGGATGTCGCCTCCCGGTAGATTCTTCGCCCCTCGATCTTCAAAGACCTTTCTCTCGATCCGCAGCGGACCGGACACACCTCCCCCGTGATAAATTTTTCCCCCTCCCAGAGTCTTGTATCCCTGCGCGGCGAAATGCTGGGGCAAAGTCACTCGATTCTCCAGCTCAGGCAGATTGCGAAACCAAGGAAATAGGCCATAGATCCCCGTCGTGCTCGGACGCAATCCTAGGAGCAAACTGGTGCGAGAGGGATTGCAAAGAGGAGCGTTCGCGTGAGCATTGAGAAACGTCGTCCCGCGAGCGGCTAGCGCATCTAGGTGGGGAGTCTTCGCTAGAGGATGAATATCAAGGTGCCCGATCCAGTCGTTCTGATCGTCAATGGCGATGAAAAGCACATTCGGAGGAGCCGCCGAGAGACGGAGCAGACTCAGACTGAATGCGATTCCGACGAGGAGTAACGTCAGCAAGCGCCGCCGTCCTTGGATCCTAGCTTCCAATCTGTCCGATTTCATCACCACCAGTCGTGTGATTCCGAAGTCAAAACATTACCCCAGCAAAGCTGCCATTCCATTCGTGAAATCCTCATCTACGCTCGGCGCACAATTGGAAACACTTACCTCGTAGCCGCCCAGAGGGAAAGCCACCTTCGTCGGAACATACCACATTCCCCCATCTCCGTATGCCGCAGTGGCGACAAAGCGACCTGGTGCCATAGACTGAGCGCGGAGCTGGTATTCCACGAAGCATTCCGCTGGTAAATGGAGCACGGAAACTCCATCGAGACGTAGACTGGAGAGAATTACCGGCTTCTTCTCCGAAAATCGCCGCAGATACCCGATTCGCATCGCAGCACGGATTCGATCACTCGCCCGCGCCTTCGCATCGCGCACGACGGCCAGCATTCCGGCCTCATCGTAGGTGGGATTGGGCTGAGAAAGAATTTCGTGCGTACGCCACTCGACGGACTTCAAGGGCTGCGGCTTCAGTTTTTTCGTCGATTCGACCATCGCGGCGTACATTCGATCGGTGAGTTCGATTCTCGCCTCCGGAGTGCCATTATTATATTTTCCAGCAGCTACATTTCCGCCGCATCCATTGAAATAAATCTGCGTGCACTGGGGATTAGACGCCTGTAGTCGCTTCCGCGCCAGTCCAGCCCAGTCACTGCTGACGGCCCCCTTGCCATAGTGGCTCATCGGGTGACAGGCGTAATAGTGACAGGCGACTACAGGACCCTCTTCGGTGTAAAACGCGACCGTCTTCAGCATAGGATCGATCAGTCCCTCCGGCATCGCGATCAGACGCGCATCGCGTGACGCACTCCCACGCATTCCATGCACCTTGCCATCAGCTCTGATATCAAGACGACGGTTTCCAGCGATGCGCTCCACTTTTGCCTCGCTAGTCGCGATCCCGGTGAGCGGCTTAGCCGCCGCAATCGCCTCTTTCACCGCATCTCGCCCTCGTGAGAGGCAAGTGTCGAAAAACTGGAGATCTAAGTTTTTCAGAGTCGGATCCGTCTCGGCGAGCAGCTTCTCCGTGGTGATGCACACGAATGGAGCATCGTGTTGATGGACGCACTGAATCGCCACTCGGTCCGGGGTCGTGCCTGCAGCTTCTGCGAGCGCCTGACGCCATTGAATATGAGCGTCGTTGAGCACCCCCGTCCAATCGACGGAACAGACCACGATGGGGGCTCCCGCACCCAACAGAACGTAACCGATGGCTTCTAGGGGATCATCGACAGAAGTCGCGGGAGTAATCCACCCGCCGCATAGTGGATGCCCCATCGGAGGCGTTACATCGAAGCGAAAGCCGGCGATCCGCCACGAAGTATCGGCAAACGATGAGGGAACAAAGGGAAGAGATATCCCGGCTGCAAGGGACGTACCAAGCCACCGACGACGAGAAATTGAGGAGCCGTTCATCGTCGGCATGATAGCAGAGGATTCTTTCGAGAGTCACTCCCGCTATCACGTATACTCCACCGATAAAATGCGATTGAGTGATTACGATCCCGGAGCAATCAGGGACTGAATGTTTTTTAGATTCTCTCTCATCATTGTGAGCCAGTCACCACTCTCCGGGCGACTCGCGCAGGGAGCAAACACGACGCTTTTCACTCCGAGATTTGCGAGCGCTGCGATATTTGCTTCGGTGGGACGATCCTCCCAGATCATCCATCGTGCCGGGTGATTCGCGAGAATTGCCTTCAGATCTGCGATATCCTTTCCAGTCAAATCCATGTCTGGCTCCCATGGAATCGCTTCGATTTCTAATCCATACGCCCGAGCAAAATACTGATAGATCGGATGCGACGCCATGAGCGGGCGCTTCTCCCAGGTAGTCCCGAAAGCCTTCATTTCTTTATCTAGAGATGCCAAATCACTCAACAGAGACTGCCTGTTCTTCTCAATCTCATCTGCATCCCCCGGGCGCGCTTGTTTGAAGCGCTCCGCTATCGCCTCTGCTTGCTTCGCTGCCTGAGAAAAGTCGATCCAGGTCGTGAATGCTGTTCCTGCATGGGAATGGACAACTCCATTTCCATGCTGATGCGCTTTCCCCTCGACATGGATGAACGAATCAGAAAAGCCTTTCGACGTATCCACGATTCGCGCCGAGCGAAGGGAGACATGAGCCAGCCACTTTTCATATTTCGCGCCGTTGGTCAGCACGATGTCCGCTTTTTGAAAAGCCTCGACCTCCTCACGCGACGGCTTCCAGAAAGCTGGGTCCACTTCCGGATCGACGATATAGTGAAGATCGAAGGCATCCGTTCTCAGCCGCTCAGCAAAATAGTGCAGCGGATAATTCGTGGACTGAACGATCAGTTTCTCTTCGCACATGCCCTTGGATAGCAAGAGGAGAAGAGATAGAAGAGAAATACCGAAAACATGCCGAAGTGTCATCAGTATTAAAGCTGGCACGTTCTCGATAAGTCTCAAGCACAGGGAATGATCTTGAATCGCTGTTTTTAAGATATGTCTCAGCTTTCTGAGGCACTGCGATCTCAGAATATCCCCTTACTCACGGGAGATGCTCAGAAGAGCGTCGCTGAGACCAACCCATTCCTCAGCTTTGGTCTGCGGCCCTGAGCTGATACGCAACACACGCCCCATTTCCTCATAGTCGAGTCCCATCGCTGCCATGACGGCGGATGGATTCCCTCGTCCGGCGCTACATGCAGAACCTGTGGAAACGGCATATCCGCGCTGACTGAGTCGAGCGAGCCATTTCACATTCTTCTCCTGTGACAGGACGATGAGCGAAGTATTCCAAAGACGCGGTCCTCCTTGTCCCAAAACTCGAACCCCAAGTTCTCGGACCATTCGAGCCTCGAATTCATCTCGTAGTGCGGACTGTTGCCGAGCGACGGATTCTAGGGAACTTTCCTCCTGATTCCGCAACGCTGCGAGCATGGCCGCGATGGCGGGAAGGTTCTCAGTCCCCGCTCGCCGTCCATTCTCCTGGGGACCACCAATCAAGCTGTGAAAAGGTACCCTCGCCTCCTTTTCGGGCAGGAGAAGAAAGCCCGCTCCTTTTCCACCACCGAGCTTATGTCCGCTACCCGTGACGTAGTTTCCCGCTCCCAGTTTGTCGAGCGAGAAACGCCCGATCCACTGCACGGCATCAGTGTGAAAAGGGATTCCAGCCTCGTGACAAAGCGTAGCAACTTCCGCCCAGGGCTGGAGGACTCCAGTCTCATTATTGGCGGCGATCACAGAAACAGCGACGACGTCACCACGCGCAATTTCTTCTGCCACCTCGCACGGATCGATCATCCCGGTCAATGGATCGATGTCGAGAAAATGAGCTTTTTTCCCAGGTAGCCATTTTGCGACCGCCGCAGCCTCGCTCGGATGCTCGATGCAAGAGATTAACACGCGCCCCCTCTCCCCATCTGTGGTGGCGATCTCTGCAAAATGGCGAATTACCGCATTATTCGTCTCCGTCGCTCCTGAAGTGAAAACGACGCGCTCTGGATCGTCGATCTCGAAGAAATCCGCCAGTTCTTCACGCAAATCTTCGAGGAGTCGCTTCGCTGCCCCAGCCTCGCGATACAGACTCGATGGATTTTGCCAGTGCCGCCGCTCGGTTTCCCACCAAGCGGCTCTTGCCTCCGGAATCATAGGGGCCGTGGCGTTGTAATCGAAGTATCCTTCGACTCCGAATTCGGACAGATCGAGCATCAGAGGATGGGGCTAAAAAGGCGAGCGATACGCACGAGAATCTGGAACCACCAGGGACTCTTCGTGTAATCAGAGCCTTCGGCTTCCTTACAGTGGGTGAAATCATCCTCCAGCATGGCAGCGACGCGGCGAGCGAAATTCGGGCAGGTAGATACGGCGCTCACTTCGAAGTTCAGGCGTAAAGAGCGATTGTCAAAGTTCGCCGTTCCTACACTGGCAAGAGCGTCGTCCACGACGATGACTTTCTGGTGCAGAAAGCCCTCCTGGTAGCGAAAAATACGCACTCCCGCACTCCGCAGCTCGGGTAGACAGGAAAAGGTAGCGAGCCAAGGCACCCATTTATCCGGTCGCCCCGGGATCATGATGCGCACATCGACACCCCGTAGAGCGGCCATCTGCAGGACGGAGTGGATCGTCTCATCGGTGACGAAATAAGGCGATGCGATCCAGATGCGCCGTCGGGCACGAGTGATGGCATTGAGAAAAAAGACCGTGCTGCTCTCGATCATTCCAACCGGTGCCGTCGGCAGGATCAACACGAGCGACTCCCCCGCCCCGCAGCCCGATCCATCACCAGGAGTGACAGTGCGCCAGTTCAACTCAGGAACCTCGCGAGAGGCCCAATAATAATCGGAGAGAAATACTAACTGCAACGAGAGCACCGCTGGACCAACTAGCCTCACATGCGTGTCCCGCCATTTTCCAAAACGCTCAGAGAGTCCCAGATATTCATCCCCCACATTATGCCCGCCGACGAATCCGATTCGCCCGTCCACAACGACAATCTTGCGATGATTTCGAAAATTAACCTGAAATCGATTGCTCGGCCCCTGAGTCGAGTGGAAACGCCTGACCTTCACTCCTCTCTCACGCAGGCTCTCGGTGTACCACTTCGGTAGAGCGTGACAACCGATCTCGTCATACAAGAGATACACAGCCACGCCCTCGCAAGACTTCTTTTCTAGGAGTTCCCGAAAGCGATTGCCCAGACCGTCGTCCTTAATGATGAAAAATTCGACGAGAACGTAGGTCTCTGCAGCCTTGATCGCCGCGAAGATTTCAGTAAAAGTCTCTTCCCCGTCGATCAGCAGGCAGATTTCATTGTCTTTCGTGAAACTATTCATTCCCAGCTTCTCGAGGACTCCTCCATAGCGTGCCGATTCGCCTTCGAGTTTCGCATCATATCGCCGCAAGGTATTCCGCAGCTCGCGAAACACTTCCTCATTCGCCTTTCTCCCCTCGCGTAGGCGCTCCACGTACCCATTGAAATTGTTTCGTCCAAAAAGCCAGTAGAGTGGCACGGCGATAAAGGGCAGAGCCAGTACCGCCATCGACCAGCCCCAAGCTCCGGCGGCGGAACGCGTCTTCATGACCACGTTAAAAATCGTCAGGACGGCGAATAGCTCCCAGCCGATCAAGAGCAGGGTACCGATGATGGCTTTCTCTGAAAAATTTTCAAACATCTCTAGAGGAAAAGCGGTCGATTTTAGCGAGAAGTCGTTCAAAAGGATAAATTGGCTTTTCCTGAAAATCATCACATCCAGCCGCAGAAATTCGCTCTTGATGATGAGCCATGGTGTGCGCCGTGAGAGCGATTACTGGGATATTACTCAGGGATGGATCGGCTTTCAGTCGACGCGTTGCCTCTAGTCCGGCATTCGGATCGGGCGATCCTCCTGGGGTCGGGGGTAGCTCCAAATCCATCAAAATCAGATCCGGACGATTCTCGCGAGCGGTGGCGACGGCAGATTCTGCATCCGTTGCGACCCGGAGAACGTGTCCGTGGTGTTCGAGGAGACGTGTTAGAAGAGAAATATTGTCGGGATCGTCCTCGACCAAAAGAATGCTCGGCATAATTTACTTTAAATCAGTTTATTACAAAAATTAACTCTTATCCTCGTAAAAAAGTTACTTTTTTTCCAAAAAAGATCGAACGAATTCCATGGAGAGGATTCTAACCCTACAGTGACTGAAGTAATGTGAGGGGTTCGCCCCTCGATACAAAGCGACAGTTGCTAACAAAACAAGCGGTTCCTTGCAGGGTCCACCACGTCGGTGGGCCCTGCATCGTTTTGAGAAAAAGCGTCTTCTCAGGAAATGTCGCTCTCTGAAATAGAGAAGAGATTACGACGGACCGCTCTGGGATATGATCAGCCTTGGGGTATGATACGATGACACTATAAGAGAACGAGGACGCTCGCACCCCCGGAAACCGTATCGCTCAGAACGAGCAAAAAAGAGCTTCACGCTCCTTTTTGTTCGCGAATGACCATTTTACAGAAGGTCTCGGTAGTGAAGAGTTTCGGAATTTCCGCCGTCTTCAGCGGTGACTTGATTCGGTCTGCCGGTACCTCGGTGAGGTAGGCACGAATTTTTTCGACTCCTGCATCCGTCACGATCCCCCCCTGCTCGAATTCCTCCTCCGTCAGCTCGCCACGAGCCTCTTCCATCGCCTTGCCACGAGGAATCTTCACTTTGAATTCCTTTTCCAAACGGAAAACAATGTCCAAGAAGTCAATGGACTCCGCCTGCAAGTCATTAATCAGAGAGGAGTCGGCGGCAACTTCGTCCTCTTCACAGCCGAGAGCATCGGCGATGATCTCGGCCACTTTTGGAAAAATGGCATCGATTTCGTCTTGGGTAATAGTGGGATTACTCATATTTTTACATTTTAAAGCCGCCGTCCACGCTCAGAACCTGACCGGTGATATAGCTTGACAGATCGGAAGAGAGAAACCAGACCGCCTCGGCAATTTCGGCAGGACGACCATACCTCTTTAATACAATATTGGAAAGAATTTCCTCACCGCCGAGACTGCGAACTTCTGCCGACATTTCAGTCTCGATCACTCCGGGCGCGACTGCATTGACGCGGATTCCACGACGCCCAACCTCGGTCGCCAAAGAGCGAGTAAAGGCCTCGACCGCACCCTTGCTCGCCGCGTAGTTAGTCTGGCCTCGGCCTCCTTTGGTCGCCGATACAGAACTGAGATTCACGATACGACCATAGCGCTTTGACATCATATAGGACACGGCTACGCGACAGAAATGGAACATTCCATCGACATTGGTCTCCAACACGGCCCGTAAATCATCGTCTGAGATCATCGGCAGTAAATTATCGCGTATGATGCCGGCATTGTTGACCAGCACATCGATGCGACCGTTGCGCTCGACGACAGCTTCTACGCAGGCATTGACAGCGTCGCTGTCTCGGCCGTCCACGCGCTCGGCTACGATACCGAGGCCAGGATTCGACTCCACGACCTCGCGGGCAGCCGCTTCATTACCCAAGTAGGTGAACGTCACCTGCATTCCCGCTTTCGCCAAGCGCTCGACGATAGCACGCCCAATCCCTCGGCTACCGCCAGTCACCAAAGCGGATCGTCCCGTTAGTCCGTCTTGAATGGAAAATTCAATCTTACTCATCCAGATATCGCGTAGCCTCCGTCAACAAATAAAGTGTGGCCGGTGATCATGGCAGATTCCGGCAGGCAGAGCAGGTAAATCGCATCCGCCACTTGCTCTGGAGTGAGGGTTGGACCGAGAGGAGTGCGGACCTTGTATTCCTCTAGTAGATGTTCCCGATTGGGGAAATACTTCAGCGCATCAGTATCGACCACGCCAGCACTGACACAGTTTACCCGAATACCCTGCGGCCCCAGTTCCTGTGCCAACCCGCGTGCCAAAGCCTCCAGCGCCGCCTTGGACGCGCCGATAAATGCGTAATTCGGAATTGCCCGCTCTGATCCTAGACTGGTCAGACCGATGATGCTTCCACCTGCGCTCATCAGAGGCACGGCGTTCTGAGCTAGAGTATTCAGTGCCAGCGCATTGGTCTCCATGCAGCGACGAAAGTGCTTCAGTGTCATCTCCATCGCTGGTTTCAGCACGCCGAGCGCAGCATTGCTGATCACGAAATCTACATGATCGAACTGCTTCCGAAATTCATCGAAAGCACCTGCCACGCTGTCGGGCTGGGCGACATCCGCCTGAACTGCGAGGGATCGACGACCCATGGCTCGGATTTCCTCACAAACGGCCTCCGCTTCCTCGTGACTATTGTAATACAGCAAGGTCACATCACAGCCAGCCGACGCCAATTTGAGCGCTGTGGCACGGCCAATCCCCCGGGAGCCACCGGAGATGAAGGCGATCTTGTCTTTGAGAGTCTGAAACATGATGAAAAACGACGAATCGGGGAGAATCCAAATCCGGATCGATAAGAATAGAAATCGAATGGGAATCGAATGTAAATCGAGTAGGAGTCAAATAGGAATCAACATCGACAGCAGGTTCAGATGCGATTCCTCCATGCAGTCCATCCAGAGGATCGACTCGCGCACGCTACTTATAACGAGATGACGCAGTCCGTCAAGACGATAACCTTCACAAAGCAGCACCGTCAGATTCCCGGTTCAAAAGCGAGGTTTCTCGTTCTTAGCGAACCACTTCAACAAGAGTTGCTTTCGATCCGTTGGTTCTAGGACTTTCTGATGATCTTTTATATTCGGCCCATGCTCCACGCTCCAGCCATCCCATTCCCGATAGGCATGGTAGCTCCAGTCCCATCCGTATTCCTCGAACAGTTCGATGCAGTCACGCAGGTAATCGACGGCTCCAGGGGCCCATCGTACGGCGCTGAACTCACCTGCGTAGATGTGGACATTGTAGGCTCGTTGGAATTCGCGGACAGGCTCCAGCACTTTGCGAAGTTCCTCTTTGTTCCACTCCCTCCCGGCGATCTTTCCCGGATAGTTCACAGGTTTCCATTCTCCATGGACACCCTGATGAGTGAATTCTCCAGGAGTGTAAAGATGAACCTGATAGATCACATTCGACACATTGATCGGCTCCAAATCGCGATAGCCGCGCGCGGAATCCGATTCCGCTGCCTCCACGATGATCGGAGTGTCTGGATCGATCAGACGGATGGCATCGGCGACACGTTTCTGCCCCGCCAAATAATCCGCCACACCATCCGGAGACGGCCTTGTCTGGATGGGTTCATTGATCAGATCGTAGCCCCACACGACAGGATTGCCTTTGTAGCGACGAGCGATTTTCTCCCAAACTGCCACCCAGTAATCCTGATATTTTTTCTCGTGAAAAATCGCCATGTTCTTATCTTCATACCGGCCTCCGGGAGGTGTATGTAAGTCGATTAGCACGAGAATTCCATAGCGCCGACTGGCCTCCAGAGCCTGATCCAGCTCCGCCAGCTCCTCGTCGATCCACTGTCCATATTCCTTCAGATCTCGATCCGTATTCGTCCGGCCCCAGTGGCGGGTGATTTGCCAACGAATGAGATTGGCTCGCCACTCCGTGGCTAGAGTCTTCAAATCTCCTTCAAAATAGGAATGGGGAGACATCACTCCTCGCAATCGGGAAAGAGTATGTCCTTTGAACGCTGGCGGCGGGTTGGGGATCGGAATCGGGCGAGGATGCGGCACCTTGAATACGGTGACCCGGATCGAGTCAAAATACGCCTTTCCACTCGAATCCTGAAGGCTCAGGCTCAGGTGGGCGTCTCTCGCATCTGGCGCGATGCGCACGGTGAAACTGGATCGTCGCCAGTCGAAGGTGCCATACACGTTGCTCTCATTGGTCCAGAGCGGTCCTTCGGACTCGGAGTCGTAGTGCAGCATAAACTTCGCTCCCAGATAAGAAGCACTGGGCTTCGTCACCCCATCGGCTTTCACCTGACATTCAAAAATTAGCTTACATCCTCGATAATCGCTGAGATCGATGGGTAACATCGTCGAATGAGCTTCCTTGATCGACTCGGGACTCACATCGACTCGCAGAACAGTTCCGCGTCCGCTTTCCTCCACCCAACTCGCCGACTTCGATAATTTCCAGAGTTCTCTCTCCGCAGGAGAATCAAAGTCAGTGGAAAAAACTACCTCACCGGGAGTGGGAGCCGCTGAGACGCTACCGAGAAAGCAGAGAACGATGGCACTGAATACCGAGCGTGAATGAAGGGCGATCTTCATAGAATTCTGCGAATTTTGATGAATAAAAGCTGTCCACAGACACGAGTTTCTCAATTCAATTTGGAACAGCCGACAATTCTCACTTTGATTTCGGTAAAGTCTTTCAATAATTCACTCAATACACAACCTTAAAAAGTGGAGATTCGCATTTTTCACAGTTTGAGCAGTGATCGAGCAGCGAGATTACGACACTCTGTGCACCGTGGTTCCTTTCGTGGCGCGAATCCACCTCTTGCAGACTGGCGATTTTTGACACCAGTATTTTCATAGCAATGTTGCATCATCCCCACCCGTCACCTCCCTCACCCATGAGAACACTCTCCCGCCGTGCACTCCTTCGTCAGGGAACCCTCTGTTTCGCTGCTCTCGGTAGTCGAGAACTCCTCGCTGCCGATCCGACAGCCAAGCCCCTCGTCCGCGTCGGCCTCCTGACTGACCTACACTACGGAGACAAAGAGCCGAAAATTAATCGTTACTACCGAGAGACTCTCGCCAAGCTCGATGAATGTGTCGAGCTGATGAACAAGGAACTGCCTGACTGCGTAGTGGAACTCGGCGACTTCATCGATCAGGCGGAAACTGTAGAAGGGGAAACGGCATGGCTCGACACCATCGAATCGCACTATGCGAAACTCAAAGTCCCTCGACATTATATCCTCGGGAATCACTGTGTCGCCACACTAACGAAAGATGAGTTCGTCTCGCATACGAAGATGGTGCCCGATTGTCGCAGCGCCTTCCAGATCAATGGAGTCACCTTTCTCCTGCTCGACGCCTGTTTCCGCCACGACGGAGTCCCCTATGGACGGAAAAACTCCGACTGGCGCGATAGTTTTATCCCAGCAGAAGAGGCCCAGTGGATTCGCGACGAACTGACGAAAGCGGACGGCCCCGTGGTAGTGCTGACGCATCAGCGACTGGACGCCAGTAAGGTTCACGCAGTGAGAAACGCTCCTGAGATCCGTGCGATCCTAGAAGCCTCTAGCAAAGTCGTGGCGGTCTTTCAGGGGCATTCGCACAAGAACGATTTACAGGAAATCGCAAGCATCCCTTATTGCACCCTGGCCGCGATGATCGAGGGGAGCGGAGATGAGCATAACAGCTACGCCATGCTGGAGGTGCTGCCGGACAGCTCTCTGCGTCTCCACGGGTACCGACAGCAGATGTCGCGTGAGTTTACGAAAGCTTGAGGTTCAGATCGAAAATCTCGACTCGACCCTCATTCTCCGCAATCGCGCCACGCGAAAGCGGAGATCGTCCGAATAAAATACTTTTTGCATCGTCCCCGGCCTCGCTTACCCTTCGACATGGAAAGATTTTATCTTGGTTTTGGTTTGGGGATGCAGGAGATGATCGTCATCTTCTTGATGGTGCTGCTTCTGTTCGGTGCGAAAAAAATTCCTGAACTGGCGCGAGGCATCGGCAAAGGCATGGGCGAATTCAAGAAGGCGAAGCAGGAGTTTGAGCGTGAAATCCAAGTTGGAGAAGATGAAGGCAAGAAGAACTGGGACAAACCTGCGGAGTCCAAATCATCGAGTCACTCTGATCACGACTGACCTTTTACTCGCGTTCGAGACATGTCTTTAAAAAAGGCCGCTTGGGTTTCCTTTGCGGCTTTTTTGTTTTTCTCGGATACTCTCTCGCTCCCAGCATCGGAACCATCTGGATCAGATGATGCGCTTGAGTCATTTACAGTAGTTGCTTACAATCTGAGAAATTATCTCTCGATGGAGCGCCGCGTGAATGGCCTCGTCGTTCCAGATGCTCCAAAGCCACCCGGAGAAGTCGATGCCGTCATCGAAGGCTTGTCCGCGATCCGACCGGACATTCTTGGAGTGGAGGAAATTGGCGATGCCTCGTTTCTGGCAGATCTTCAAACTCGCCTAGCTGCTCAGGGAATCGATCTGCCCCACACGGAACTGGTGGCGGATTCATCCGGAAGGAATCGAAACATCGCTCTACTCTCCCGATTTCCAATTCTGGAAAGCAATTCGCGCAGAGACTACACTTATGTAAGTGACGGGGTTCGCTATCCGCTGCAACGAGGTATTCTGGACGTGACGATCAGTGTTACCCCCCATTATCGCCTCCGCTACATCGGACTCCATTTGAAGTCAAAACGTCCAGTTCCCGGCGGAGACGAAGCCCTCATTCGCCTCAACGAAGCTCGTCTAGTTCGTGCCCATATTGACCGCATTTTCGCTGCCACGCCAGATGTCAACCTGATCGTAGCTGGTGATTTCAACGAGCTACGTAGCGAGGCCCCACTCAAGACGCTACAAGGAGCTTTCGGAACACCGAGCTATCTCACCGCACTGACACTAACGGATCGCTTCGGATTCCGATGGACACATCACTGGACCTATGCGGATCTGTACTCTCGCTTTGATTATGTCCTCTACTCCAAGGGAATCTCTCGCGAAATCGATATGAAACACTCCTCGATCTATCACTGGAAAAACTGGGATCGAGCGAGCGACCATCGCCCTCTCGTCGTTCGGATCCAACCTCAGGATCGCTGAATCTAAGTTCGAGAGAACGCTTTCGAGGAATACACAGACCGAGCTTGCCTTTTTAAGTTCTCGGTCCCATCCTTGCGTGAATTCCTGTTTCTTTTTTCGCCCGTATCCCCTTATGGAGATCGCCTTTCTCTTCATCCTCCTGATTACTGCCGTCCTTCTTTTCATCACGGAAAAGATTCCGGTCGATGTGATCACCATCCTGCTATTGACGGCACTCACGGCAACGGGAATTCTGACGCCGAAAGAAGCCTTCGCTGGCTTTAGCAGTGAAATTATCGTGATTCTCGGCTCAATTTTTGTCATCGGAGCAGCGCTCCAACGTTGCGGTTTGCTGGAGGCGGGAGCGGCGACTCTCATGCAAATCTCGAACGCAAAGCCGAAGAAGCTCACGGCCCTGCTGATGGGGGTGACTTCCTTCTTCTCCGCTTTCATGAATAACACGACGGTGACGGCGCTTTTTGTCTCTCCAGCGGCAAGTCTCGCCCAATCGGCGGGGATCAGCCCGTCTCGCCTTCTGATGCCGCTGGCCTTCGCCTCCATCATGGGGGGGACCTGCACACTGATCGGTACCTCGACCAACGTAGCGGTGAGCGGATACATCGCCAACCTCGGGATGAAACCGATCGGAATGTTCGAGACAACTCTCGTCGGCTGCATTGTCATCGTGGTGGGGGTCATTTATTTCATGCTCTTCGGAGATCGACTGCTCCCGAATGTAACGGGAGATACTACGATCAGCCCAGAGGCTATTCGTGACTATCTCTGTGAGGTCGTCGTGACTCCCAAGTCTCCACTGATCGGCCAGAGCACATTTGATTGGGATCTAAATATGGTGGGATTCCGCTTGGTGCGCGTCGAGCGCAATGGACACAATCTGCTCCCGGCTTCCGATCTCTTGATCGAGTCTGGTGATCTCCTGCTAGTGCAGGGAAAAGTGACCGATCTTCTACGAATCAATAAAATCGAAGGTCTCGAATTCCGTGCCTCTCTGGAACCCGGTGAAATCAGTGGTCGGCACGGCGATCTCATGGTGGCGGAGGCAGTGATTCTGCCGCAGTCAGACATCGCCGGCCTCACTCTGCGCGAGTCAGAGCTGCGGCGAAAGTTCGATTTGATGGTGCTGGCGATCAGTCGTCACGGACACTCTCATCTGCGTGATATGGGCAGCATGACACTGCGTCGCGGCGACGTATTACTGGTCCAGGGTCATGCAGATCGACTCAATGCACTTCGACGTACGGCTGGGTTTGCCGTGCTGGATGAATATGAGCCTCCGGTGCTGCGCTGGCGGCAGGGGATCATCTCTATCTTGCTCTTTCTCTCTGCTATACTGGTCGGAGCGGTCGGTTGGCTCCCACTGTCGGTCGCCTTCCTCATCGCAGCCGTCGGAGTAGTGCTGGTGGGGGCACTGCCAGGCGACCAAGTGCGAGAGGTGATCGACTGGCGGCTGCTGATATTAATCGGAGGGATGACAGCCTTCGGCACGGCGATGGATAAAACCGGAACGGCCAAGATGATCGCTGAGATTCTGGTGAATACTCTGGGGCCGCTTGGAGATATGGCTGTAATGGCTGGATTTTTCGTTCTCACCGTCCTGTTGACTCAGCCAATGTCGAACGCAGCCGCTGCACTAGTCGTGTTACCAGTCGCTCTGGGAGCGGCCGCCGAATTGGGAGCTAATCCTAGATCTTTCGCGATCGCCGTGATGCTCGCCGCATCCTTCTCTCTGATGGCACCTTTGGAGCCGTCCTGTGTCATCGTCTATGGGTCAGGGAGATATCGATTCTTCGACTTCATTCGCGTGGGTGGTGGACTGACCTTGATACTGGCCGTAATTCTGATTCCGCTCATTCCCGTGCTCTGGCCTCTCCACTAATTCAGTAATCGAAGCGCAATTTGAAGAATTCGTGCCTATCGCAATTCTGATTGTTCATTCTATTGATCAAATGACGAGATTGATCCAGAATCCCCCTTGTCAATCTTAGATCAAGAGAATGCAGAAATCCCCTTCTTCTCCGCCCTGGCCCCTCGCGCTGATTGCGCTAGGGGTGGTCTTCGGTGACATCGGCACGAGTCCTCTCTACGCGCTGCGGGAGTGTCTCGCACACTCGAATTTTCCGGGAGATGGCACTCATCCGGAAATGATCTACGGACCGATCTCTCTGATCTTTTGGTCGCTCACAGTGATGGTGTCGATAAAATACCTCACTTTTCTCTGTCGAGCCACAGCCCTAGGAGAAGGCGGCACATTCGCCCTTCTCTCTCTATTGGCGGGCAAGGCATCAGAGGATCGATCTCATCCTCTGTCTCCGCGTCTCATCGCAGTGCTGCTGTTCGGGGCTTCATTGCTCTACGGAGACGGCATGATTACACCGGCGATCTCAGTTTTGTCAGCGATCGAAGGCCTGAAGCAGGTCCGGGCGGACATTCCGCAATCCGTGGTGATGGCGATCTCCGCCGGAATTCTGATCGCTCTGTTTTTAATGCAAAAACATGGGACATCTCGCATTGGACGAGCGTTCGGACCTATCATGGTGATCTGGTTTCTCGTGATTGGCTCTCTCGGACTATTTCGCTTCAGCGAGTATCCCCACATCATCGTGGCACTTTCTCCTCACTGGGGTGTGTCTTATCTCCTAGGACACGGGCTTCACGGAATCGTGGTGATGGGGACAGTGCTACTCGCTGTGACTGGCTGCGAGGCGCTCTATGCCGACATTGGACACTTCGGTGCCACTCCATTGCGAAAAGCGTGGTTCTTTCTCGCTTATCCGGCTCTGACGCTAAACTATCTCGGCCAAGGAGCCTCCGTATTGATGCATCCCGAGACTGCCGAGAACCCATTTTTTCATCTCGCCCCCGAACCGCTCATCATTCCTCTCGTGATCCTGGCAGCTATCGCCACGGTGATCGCATCGCAGGCGATGATTACTGGAGTCTTCTCCCTGACCCAGCAGGCCGTGCATCTGGGATACCTGCCGAGACTCCGAATCATACACACGAACCCAGAAATCCGTGGTCAAATCTATATGCCGCAGGTAAATTTCATCCTGATGACGGCCTGCCTGGCTCTGGTGCTTGGATTCCAGACCTCCAGTAATCTGGCATCCGCCTACGGGCTGTCCGTTTCGATGGAAATGCTGCTGACGAGCATCCTGTTTGGACTCGTTCTCCGGCGTGTTTGGAACTGGCCTTGGTGGAAGACTCTGCTGCCACTGGGATTATTCGCCCTTTTTGAATACGCCTTCTTCATCGGCAGTCTCGTGAAACTGCTGCAGGGAGCTTGGTTCCCGTTGGTCGTTGCGATCGGAGTGTGGCTGACGATGCGCATCTGGACCGATGGCAGATCGATACTATTCCAAGCGACACGAAAAGGACGCCTGCCAGTGAAGCATCTGGTGAACGATATCAAGGCGGGGCATGTGATCCGCGTCCCTGGGACAGCGGTTTTCATGTCGGCTTCGGCAGATGGAATGCCGCTCTCTCTCCTGCACCATCTGAAACACAATAAATCGCTGCACAAGCGCGTGGTTTTACTGACCGTCTCCTTTGCAGGTGAACCACGCATATCGAAATCGAAGCGAAGTGAGGTCAGCGAATATATGGAGGATTTTTATCGAGTCGTACTTCGATACGGCTTCGCAGAGAATCCTAGCGTGCTCAAGGATCTCTGCGCAGCTCTCCGAGATCGCACGGAAATCAAACCGGGTGGAATCAGTTTTTACCAAAGTCGCGAAGTCTTGCTGACAAGTGGGCCTGGAAAAATGGCGAAATGGAAAAAACGGCTATTTGTCGCGCTCTCCCGCATGTCCCGCCCTGCGACAGGCTATTTCGACCTACCCCATCGTCAGGTGATCGAAATCGGAATTCAGCTTGAACTCTGACGGGGTGCTCTCACCTCAATCCCGACCTAGCGAATTTCGACGTTGACTTGGATGTCCTCCCCAAAAATTACGTAACTCCAGACGAAGTAAGAGCTGCCATCGCGACCATCCCAACGGAACGTGGGAAGGGACCGACTGTCACCGCGAGCCTGCTCTTGACTGGAACGACCATCGACATGATGGCGCAACAGGATCTCCTGAAGCGACTGGAACAGGCTGGGGCGAAGATCGAGGATATGAGAGCGAAGCGATTCCGCATCGATCCGCTCATGCTGTCGGAGTTTCATGCTACCGACGGGAAGCTCAACTCGGAGAGAAAGCGACGACAACTAGCGAGACAGACGGGACTCTACACGCAGGCGTATAAAATAGAGGTGCCCGCAAGTCTCTATCACCTCCTCCAACAAAACAGCGGGGTGGCGTGGCAAATCGCAAAAGGCGACAAGTCATCGCTGATCCGCGCAGCACAGCCGCCTTCCATCGCGACGATCTATCCGGCGGAAACTCTCCCTGTGTGGGGCGATATGTTCGCAGCGGCTCGATTTGTGGCGGGAGATAACGGGATTATCATCCCTGTTGGCTCTGGAGTCTCGGGAGTTGTCGCTCCGGATGAGCACGGAGAGGGCGAGGACGATGTAGACGTGATGATCGCTGTCGATGACGTGGAGGCGGCTCTACGCAGGATGCTGAAGCCATTCCCTTCGGCGGCGAAGCCAGGAGGAATGGAGACGATCCAATTTTACGACTCGCCAAACAAAGTGTTCCTGGATACGAAAACTGGATTGCGCTATCACAAGCTGGAGGTGGCTTGGGATAAGGATGGGTATTTTGATCCGACCAAGGAGGAGGCGAAAGCGCGAATGAAGGCGGCTTTCGGGAAGGCGGATTTCGGGATTGTGCAACGCGAGACGTGGGGACGGCGTGTGTCGGCTCACGTTTTCTTGCGCTACATGGACAGGGAACTGCACGAGAAAATCATCCGTGATAAGCAGGAGTTCAAGAAGCAGGCGGACAGGATGCGAGCGGAATTTGCCGCGCAGGGG
>CAUJIH010000091.1 GCA_963205275.1 Verrucomicrobiota bacterium | reverse complement strand
GAGAGGAGCGCTAGCCTATGCCGTAATGAAAACAATCTTCGGAACCTTGCGAAAGCGGACAAAGGAAGTGACACAAGCCTTTGCTGCTTTACTGGACGGAGCATCATTCGATCAAGCTTGCTCCCGCTAATCAATTACCTTTTTCGACGACGAGTGTGTGGCCTTGGGTGCGGGAATTACCAGCAGTGACACCCCTGCGTATACATCACTGGAGCAGAATCTGAAGCGCGGGGACGTAATGGTGAGCGAATCAGGAAAAGTTCACTCTCTGAGCGGTGAGCTAAATTCGGAAGATGTCGAATGGGTTCACCATAGAGGAGCGGGCTATTTCTTCCTGCAGAAAGAGAAGATACTGCTGCGAGAGGCAAAGCAGACGGAGAACTGGAAAGAGATCGCCACAGAGCGGAGGGATGATCCTGTGTCCGCCGAGGTGTTCAGTCTATCGATCGACCATGGGAGCCATGCCAGCGGAGCGAGCTATCAGTATCTAGTGGCACCGATGGAGTTAGACGAATTTCAGAACTATGTCCACACCGTGCCCGTTCACGTTCTGGCGAACACACCTGAACTCGCCGCTGTGGAGCATGTTCGACTCGGGATCGTCGAGGCGGTGTTTTACCAAGCAGGTGTCGTGAAGACTTCGGGCGGAACGCTTCTCAGCGTCGATCAGCCCTGCTTGCTGATGTTGTGGAGAAAGGAGAGCTCGTGGAGCGTATCTGCCTCGAATCCGCGGAATGCGCCGATGATCGTGGGCGTCACGATCAGTGGACCGTCAGGGAAAAAGGAATTCAAAATCGCGCTACTGGCTGGAGACGACGCTGGGAAGAGCGTGACGGTGGCGGAGTGAGTGAAATATGGAAGTAAGAAATGATGCTTTCGATCACTCTTCTTGTCAGTATGTAGTAAAAAGTGTATTCAGTCGGTGATGAACACTTCATTACTTGATGCACTGGAGGCGATCCAGGGAACCGGGCAATTTCATTCGCACGGGGACGTTCCATCGTTTTTCCCCGAACTCATCGTCGAAGGGGTAGGTGAGATCGCTCTACCGCTATCTCTGGAGCAGGCCAATGCGATCATCGGAGTATCGGAGGCCGCTCCTTTTGGCGAGCGGGACCGAACCGTTTTCGACGAATCTGTCCGGAAGTGCTGGCAATTGGACAGCGCGCAGTTTCACTTCGACTCCCCTGACTGGGCCGCGTTTCTGAATCAGACGCTCGACCAGATCGCACGCGATTTGGGAATTCAGGGGAAGATTAGTGCGCATCCCTACAAGCTTCTGTTGTATGGGGAAGGCGGACATTTTAAGCCTCATCGCGACAGCGAGAAGCTCGATGCCATGTTTGGCACGCTGATCATCGCTCTGCCTTCCACTCATGAGGGTGGACGGCTGCTGATTCGTCATGACGGGAGGGAGGCGGAGGTCGATTTCTCCGCTCCTGCATCTCGCCGTCGGATTCAGTGGGTGGCTCTCTTCGCCGATTGTGAGCACGAGGTGCAGCCAGTTCAGTCAGGATTTCGATTCTGTCTGACATACAATCTGAAGCGCAAAAAGGGAAAAGCACAGGCTCTGAATCAGCCGATCAGCGATCAAGCGAGGACTTTGATTCCGGCATTGCACGATCTGAAGCTCTCGGAAGAGGGCCGCTTCGTCGCAGTGCTGATGGAACACTCCTACACTGAGGCTAATTTTTCTTTGCAGATGCTCAAGGGCAATGATCAGGCACGCGCTCGCGCCCTTTTTCTGGCTGCTCGTGAGGCTGGAATGATCGCCCATCTCGCACTGGTGACTCTCTATCAGATGGGGGAACTCGAAAGCAGATACTATCGACGTGGATACAGTCTGACTCCTCTACCTGGCGATTCGATGGGTGAGATCTACGAAGAACGTCTCAGCCTCCACAGTTGGCTCGATGAATCGGGAAAGTCGGTTAGTCTGGGTGCTTTTGCGATCAAAAGTGCGGATCTACTCACGCACAAGCCGATCGGGACAGGCAAGCCGGATGAAGCAGAAGCGGAGGGGTTTACCGGCAATGCGGGCTGCACGATGGAATACTGGTATCATCGTGCTGCGATCATTCTTTGGAATCCTGACGACGAAGTTCAAATCCTGTGTCAGTACGATTTTAATGGAGCCTGTAAAATGCTGTTGAAATTGGCGAAGAAGTCCGATTCGCCACGATTTCAGGCTTTGGCGAAAGTTGTCGCAGGCAACATGGCGAAAGAGACGGAACAGTTTTGTCGCGGGTGGTATCGAAAATTTGATGAGGAGAATTTATTCGTCTCTGCTCTGAACGCCCTGATGAAAGCGAAGGAAAATGGACGAGAAGCCCTAGAAATTATGGTGCATACCGTTTCTCCATTGGTCTGGACGAGGTGTAGTCTCGCACATTGGAAACATCTCTATTCTACGTTCGGAGTCGAGCCTTTTACCCCATTGCATCAGACTTTACTGATAGGGGATGGCCGCGATGTGCGGAAGGGATTATTTACTATCTTAGCTGCACTGGGGGCACTCGGAGAGGCCTTGGAATTACAGCGGACCATCGCGATCAGGGTATGCAGTTTTTCGCCTGCCGCGAACCTGATTAGTCGCGAGCCGTGTGGCGATCAGTTCGATTCGTCTGCGCACGAAGAGGTGGAGGAATACAGCTTTGAAGTCCGTGCGTTACTTTCTGTGGATTCAGCCCTGAAATCACCGGACGAGCGCGAGGCAGTAATCAATTTCATTCTTGCGGACAGGTCTCTGACACAGATCCGTAGAGTGTTGGCTCCCGCTTTGTTGAAAACCAGCGAGATTCAATATTCAATGACAGAAGGTAGCATGGCTGAAGAGCTTTATGATTTCGCCTGTATGCGTCTGATGGAGGAGATCGAGATCCCTGTGGAACCGTATCCAGACATGGTAAGGCCCTGCCCCACGATCGATGAATTCGCCTCCCCAGACACATGGAAGAGAATGGATTCTACGAAGCAAAATGCGCTGAAAGAACTGGTTGATTTCATGGCCGATCCCAGTGAGAAATCGTTCGACTTTCGCTATTTGAAGGAGCTACGAGAGGACTTGGAAGGTACCTTTAAACACTATCACCTCGATCTCAACTATGAGACAATTCGTTCTGGCCGCCCGCAGGCATTGAGATGCACGAAGAATGATAACGGGTACTTCCTCCGCATGAAGCTACGAGAGGAAGATCAGAATTTGTTGATGAAGCTGGAGAATCTATGAAAAGCGGGGTGGAGCTCTGCGTCCGACATACGGTTCCCTGAACCCGAGGTCCCCATATCGGAGTAGCGTGGTGCGTCGTGGTCGATTGCAGTCGGAAACTCAATTTCGCTTACTTCGGTTTAGGCTTGCTGCGAGTTGACTTGCTTTTCGCCGCCGTCTTGGTTGTACGGCTTTTTTTAGCCGCATTTTTCTTGGAGGCGTGAGCCTGACGCCCGAATCTTATGCGGAAGTATTCACGGCGAAGTTCGAGGTCGCTCTTCCATCGCCTCAACGATTCAAGTTCCGCAAGTATGTCTGCGCGAATGAACTGCTCCAGCTCCTTTGACGGCGTCTTCTCCTCGCGTCCCCACATCGGGTGGGTCTCTAGTTCCTGTCGTCGGTCTTTCAAATCGGCGAGATCCTCCCGTAGTTGTGCTTGCAGTGTCTTTAGCCCCGGTTCGTCGTCCTTGACGAAGGCTTCGCCTTGGTGCACCCGCCATTCGATCTCGACGCGTTCAATGACTTTGAGATCAAGAGCAATCTTGCCTTTACGCAGAGCCTCCCAAAGCTCCGAGGCCACTTCATCGTAATTGGCAGTTTTATCAGGATGGATACGCTTGGCAATGCGGCGGTAGGCAGAGTTCACCTCCTTGACGTGTTCGGGTGATCGATCCGCACCAACGCCGAGAAGGGTGCGCTCTATGGCCGCATGGTTCCCGTCAGCAGCGTGACGGAAGGTCTCTCGGAACTGTTCGAAGGCGGCTTCCATCTCTTTCTCATCCATCTCGGCGGGATCCACGCCGCGGACTTCGAGCATGTAGGCTTCAAAGAGGGCCTTCAACAGCGACATCGGAGGCTCCGTGAGAGGAGTGTCGTCGTCTTTGTTCTCATCTCCAGCACTCTTTCTGCCTCGGGAGTTGATCTCGGCAAGGGCGTCTTTGACCGCCTTGACTTCGGCGGCAGCTTTTCGTCCGGGGCCGAATGACAGGCGGTCAATTTCCTCTTGCAGAGCGACGATTTCGTCGTGGAGCAGAGCTTCTTCTTCTCGCTCTTTGCCGAAATGCTGATTCAGCCATGTATCGAAGGCGGGTAGCACCTCGGATTCGAACTCGAGCAGTAGCTTGCGCTCTTTGCGATATTCGATGAGTCGTTTGCGCAATGATGCGGCGAGTCGCTGAAGCGGATCGACCTTCTTTTTCGTCGAAGCAGCTCGTTTCGTCGTCGTTTTTTTGGTCGAGTCCGCAGAAGGTGAGTCGAAGGCGGTGATGATGCTTCCGTCCTGCTTCGCCATTCGGTAGCTATCCTCAAAACCTCTTCGCATTCCCGCTCCGAGAGAAATGGGATAGGCCCAGATCATGCCGTCGCAAACGATCTTTCCGCGGAAGGGGAGCAGGGTGCACTCGCCAAGAGCAGGGAGGGGGACTGGAAATAGGTTTTTGATCAGTGTATGCAATCCGAGAACTCCGAAGACGCGCGCTTGCTCTTCAGTTTCGATCACGATGAGATGCTTCTTCAATTGGCGAAGAAAAATGAATCTCCCTGTTACGGCGTCCTTCCAGGCTGCGACTTCTGCGAGTTCCGACGCTGGGAGGCGATCAGGATCGGCCTTCAGGTAAGCGGCGATCCAAGCTGCATGGTCCTCTGCGAAGCGCTTGTGGAGCTGATAAATCTCGTTGGGAAATAGGCAGTCGAATGGTTTTGGCTTTTTCGCCCGCTTTCCCGTGGGGTGCGACTGGATATGAATGAAGGCGAGTAGCTGACTGTGGAGGCGAAAGAAGTCCTCGACGTCTTTGGGCGGAAGTAGCATGACAGGAGAGGTGGGGAAGTCAGTCGAAGCGAGCGTCTTTGCAGAACCCCCTTTCTTATTCGCTTTAGAATGGGATGTCCAAGCAAAAAAGATCGTCGATTGCGCTACCGAGGAGGGACATGAAGATGGAATCAGCTTACCTTTCTGAGACTTTTCTTACGGAACTTTTGTGGGTTTCGGTTTGGTAATGATCAGAATTGCGCTATTTTGACCGCTCAAAATCACCGCCCCCCCATGCCGGATTCCCCCGTGTCTCAGCGTAAAACCCTCGAAGAGCGTAACCAGATGTCGGATCTGGAGCGTTTGCGCCACTCGTGTGCCCATATTCTCGCCACCGCGATCGCGAAGTTGTGGCCGGATGCTCAATTCGCTGCTGGGCCTCCGGTGGAGAATGGATTTTACTATGATGTCGATCTCGAGCACCGGATCACGCCGGAGGACTTTTCTCTGATCGAAGAGGAAATGGGGCGCATCGTGAAGGAAAACCAGACTTTCGAAAAGATCGAAGTTTCGCGTGAGGAGGCGCTCGACTTGGCGCAAAAGGGGCGCCTGGCGGCTCTCGGGGAGCGGGATGTGCCGAGTCAGTTCAAGATCGACTTGCTTTCGGACATCCCGGAAGGTGAGGCGATTTCGATCTACAAAAATGGCGATTTCTGGGATTTGTGTGCTGGACCTCATGTCCCGCGCACGGGAAACTGCAAGGCGTTCAAGGTGATGAGCGTGGCCAGTGCATTCTACAAAGGAGACGCGGCCAATCCACAGCTCCAGCGCGTGTACGGAACGGCGTTTAAAAATAAGACGGAGCTGGAGGAGCATCTCGCGAGGCTGGAGGAGGCAAAACTGCGGGATCATCGCCGAATCGGACGCGATCAAGGCATTTTCCACATCGATGAAGCCGTCGGTCAGGGGCTGGTTCTCTGGAAGCCGAAGGGAGCGATCATTCGTCTGGAGCTTCAGAAGTTCATCAGTGAACACCTAGAGCGCCAGGGCTACAGTCAGGTTTTCACCCCGCACATCGGGAAGCTGGGGCTCTACCGCACCTCCGGTCATTTTCCCTATTACGCTGAATCGCAATTTCCTCCACTAGTCGAGCGCGAGACACTCAAAGCTCTCGCCGATGAAGGCTGCGGCTGTGGTGAGCTTTCCAATCGCCTCGCGTCGGGTGAGATCGACGGCTTCCTGCTGAAGCCGATGAACTGTCCGCATCACATCAAGATTTATCAAAGCGATCACCACAGCTATCGCAGTCTGCCTGTGCGTTTGGCGGAGTTCGGTACGGTCTATCGCTGGGAGCAGTCCGGAGAGCTGGGGGGGATGACGCGAGTGCGGGGCTTTACGCAGGATGATGCCCATATTTTCTGCACTCAGGAGCAGGTGAGAGGAGAAATTGAAGGCTGTCTGGAACTGGTGCGCATCGTTTTAGGTACACTGGGAATGACGGACTATCGCGTGCGCGTCGGTCTGCGTGACCCCGACTCCAGTAAATACGTGGGTGATCCTGCGAAATGGGATCAGGCTGAGGCAGCGCTGCGCGAGGTGGCGACGACGCTGGGCACTCCTTTCACCGAGGAGCCGGGAGAAGCGGCTTTCTACGGACCGAAGATCGACTTCGTAGTGAAGGACGTGATCGGGCGTGAGTGGCAACTCGGCACTGTCCAGGTGGATTATAATTTGCCTGAGCGCTTTGGTCTGGAATACGTCGGTGCAGATAATACGACACACCGTCCCGTGATGATCCATCGCGCTCCCTTCGGGTCGATGGAGCGCTTTGTCGGCGTATTGACAGAACATTTCGCCGGTAAGTTTCCGACCTGGCTCTCTCCAGAGCAGGCTCGAATTCTGCCGATCTCGGAGAAGTTCTTCGAGATGGCCGACCAGGTGGGCACCCTACTCAAAGAATCGGGAGTGCGCGTCACCGTGGACCGCTCTCATGAGAAAATTGGTGCGAAAATTCGTCTTGCTCAATTGGAACGGATTCCGTATATGTTAGTCATCGGATCGAGAGAACAGGAATCAAATCAAGTCTCCCTTCGTCACCGCGAGCGTGGCGACGAGGGATCGTGCGCGGTCGAGGAGTTCCGTGATCGCATCGTCACTGAGATCCGTTCGCGAGCTTTATGATGCTGCCCGCCCATACCTGCAGGACTTGGCTTTTGGCGAATCGCGAAAAAAATTCGTATCTTTCTTGCTATTCGGAGCGTTATTTCGATAGCATCGCACTGAACCACACACCTATCGGAGGTATTCTACTATCGCTGCCCAACCCATGAGACGAAGGCCGCGTCCACCACGGACGCGGGTGAACGATAAGATCCGCTGCCCGGAAGTCCGAGTGATTTTCCGTGAGCATAACGTCGTGCTGCCGACGTGGAAGGCTCTGAACAAGGCGAAGGAGCTAGGGCTGGATCTCGTCGAGGTGGCTCCGAATGCCAAGCCACCCGTGTGTCGCATCGTCGATTACGGAAAGTTTAAATACGAGCAGGCGAAGCAGAAAAAGACTGACAGACCGAAGACGCGTGAAAAAGAGGTCAAGCTGGGCGTGAACATTGGCGAGCATGACTACGCGATCAAGATGATGCACGCTGAGAACTTCTTGGCGAGTGGCTGCAAAGTCCGTATCGTCCTGAAGTTCATGGGACGTCAGATGGCGCATAAGCAATTCGGATTTGACCTGATGGAGAAGGTGAAAGTCGATCTGGCCGGAATGTCTCATATCGACTTGGAACCGAAGCTCAATAATCGGAATATTCTGATGATGTTATCCCCGAAACCTGCGGATCGACAGAAGAGAAAGTTCCGTCGGGCTGAGGGAGATGAGGAATTGAAATACGAGGACGCGGAGGAGGCAGACGATTTCGATAACGACGATGATGATGCCTATGAGGATGGTGTCGAGGACTCTTCCTATGACGAAGTCGGGGAAGATAGCGAATCGGAATCGGACGAATCGGAATCGGACAAGTGATGACTTTGTCTGAGGGGATGAGTTCGAAAAGGCTGCTCCTCTTCGATATTGACGGCACTCTGCTCGATACAGGAGGTGCGACGATGTCCTGTCTGGAGGAGGGCTTTTTCGTTGCCTTTCCCCAGATGGATCGAGATGCATATCCGCGCATGGATCTGGGCAGGGCTTACGCATGGGTAGAATGGAAAATATAGTGAATAAAAAGTAAAAATAAAGCTGTACGAATTACCATAATTGCTGTCTAAATTATGAATGTCCATTGATTCTAATTCTCCTGTCGATTCCTCTCCACGCTTTTCCT
>CAUJIH010000090.1 GCA_963205275.1 Verrucomicrobiota bacterium | reverse complement strand
CGGTCTCTTGCAATTAGCGCGCCGCCGGGCCAGGGGATATCGCTGCTTCCGCAACTTTCGCTCAATTGCTTACTGGATTGCTGGAAGGCTTGTTCTAAGGAACAATATTGCCTTTACCCACTAAGTTTCCGACAGAGCCACATCAATCGTCGATGAGCGTCTTAGCGAGCAGAGTCGCGCGCTGCTTGATAGCTGGATACCGAAGCTGTGCACCTATGTTCCAACGAAAGCACATCGCGATGCTGTCAACGCTATCTCGAAACATGGTGTGGTGCTCCTGCTCGGCAATCCATCAAGCGGCAAGTCCGCGATTGGAGCGATCGTATCGACGATTGCCTCGGAAAATCCGGACAACACAGTTCTTGCGCTCACGAGTCCGCGGGATTTCGAGGCTGGTTGGAATCCGAACGATCCAGGCCGCTTCTTCTGGATCGACGATGCCTTCGGGCCGAACGTGCTTCGCGACGATTACGTCCAAGACTGGGCATCGGCCTTTTCGAAGTTGAGGGCAGCAATCAAGTACGGCAATCGTTTTCTCCTGACCTCACGCAAACACATCTATGAAGCCGCACGACGTCGGCTTGGGCAGCGCAATCTTGCACAATTTGCTGATGGCAGCGCTGTAGTTGATGTCGGCGATCTGACCTTCGAAGAGAAAGCGCAAATCCTCTACAATCATATAAATTTCGGTGAGCAGAGTCAGAGCTGGCGTTCGAGTGTCAAGCCGCACCTTGCGGCCGTGGCTGCCGTCCCAGATTTCCTACCGGGCATCGCCGAACGCCTTGGAAATCCTGATTTCACAAAGAACCTGACACCGCGCGAAAGCTCCCTCGTTCACTTTATGAAAGAGCCGCGTGAGCACCTCATCGATACCGTTAACGCACTGGACGATCGGTTACAGGCGGCGCTTATCCTTGTTTATGTGCATCAGACCGGCTTCGATCCGAACGATCATGATCCTTCAGCCGCACAGTCGGTCGCGGAGCTTACTGGCCATACCTTGGCCAAGATCCAAGATTGCTTCGCCGAACTAGCGGGATCTTTCCTCAAGCTCTCAGGATCCAAATGGACCTTTGCACACCCTACGATTTCCGATGCGCTGACTGAGATCTTGCGGCAAAAACCTCATATGATGGCGGCGCTTCTCAGAGGCGCGACCATCGATACAATCCTGAGCAGCTTCATATGCGAGGGGGCACCGCATGTTCGAGACGCGCTCGTCATCCCAACCACGCTTGACGACGCCCTAGTCAGTCGGCTCCGCCACACGCCCGACGAATGGCATGGGAATTGGCTGCTATTTCACTTCCTCTCTTACCGCGCCAGCGAAGCGGTGTTAGCCAAGACGATCCGACAATTTCCGGAACTGCTTAGTCGCTCATGCTGGCAGACGGAACTCGTTGGCAACGATCCTCGGATTACTACCTATGCTCGAGTCCATCGCCTTGGCCTCTTGCCGGATAACCTGCGCGTAGAGGCAGCAGACCGTCTTGAATCCGCTGCGCTCAACAGCCTCGATCTTTCTTTCTTCGCCGAAGAAGACATTCTCGCACTCATACCGTCGCTACGCCTTGTCGGATTGGGCTTGGAAATTCGGGCAACCATTTTGCCGTCGATCAACGACCGAATTGATGAGATCACAGCGAACGCCGACTTAGACGAAGAGCCGGATAGCCATTTCGAGAAACTACTCGGTATGCTTGAGCGCGTTGAAATGATCGGCGTCGACGCGGATGCCTCAGACTTGATCGACGATGCGAGGATGGAAGTTAAGCGATCCATTGACGCACTGGAGGATCGCAAGCGTGAACGCGATGAACAAGAAGAGGGTGATGCTGACTGGACTCACATAATTACGCAAAAAAAGGAGGAATCCCCTCCTTCGGTCGTCACCACGAACCGCTCGGTTTTCGACGATGTCGATAAGTGAATCTATGATATGTCTGAAAACTCAAATCTGCCTCAATGGGAGTGCTGACCTCTCGCCTATATCTTGGCTCCCCGGTGCGATTGCACCCGTAAGGGAACGGGAATCCGCGTGCTTCGTGGGAAACTCCCCGAATGGCACGAATGGCTCCACACGAATACGAAGCCTTGAGCCGGGAGGAACGGCTCCGGCGAATCGGTGCGCTGTTCTTAAAAGCCGTCGTGATTTCACTGGCGCGGAAGCAAGGCATTGCTGGGAAAACTGGCGGAGACGTTCCCACTCAGGCTGGGGAGGACCCTCCCCAAGAAACGGACGCGCCGGGGATCGCCTTGCTACCGGAGGAGGACTTGGCCCTTCTCCGGCGATATGCCGGGCTGGGAGAGATTGCCCCACGCGATGCGACGGAATTTTGGGGCGTGTGCCGAACGACGGCCTACCGGCGATTGTTGAAGCTGGAACAGGGAGGTTGGATCGTAAGACATGGGGCCACCACGGCCACCCGCTACACGCTCACCAAGAAAGCTCGCGCCTTTCTGGAACAAGATGAAAAAGCTAACAAGCCCGCGATGACTCGCAGGTCAGCATGTGATGCCAGCCCGCAAGCACATTCGCGCAACAAGATCATGCCGGTTTCACCCGGCGCGTCTTTCCGCTCCGGCCTTCATCCCCTCGAAGGCTTCGGCCCGCCGAGCCGGGGGGAGCTTGGCAACGGACATCAGCCGCCGAATGGCAAAGGACTTAATCAAGGCGGGCGAAGTCAGAGAAGCCAGGTATTGCTGTGCTTCCTTGGGCAGCCGGAGCAAGTTGAACATCTGCGTGATACGAGCCTTGCTAACACCCTCGCCTTCACTAATTTGCACCTTCGTTAGCCCCTTGTCGCGGTTCAAGCGTTCCTGCCATTCGAGCACCTTGCAAATCGGATGGCGCATGGGGTGCGTGCGGCCCTTGTCGTTGCCCGGCAACCGCCCTCCAAGCCACTTGAGCGCCATGTGAAATGAAACAGCTCCGCGTCGAACGGATCAAGCTGATATAGCGGCAACGGCCCCCCCCCTACGATCAGCTGAACGTCGAAGCTAGTTCGCAGATTAGAGTCGCCCGCTCCGTCGAATTTCGGTGAACTGGATTTGAACTTTCGTTCGAGCCGTAGCGAGCGCCAGTGAGCGAAGACAGACGGAGGCCCATCGGGCCGTAGTCAATCCCACTCCCTCCGCCATTCAAAGCCCTATATCTCGACAGAATGAGCTCCTTCCTCCTTCCCAGGCTTTCCGGCCAATCTTTTTTCGCTCCAGATCGGGACTCCGAATACATCGTGGATGATGTAGTGCGCGACAGGCACACCGAGCAGCATTCCCCACACTCCGAAGGCATGATGTCCGATAAAGAGAATGATGAGCACAAGCACCGGATTCAACTTCAGGTGCTTTCCGTAGATAATCGGATTCAGTAGATATGCCTCGACGGCATGAATCGCAATGACCATCACCACACAGAGCATCGCGAGATGGATTCCACTGGAGTTCAGCGCCACTAGGAGAATCGGAGCTGTCGAAAGGAAGACGCCCAAGACCGGGATAAAGCTGCACAGAAAGACGATCATCGAGAGCACGGCCAGTGACGGAACCCCGAGCAGAGCGAGACCGATGAGCGTCAGCAAGGTATTGACACTGGCAATCATCGCTTGTGCCTGAATCGCCCGTCCAACGACATACGCAAACCGCACGACGGGTTGCGCCACTTCGTTATGAAAATCTCGCAGTCGCGATACGCGCAAATTCCTGACTTCCTGCCCCAAACGAGCAATATCTAGCGAGATCAGAAAGCTGAACAACAATGCGAGCAGTACCGTCGCCGAGGTGCTCCACATCAGGCGAATAATGCGGGGGAGCTCTTCTGTAATTTTCTTAATCTGATGACGCAGCGCTAGGTGAATGACCGCCTCATCGTCCCGAGCGCTTCGCTCCAGCTCCTGCTCCAGAGCCTCGTTGGTAGAATGTGCGGATAAATCCTTCGATTCTGGAAGCTGACTCGTTGCTCTCTCAGGATGAACCGGATGTCCTCCGATCTCCTCATGCTCCGACAGCACGTCGTCGACCTTCATCTCCTCTAGCATTTCATCAGGGATGGTGCTGCGGAGATAATTCATCACGATGGGACCAGCCGCCGGATACTTAGTAAAAAGATCGCGTCGCAGTTCCAAGAGACGATGCTCGGTCTCCCTGAGATTCCCGACCAAGCTACTGGCTTCCTTGGCCACCTGAGGGACGATAAACACTGAGATCAGGGCGATCAGGGCTACGAAAGTCCCAAAAGTGAAACAAATCGCGAGTCGCCGCCCCAATTGAAGCTTCTCTTGCAGAAATCTCGCGATCGGTGATGCGACAAAGGCAAAAACGAAGGTGAGGAAAATCAGGCTGAAAAATGAGCGCAATAACCAAAGCAGGAACGCGAGAATCAACCAGATGAACACGCGACGGTTGATACGGTAGAAATGATCAAAGCTGAACACACTTCTACGCCGCACGCTTTCCCCAGCAGATCGGTCGTTTTTTTGACTCATGGACAGCCAAGGTACACCGATGGCGGAATCACGCTATCGGGAAGATGAAGGACGCAACAATCATTCGAGCCATATTTTCCGTATTGCCGCCTGATCGGCTCCTATCGAGTCAACTAGCTGGAATGTCGTAAAAAGAGGACCGTCGCCAGCGGTGGGATGTCGATGAGGATTGACTGATCTCTGCCGTGGGCACCGATAGGCTGCGCTAAGACGCCACCGCTGGAGCCGAGATTCGAGCCTCCATAGAGTTCGGAATCCGTATTCAGGATTTCCTGATAGTAGCCGCTCGCAGGTACGCCGAGACGATACCCTGTGTGCGGCACAGGAGTCGCGTTGACAACGGCGACGATGAACTCTCCGTCGCGTCCGCGACGGACGAAGCAGAATAGGCTGTGTTCTGAGTCGCCGTAGTCGATCCACTCGAATCCGCCCGGCTCGTGATCCAGTTCGTGCAAGGCCGAGTGCTGGCGATAGAGATGATTCAGATCCCGCACCAATCGATGAATCCCCTGATGCTCCGCGAAGTCGAGAAGATGCCAAGGCAAGCTGTGATTGTGATTCCACTCTTCGCTTTGACCAAAATCGAGCCCCTGAAAGAGCAGCTTTTTCCCTGGGTGAGCGTACATCCAGGCGAAGAAAAGGCGCACATTGGCCATCTGCTGCCAGCGATCTCCAGGCATTTTCCCCACGATGGAGCCTTTCCCATGCACTACCTCATCGTGACTCAAGACTAGAACGTAGTTCTCCTGATAGGCATAAACCATAGAGAAGGTGGCCTCGCTATGATGATATTTTCGATGGATGGGATCATAGCCGAAATAGCGGAGGAAGTCGTTCATCCACCCCATATTCCACTTGAATCCAAAACCGAGCCCTCCCGCATCGACGGGGCGAGAGACGCCGGGGAAAGCAGTCGATTCCTCTGCGATCGTCATGATGCCGGGGCATTCACCGTAGCAGAGCTGATTCATCTGCCGCAAAAAGTCGATGGCCTCCAGGTTCTCGCGTCCTCCGAAGCGATTGGGAACCCATTCGCCCTCGTTTCGCGAGTAATCGAGATATAGCATGGAGGCCACGGCATCGACACGCAACCCGTCCAGATGATATTCCTGCAGCCAGAACAGAGCATTACTGAGCAGAAAATTGCGCACTTCATTGCGTCCGTAGTTGAAGATCAGGGTTCCCCAGTCTGCGTGCTCTCCTTGGCGCGGATCCCCGTGCTCGTAGAGCGGCGAGCCATCGAATCGGGCGAGTCCGTGGGCATCCTTGGGAAAGTGAGCGGGCACCCAATCGAGAATCACACCTATCCCGCGTTGGTGACAGCGATCCACGAAGGCGCGAAATTCATCCGGGGTGCCGAAGCGACTGGTCGGAGCGTAATAGCCGCAGCCCTGATATCCCCATGATCCATCGAAAGGATACTCAGCCACAGGCATCAGCTCGATGTGGGTGTAGCCCATCTCGACGACGTAATCGACCAGTTCATCCGCTAGCTCCAGATAGCTGAGGAAGCGCCCTCCGTCGTCGAATTTGCGCTTCCAAGAACCGAGATGCACTTCGTACACAGAGATCGGGGTATGATACAAATCTCGCTTCGTGCGTGCCTCCATCCATCCCGCATCGTTCCATGAGTAGCGGTTGATGTCATACACCAGACTGGCGGTTTCCACTCCATGTTGCGAAAAAAAGGCAAAGGGATCGCTTTTGACAAAAAAGCGTCCATCTCCCCCCACGAGTTCATATTTATAGTGATCGCCCGGGCGAATGTGCGGAAGAAAAATCTCCCAAACTCCGTTCCGATTACGCATGGGATGGACTCGCCCATCCCAGCCGTTGAAGTCCCCCACGACGCTGACGCGATAGGCATTCGGAGCCCAGACTGCGAAGCTCACTCCCGCCACGCCTTCTTGCGTGCGTGGATGCGCTCCCATCACTTTCCACAGGTAGTGGTGATTCCCCTCACCGAAGAAATACAGATCCTGTTCACCGAGCACGAGACCGAAGGCATACGGATCAGCCATCGCCTCGGTCGTGAAATCGCCGAAGATGAAGATCAGACGGTAGGAAAATGGTTCGGTGCGATCAGGGAAGACCAGTTCGTAAAATCCATCGTGATGAATCCGAGCCATGGCGATCTCAGCACCGGACTCTCCGTCTAGTTTTACTTTCACTCCCTGCGTGTGTGGCCGGAACACGCGAAGGATCATCCCCCGCCCCTCGGGATGAGGATGCAAGCCGAGAAATGAAAATGGGTCGGGATGTCTCGCCTCCAGAATGAACGAGACTTGCTCAGGAGGCGAGGCGCTGGCACTGGATTGAGACGACATTACCGCACTTTAGGCTAAATTTGAATTTTCTGAAAGCGACCTTTCAGGGATCGGTTAGTTTCATCCATTCACGACTCTCTCGTCCGATTGTTTCACTCTCCGCGTTTTCGCCTCGATCAGTCACATGTCTCATCCTCCCCGTCGCTTTCATCCCATTCCTTTTGAATATCACCAAGAGATCGAGCTAGAGATCGATTCGTTAACCAATCTGGGGAAAGGGGTCGCTCGCCACGACGATTGGGTAGTCTTCGTCTCTCACGCTCTGCCGGGCGAACGGGTGAAGGCGCGTGTGTTCCGCAATGCGTCCAATTACTCGGAGGCTGATCTCGTCCAAGTAATACGACCGAGTCCGGATCGTATCGAGCCAGTGTGCCCGCTCTTCGGCGACTGCGGCGGCTGCCAGTATCAAAATCTCGCCTATCCGGCTCAGCTCCGATGGAAAAAGCAGCAGGTTCAGGAGTTGCTACATCGCATGGCGGGAATCGACTTTCCGGTATCCGATGTGATTCCATCGCCTGTGATCTATGGCTATCGATCCAAGATCACCCCACATTTCCAGCGACCGAATCAGGGGAAAATCGCAGAGATCGGCTTTCTGCGCGAGGGAAGGAAATCTCAAATCATCGATGTGGAACACTGTCTGATCGCTTCGGAAGCGATCAATCGGGCGCTACCAAAAGTACGGCGAGAGGCACGAGAAAATGCGGGGGCGTATCGGAAAGGGGCCACCCTCCTGCTGCGCGACTCTATCGACGGACGAGTGCGTACCGATGGAGCCGAAATGTGCGAGGAGGGAGTGGGGGATCTGGTGTTCTCTTTTCACTCGGGAGAATTTTTTCAGAATAATCCCCACATTCTGCCCGCCTTCGTGCAGCACGTTACGAGCGAAGCTAGCGGAGAGGGTCGCGTGACGCATCTCGTTGACGCCTATTGCGGGTCGGGTCTGTTTTCGCTGAGTGCGGCGCGTTCATTCTCCGAAGTCACAGGAATCGAGATCAGTGAATCTTCCATCGACTGGGCGCGTCGGAATGCAGAACAAAATGGCATCGAAAACTGCCACTTTCTCCAAGGAGATGCGTCGGATATTTTCGCTCATGTGCACTACCCGTCCGACAAGACTGCCGTGGTGATCGATCCGCCTCGGAAGGGAAGCAGTCCGGAATTTCTTGCGCAACTCACGGCCTTCGCCCCGGCTCGCGTGGTATATGTCAGTTGCGATCCCGCGACACAAATTCGTGATTTGACGCTGCTGCGAGATGATTATGAAATCCTTACCATTCAGCCCTTCGACCTCTTCCCACAGACTCGCCATCTCGAGTGCGTCGTGACGCTAGAGAAAAAATCGATCCCCAAGCGATGAGATCGCGCTTGATTCTAATCGGATTTCAGAGCATTCTACCGCGTTGATTCTGCGGGTGTCGTTCAATGGTAGGACGCGAGCTTCCCAAGCTTGAGACCAGGGTTCGATTCCCTGTACCCGCACCATCTGTACCCGCACCAATTTTGCCATTGCTTCGAACCACTGTGAGTCAACAGGGTCGAATTTCAGACCAAACAGGGTTATGAAATCGTCGATTTCACCGAGGCGGGAATCATAAGATTCGAATCTTGCCTTGAGTTTGGGCTTTCTTCTTCCCTGCCCCGTGCTTCCCCTGACCACCTTTCTGCCCTTTTCTCTCTGGCTTGATCTGGACAGGAGGTTCCGGAGTATGCGGTGTCGGCATTTTTGCGCCGATCTCGTTCCTCCAAGCTTTCATTCGAGAGAATAATTCCTCTGCCTTTTCCGGGTTCGTTAAGGCTAGATTCTTTTGTTCGCCCAGATCGTCGGCTAGGTGATACAACTCCAAGTGGCTGTCTTCGAAGAACTCGATCAGCTTCCAGTCTCCAATCTGGATGCTGCCGGCGGGAGTGGTACGCCAAGTATGATTTCCGGCTCCTAGATAGCCTGGCATGTGCTGAAAAATCGCTTCTCTCTTGAGTTTACCGCCCGTAGGATCGCTCAAGAGCGGGAACAGGCTTTCTCCGTCAACTTTTTGACTCGGAGCTGGAGCTTTTGCCAAGTCGATGAAAGTCGCGGGGAGATCCACGTTGATCACCGGCACGGAACACTGGCTGCCCGGTTTCGTCTTCCCGGCCCATCGCATAATCAGCGGCACGCGGGTTCCTCCTTCGTAGAGACTCCCTTTTCCTGAGCGTAAGGGAAAGTTATCCGTAGTCGATCCCCCGAGGACTCCGTCTCGCTCATATCCTCCGACGCCGCCGTTGTCACTGGAGAAAATGAGCAGAGTCTTTTCCGAGAGATGCAGATCGTCGATCACCCTCATGATTCGGCCCACGCTCTCATCCACGCTGGCGATCATCCCCGCGTACACTGGATTGTTATGCCCACCGACAGGAGCTTTCTTTTCAAAATGCTCGATCCAATCCTCCTTCGCCTGAAGCGGGGTGTGAACGGCGTAGTGTGAGAGGAAAAGAAAGAAAGATTCATCCTGTTTCCGCCGAATATAATCTTCGGCTTTTTCCGTCAAGAAATCGGCAAGATATTTCCCTTCAGGAACTTCTACCTTGGGGTGGGTCTGAAAATCAAAATGCCTTCCCATTGACGTGATCGCCTCGTCGAATCCTCGCTTCGACGGATGGTGGTCATCATCTTCACCGAGATGCCATTTCCCAAAGATCGCAGTCGAGTAGCCAGCGAGCTTGAGTGACTGAGCGATGGTCGTTCGATCCAAAGGTAGGCTCATGACATTATCCACTGGTCTCAAGGGGCGACTGCGCCAGTCGAATCGCTCAATACTGCCGACCGTATAAACTCCCGTACGAGGAGAATACTGCCCCGACATCATCGCCGCCCGCGAGGGCTGGCAGTTCTGGCACTGATGATAATTCGTAAAACGGATTCCTTCGCTAGCCAAGCGGTCGATGTTCGGAGTCTCATAGTAATGACTGCCGTAGCATCCGATATCTGTGTACCCGAGATCGTCGGCCAGGATGAAGATGATGTTCGGCGAGTCCGCTCCCATCATCGAGCGCATCGCGGAGAGGAAACACGCGAGAGCCAATACCCACGGAAAGAAGAAAGAGTTTTTCATGGTCGGCGGACAGTGAAGCGGAAGCTCCGACCAGTTCAATAACTCCGCTTCGAGCAAAAAGTTTCGCCAAAACAGAAATTCACAGATCGATCACTTCACCCGACGTAGGGATGAGAATTCGAGAATCCGGGAGCAGGCGAGCTAACTCACCCTGAAACCATTGCTTCGCGGCTGGATCGCCATGGACCAGCAGGATGTTTCCCGGTCGGCAAGCGACGGCGTAATCGACGAGCTGTTCGCGAGGAGCATGACCACTGAAATCGAAGCGCTCGACTTGACAGCGAATCTCCGTTTCCTTCTCCGATTTCGAGGAGAGAACCACTCGCCCTCCCTGCCCAGCGGTGAGAATCAGACCACCCGGCGAATCGGGATCAGCATAGCCCACGAAAAGGAGGGAGTTCTGTTCGGATGCGAGGATGCGATGGGCGAATCGATGAGACACCGTATGCTCTGTCATCATTCCGCTGGAGAGAGCATAGATCGCACCTGGCTGGTAGTCGGGTTCTCTGCGCCCTTTCGCTAGGCGCTTTAGACTGGGAAAGTCATTGAGAATATTGTATCCGACATGGCGGCGATGGGCAGCATTGCTAAAGCGATCCGTGATCTCAGTGATCTTGGTACTCAGTCCACCGATGTGGACAGGCACGATGGGGAGGCGCCCTTCATCGAAGAGTTCACGCAGCATCAAGAGCACTTCCTGCGTCTTGCCGAAGGCGAAAACGGGAACCATGACAGAACCACCTCGTGCGAGCGTTTCGGTAATGGCTTTCGCAAAGCGTTCTTTCTCGGCCTCGCGGGTATAACTCGGGTCTCGCGGGCTGGCACCTCGTGTCGTTTCCATGACGAGAGTATCCACCGGGTCGCGAGGGAACTCGGCTGCCTTCACCAGAGTCTGGTCCTCGAAATGCACGTCGCCGGTGAAGAAGAGCTTTTTTCCACCGACTTCGATCCGTATCCCCGCCGCTCCCAAAACATGTCCCGCGTGAAAAAATTCCGCCGACAGCTTCGACTGGTCTCCGGGGAAAAAGCGATTCCCCACATCGCGGAGATTCCAGCGGCGTGCGATCATATCGACTTCGCTATGCGTATAGAGCGGATACAGCGGCTCGTCCAGCTCCTCCGCCTGCGCCTTCATGACGTTGACGGAATTGTGAAGCAGCGCGGTGCCATATTCCCTCGTTAGGCGCGTCGTCACCACTTCAGCAGAGGGCTGGGAACGCATCAGCACGGGGAGAGAACCGAGGTGATCCAGATGAGGATGGCTAACCAAAATCCCATCTAGGCAATCAGATTCGAGATGGTCGAGTAGAGGGAGCGTCTCCCAGCCGGTGTGCTTCGGATGCGTCCCGGAGTCGAGAACGATCCGAACGCCTTCACCTTCGACGAGATAGGAATTCGCACCGATATCGGGCTGAGGAGAGAGGTTGTGGAAACGCATGAGTCAACAGAACAGAAAGAGAAAAAATCGAAGCGAAATCCGACATCGTTGATACCTAGATAGGCGGATATGCCTGATTTTACGAAAACGCACCTCCGTTCATAGTCTCGTTTTCGCAATTTTCACCGATTTTCTTTGCTAGTCGGGCGTTTCGGAAAAAACTGCGCAGGAGTGAGAGGGACTCGTCTTGCAAAATCCCGGCGGAAATTTCGCATCGATGATTGAGCGTTGGCTGCTGGAGCAGATTGAGCAATCCACCCGCAGCTCCGCCTTTCGGATCACCGACTCCAAAAATCACTCGTCGGATGCGACAATGCACGATGGCTCCGGCGCACATGGGACAGGGTTCTTTGGTCACATACAGGTCGCAGTCCGTCAGACGCCAGTCGCCGAAGGATTCCTGCGCTTGGCTGAGAGCGAGCATTTCTGCATGGGCTGTAGCATCGCGGAGCGTCTCCACCTGATTGTGAGCGCGGGCGATGATCTCACCGTCGTGGATAATCACCGCTCCGACCGGGACTTCCCCCGCCTGCATCGCACGCCGAGCTTGGCGCAGGGCCTGCTCCATGAGGAAGTTGTCAGTGGTGAATTGAATCGGAAGATCGTCGAAACTTTCCTCTCCTACAGAATCGTCCATAATGCGAGAATCGGGCAGAAGCACTTGCAGAAGTGCGAAGCGCGAAGATAATGGCCGTACATGACCGACTGCAAGAGCCGAATCATCGCCCCCTCTCTTCTCGCCGCCGATTGGTCTCGCGTGGCCGAGGAGGTAATTCGTGCAGAGCAGGCAGGCGCTGATTGGCTCCATCTGGATGTGATGGACGCGCATTTCGTCGATAATCTTTCCTTCGGTCCACAGTTCGTTAGTATCGTCCGCCCCCATACGACCCTGCCCCTAGATACTCATCTGATGATGACGAATCCCGATCACTATCTGGATCGTTTCGTGAAGGCGGGGGTCAATCGAATCACGGTTCACGTCGAAGCGGATCACGATGTCAAAAAGTCTCTGGCTCACATTCGCTCACAAGGCTGCGGGTGCGGTCTAGCTCTCAATCCAGCGACGCCCTTCGACGCTGTGCTTCCGTATGTGGATCAAATCGATCTCCTGCTAGTGATGACCGTCGTACCAGGATATGGTGGCCAGCCTTTTATGGAAGCGGAAACCATGCCGAAAGTGGCGGCAGCACGGCAATATCGCCAAGAGCATGGACTGAATTTTCACATCGAAGTCGATGGCGGCATTGATCACCGCACGGTTCACATCGCCGCTCGACACGGAGCAGACGTAATGGTAGCGGGCACCTCGCTCTACGGAGCGAAGGATATGGCTGCGGCAGTCGCTGCCATGCGAGAGTGCGAGTAATCAATGGAGCCTGTCCATACGGTGGCGGGAATCACCGCTCTGATTCGCGATACGCTCGAGTATCGCTTCTCCGGCGTGTGGGTGGAAGGGGAAATCAGCAACCTGCGCCAGCCGGGATCGGGGCATTATTACTTCACCCTGAAGGATCCCTATGCTCAGATCTCCTGTGTTTTCTTTAAAGGTGCGGCCTCGCGATGTCCTCTGAGGCTGGTAGACGGGCAAAAGGTTCAGATTTTCGGTAGTGTCTCCGTTTATGAGGCACGAGGCCAGTATCAAATGGTCGTTCAGACCGCACAGCGAAAAGGTGACGGTGAACTCCAGGCAAAGTTCGAGGCGCTGAAGCGAAAACTCGAGGCGGAGGGCTTGTTCGACCCAGCTCGAAAGCGTCCGATTCCGCGTTTTCCCCGTAGAATCGGCGTGGTGACATCATCGACAGGAGCGGCGATTCGGGATATCCTGAATGTGTTGTCGCGCCGTGCTCCCTGGATACAGGTGCTCATTTATCCCACCCGTGTTCAGGGCGATGGGGCAGCGGAGGAGATCGCCGAAGGCGTGCGCTGGTTCAGCGAGAGCACGGGGGAGACTCGTCCCGATCTGGTGATCGTAGCGCGAGGAGGTGGTAGCATCGAGGATCTGTGGTGTTTTAACGAGGAGATCGTCGCACGAGCTATCGTAGCCTGCACTCTGCCCGTGATGACTGGGGTCGGGCATGAGATCGATTTTACGATCGCAGACTTCGTCGCAGATCTACGCGAACCCACACCGAGCGCTGCGGCGGAGAACGCCGTCCCTGATCACGCAACTTTGGAACGGCAATTGGAAGTTCTCGGGCGACAGCTCGATGTCCGGGTAGCGCGGATGACAGAGTCGATTCGCAATCAGCTCGCTTCCCTCCGGCGGGAATTGGAGGCCCGCGAGCCAGGGCGACGGATCCAGTCGTGGATGCAGACGCTGGACTTTCTCGGGGAGAGGATGGATTCGCTTGTGGATCGCCACTTTCAGAATCGTCGGAATGGTCTCACCGCAGCGGGTCGCTCATTAGCATCCATTTATCCCGAGCGAACTGTCGCTCGACACCATGAAGACCTCGCCCGGTGGCAGGAGCGACTCGACCGTGGGATTGAAGCGCGCATAAGATTTCTGAGACAGCGGATGGAGAAAGTCACCGCCATGATGCGGTCTCTTAGTCCCGATTCCGTGCTGCAGCGCGGATTTTCGATGACGACAGACGAAGAGGGAAAGATTCTCACTTCTGAGACTCAATTACACGTAGGCGACCGCATCGTGACCCGACTCGCGCACGGGTCAGTCACCAGTCGGGTAGAGGGAAAGGTCTGATGGGCAAGATGAAACTCGCATTTCCTTGGCAAGTGCTGCTAGATTTCTCCACATGACTAGAAATCAGCGAATTGAGCGTCTAATCATCGCTATCCCAGAACTTTCGGATTATCGCCTTCAGCTTGTGGACAAGGTTATCGGCGTTTTCCAATCCGAAAAGAATTTTGTTCGTTCAGCTACCTCCAAACTGATTACACCACAGGTTTTAGAAGATTTTGGCGACGTTCTTCGCTTGCATCACTCATTTTCCAGAGAGCCATTCTCGAAAGACAAATTCGAGTATGCCCTTGAACGTGTGCTACTGGAGGCCAAAGCAGATGCCCAACTGGTGCCGAGAGGAACCAGAGGGCATGACATCATAATTGATTCCGAACGCTTTTCTCTCAAAACAGAAGCTGCAAAAGCGATCAGAGAACATACAATCCATATATCCAAATTTATGGAACTGGGCGGCGGAAAATGGGGAGACAATCCAGAGGATTTGATTGGCCTGAGAGATCAATTTCTAACAAATCTTTCCGCAATCCAAAGAATACTCATTTTGAGTGCCTTAAAAAAGGGTGATCCTGTTTACAAGTATGAATTGGTTGAAGTGCCTAAACATCTGCTGTCGAAGGCGGCTAATGGCCGCCTTGAAATGATGCTGTCCAGCAAGCAGCATCCGAAGCCGGGTTATTGCTATGTCGAGGAGAATAACGTCCTTCTCTTTTCTCTCTATTTCGATGGAGGTGGAGAGCGTAAACTACAAATCAAAGGGCTTCGCAAAGAGCTTTGCGTCATTCATGGATCTTGGGAGTTTCCTCCGATCACGGATAGCTTGTGAATAGCGAGGGTGTTACGCCGTTGATTCTATTCTTGGCAATCTCAATATATTCTGGTTTGGCCTCCACGCCGACGCAATTCCTCCCTGTTTCAATCGCTACGACTCCCACCGTGCCACTGCCAAAAAAGGGATCGAGAATGTGCCCGCCCGGAGGTGATCCGGCCAGAATGCAAGGGCGAACAAGCGCACGTGGGAAAACCGCAAAATGAGCCTCCTTGCAAGGCTCGGTATTGATTGCCCAAACCGTTCGTTTATTTTTTCGCCCCTTTCCGTCTGCCGTGTATTCCTTGATTGCCTCTTGATCAAAATAGTAATTTTCGTTTTTGGAAAACATGAAAAGATACTCGTGAGAAACCGTCACGCGATCTTTTACGGACTCAGGTTGACAATTAGGTTTATGCCAAATGATGTCCGAACGCAGATACCAGCCATCCGACTGCAATGCCATCGCAACCATCCATGCCACACCGATCAAATCTTTCGGCTTCAATCCCTCGGGAGTGTCCGGGCGGTAGGACATGGCCCGGCCTTTATTTTTGGCATCCTTGTCTCTCCATGCCCTGCCACCTGATGTATAAGTGTTCCCGATATTGAGCCAAAATGTGCCATCGTTGCGCAGCACACGACGAACCTCACGAAAGCATGAGACCAAGTTGGCGACATATTCAGGCAGGGTTTCCTCTGCGCCGATTTGTCTTTCATGGCCATAATCACGCATTCCCCAATAAGGCGGAGATGTGATGCAGGTATGGAAAGTATTTTCCGGGATTTCCTTCAATTCCTGACGAACGTCACCGGAAATGATTTGGACCGGCTCCCACTTGTTGCAGCGGAGGGGCCATGCACTTGTATCTTCCGCAAATTGGCTCTTCATTCCTCCGCTCCTTTTTTTGTCGGAGTTTTGTAGAGAGGTGGTTCTTCCTGAACTCTCGCAGACAGGGTGTCAATGATGAGCGAGTGCAGGGTTTTATCCTCTTCAATTGCCTTCATTTTTAGTTGTTTATGGAGGTCCCCATCAATCTCTAAGGGAAAGGTTTTGGTTTTTCGAGATTTCTCTGCGTGCATACGAAGTGAAGTAACTCAACTTACCTTGGTAAGTCAACCAAAAAATAGGAAAAAGACACCACCCATAAAAGGCGCTCGCTATGTGCCATTAACGAGATTCCGGAATGATTCTGGTTGTGGGAAGGTGTGCTTTGCGTTAAAAAGTCGCAGGATTGAGAAAGATCGAGTCGAACACTATTGAGCGGTGTTCGATGGTGTTACGATCTTCTCCGACAGTGCGAAATATGAACAAATGGACTACTCCTGGCTTGCACCACCTTGCTGCGTGCGGGTCTCTTGCGATCATTTTCCTGTTCGCAGGAAGGCCCTTCCATGCCCAGGATGCTCCTGCCGCGCCAGAAACTCCTGCCCAGATACCCCAGACACCGACGTCGCCTGAAACGCCAGTATCTCCCCCATCAGTTGCTCCCAACACGCCGCCCGCTACGGTGGCTCCAAGCTCTCCCGAGGCACCACCTGCCGAGAGCGCTCAGATGTCGAACGATGCATCAGCTCCGACTCCTGCTCAGGAGTCCCTCGCTCCGTCCGCTAGTTCCGAGCAAGAACGGACACCTCAGATGCCCTTGCAAGGTCCATCACGATTCATGCGAGGAAACCACCCTGATAGCGCGGAGGAATCGTCATCGTCCACAGAAGAAAACAGAGGTCCCGGCTCCGCAGTGATGGGAGATAAGGTCAGCCTCCAGTTCCCTCTGAATCCGGTCAATGATATCCTGAATATCTACGAGCGATTAGTCGGAAAGCCGATCGTGAAGGATAGCACGATTTTCTCAGGTCCTGAAATCAGCCTCGTTACGCCCAATGAAGTCTCTCGTCAGGAAGCGATCCGCCTGATCGAAGCAGCCCTGTTGGTGAACGGCTATGTTCTTGTCAATGATCCCGAGAACGAAGAACAAATTAAAGTTCTGCTCGGCGGTGAACGCAAAGGCGGCGGAAGTCCCTCTTTCAGCGAAGGCGTGGTCATTTATACTGACCCCAAGCTGTTGCCGGACGGCGAATCGCTGGTGGGTTTCTTTCTCGAACTCGAATTCATCGACCCCGAGGACGCTGCGACGATCTTCGCGAATCACATCGTGTTGAATGAATTTGGACGAATCACTCCCGTCAGCAATCCTAGGGGACTTCTGATCACAGAGACGAGTCCCATCGTGAGGCAGCTCATTCGCCTAAAGTCTATCGTCGATCATCCGATGGAAGATGCGCCGTTGATTACGGAATTCGTGCAGCTCAAATATGCCGAGGCGAACATCGTCGCCCAGATCATCCAGGCCGCAATGGATGCCAGGATGGAAGAGCGCCAGCGACAGGAGGAGAAGCGGGGGACAGTAAAGGGAGCTTCCTCTGCCAAGTCCGCAGCCCCCGCACCTGCTCCCGGCCAGCCTGCGGCCTCGTCTGCATCGAGAACGACGAATGCGTCCAAAAATGTCATGAACGGGATCGGAACCGCAGATCAGCCTGCAGCTCAGCTCATCCCGGATGACCGCCTGAATCGCATTATGATCGTAGCCTCCCCGACGGATGCTGCCTACGTGCTCGATTTGATCACGCAATTCGACAAGCCACTCGATGATCGTCCTCCTACGGAACGCAAGCTCCGCTACGTAAAGGCCAATGACATTCTTCCTGTGTTGGTGGACGTGCTTCAGGATACTGGTACGGGCGAAACGATGCTCCCCGGAGGGCGGCAGATTCAGACTCGCCCCACACCAGTGACTTCGTCTCAAATCGCGACCCTGACCGGTGCGAATCAGAACCGTCAAAACCAACAGAATCGAAGCCAGCAGACGAACTCAACTGATGACCTCGCAGGACGTCGCGATCAGATCGCCTTCCCTCTGGATGATGTAGCGCCGATTTCCGTGCTCGTGGGAAAAACGCGTGTGATCGCAGATCGCCAGTCGAACTCCATCATCATCTCCGGCACGCCAGAATCGGAAAAGGTCGTGCTCGACATGATTGAGCGTCTGGATCGACGCCCGGTTCAAGTTTACCTCGCCACCGTCATCGGAGAACTGACTTTGACGACGGATTCTCAGTTTGGGGTTGACTACCTTCAGCGATTTGCGAAATGGAATGGCCCCAAACCCGGCGCAGGCGGATTCACTAGTGGTAATATCAATACACGCGGAGACATCCTCGGCATCGGCGGTGGACCGGGCCACATCGCTAACATGGCCGATATGCTCACGACGACTCCTTTCGGGCCAGCTTCCGGTCTGAATTTTTACGGCCAAATCGGCCAGTCACTCGATGTGATCGTAACCGCACTCGAAGAGACGAAGCGCTTCAAAGTTTTATCTCGTCCCGTGGTTTATACCCAAAATGGCAAACGAGCAGAGATCACTTCTGGTCGCGAGGTGCCCTTCCCCAGCTCCTCCGTTAGCGATACGACAAATCCGAACTCCATCCGGTCCACAGTTGACTTCAAGGAAGTCGTGCTAAAGCTGGAAGTGTTGCCGACGATCAATGAAGACAACGAGGTAACGCTCGACATCGTTCAGGTGAATGATCGCATCGTCGGTTCCCAGACTGTGAGCGAGAATGAAATTCCTATCATCGGAAAGCAGGAACTGAACACGACGGTGTCAGTCCCCAGTCACACCACCATTGTCCTCGGAGGGTTGATTTCTGAGTCAAATGATCACACGGACACCGGGATTCCTATCCTCAAAGATATCCCTCTGATCGGAAAAGCAGCGAAGTCGTCAAAAGTGAATAAAGACCGCTCGGAGCTGATGATCTTCATCCAGCCTGTCGTCGTTCGAACGAATCAGGAAGCGACCTTTTCCAGCTATGATGAAGATGTGCGATCAGATGTAGGCAAAGAGGCGGCAGCGACTTTCCCGGAGCCGGGCAATCCTACGATCATGCACCGGGCTGAGGTCGTCCGCGATGCCGAGACGGACGAAAACGCACTAAAGAAATTGGGGCGACGCCTGTTCGGGAAGAAGAAGGTGACGAGGGAACCTCTTCCCTGAGACTTCTGGTGGTTTGTGCTTTTCTCTGTCAAGGCAGAGCCAGGGTTGACGGGAGCACTGCCAAGAGATTCATTCTGACATGCCTGATCGATCTCTTTCTGAGAAGCTCTTCCGTGCCGCTAAAGAAGTTATTCCCGGCGGAGTAAACTCTCCCGTGCGAGCCTTTCGTAACGTGGGGGGTGAGCCGTTTTTCGCGCAACGTGCTCGCGGGGCACGAGTCTGGGATGTCGATGGAAATGAGATGATCGATTACGTCGGGACTTGGGGTCCCGCGATTCTCGGTCATGCCCCATCGGTAGTGATCGACGCAGTGACGCAGGCAGCGAAGGAAGGGGTCAGCTTCGGTATCCCGAATCGACATGAGGTGGAGATCGCCCGCATGATTCGAGACTTTGTTCCCTCTGTGGAGAAAGTCCGCATGGTCAACAGCGGCACCGAGGCGACGATGAGCGCCATCCGCCTCGCACGTGGTTACACTGGTCGAGATAAGATCGTGAAGTTCGAAGGCTGTTATCATGGGCACGTCGATTCCCTTCTAGTGGCTGCTGGCAGCGGGGCGCTCACATTTGGACAACCTGACAGTGCTGGAATTCCGTCTGACTTTGCCAAGCTGACGATTTGTCTCCCCTTCAATCGGCCCGATCTCTTGCAAGAGCTTTTTGAGAAGCAAGGAGATGAGATCGCCGCCGTAATTCTGGAACCCGTTCCTGCCAACGCGGGGCTTTATCTCCCGAAGACGGGATTTCTCCAACTGCTGCGTGATCTGACTAGCAAACACGGGACTGTACTGATTTTCGACGAAGTGATGACAGGCTTTCGCGTAGCCAAAGGTGGCGTGCAGGAGAAAACTGGGATCACACCTGACCTCACAGCCATGGGAAAAGTCATCGGTGGAGGCCTTCCCGTCGGAGCCTTCGGTGGAAAAGCGGAAATTATGGACCATCTGGCACCGCTCGGACCAGTGTATCAGGCAGGGACGCTCTCAGGTAACCCACTGGCGATGGCCGCCGGAATCGCACAACTCAAAGAAATGGAACGTCGCGACGGTTGGAATCTTCTGGAGCAGATCGGACAGTCCTTCGAGACGGCGGTGCGCGATGCATTGAGTGCCCTAGGACGCGACCTCGCGTTTCACAGGATAGGATCGATGTTCTGCCTGTTCTTCACCGAAGGACCGGTCGATAATTTGGACGATGTGAAACGGTCCGACTTCGAGGCCTTCCGAAAGTTCTTTTGGGCGGCGCTGGATCGCGGGGTGTATTTCGCTCCCTCACAGTATGAGGCTGGTTTCATCTCGCTCGCCCATGGAGAATCAGAGATTGCAAAAACAGCGGAAGTGACCTGCGAAGCATTAAAAATAGCACTGGCATGAAACGCGCTTCACAGCGAGGATTGACCACGATTCATTGAAATGAGCGAAGAAGAAAAGCCCTTGGAGTTCTCTGCCCACGACTTTATGCCCGACTGGGTTCGGAACATTAGTTCCGCTCCGCCCAAGTGGGAAGAAAAGTCATTCCGTGAAGAGTCCAGATTTCATGAAAAAGCTGGCAGCGGACGCCGAGGACGCCAGGATGGGCGAGAAGATCGCAGCCAGGGAAGGCGACGTAATGACTTCGGTGGGAAGCGAGGACAGGAAGGCGGTGGCTATCGATCCGAACGGGGCGACAAGCGCGATGGACGCGATAGACGCGAATCACGTGACGGCAATCTCCGCGATCAGGGACCCAGGCGGGGCCAAGGACGTGGCCGCGAACCACGAGAAGAGAGAGAGAACCTCATGGAAGGAATCGTGGCTACAGTGGAGCCATCCCGCCCAGCCGTCGAGGGTCTGGTGCGTCATATCCGTGAAACCCTGAGATCTTTTCCGGTGCCAGATTTGGCTAAAATGTTGATGGAGGCACGAGAGCGCTATCGCGTGCGCTTCACTGCGACCGAACCTAGGCGACTGCACCAGTGTCTGGCTGATGGATCGCTCTGGCTTTCGCGAGAAGAGGCGATTAATCATCTGCTGACGCGACCTGCTCTGGAAAATTACTATCAAGTGGAGGAGATACAAGTCGATGCTCCATCGGGAAATTACGCAGTCATCGCCGTTTGTGGTATGACGGGCACCGTCCTCGGTCCTCCGAATCATCACGAATATCAGCGAAATATTGCCAAGCTGCACCGCGAGAAATTTTCTCACATGGCGCTGGAACGCTTTAAGTCCCGCATCCAGATGGAGAGCGGAGCAGAAATCGTAGATGCCTGGAAGGAAACAATGAGTCGTGCCGTGCAATACCGCGTGAAGGAGGTGGAGCAAGTCGGGCCGGTGGAGTCGCAAACGCAAAGCGATCTAGACGAGAAAATCGATCAGTCAGAGCAGGTCGATCAGCCAGAACAAGTTGAGCCGCAAGACCAAACCGAACCGCAAAATCAGCCAGAACAAGCAGAGCCGCAAGATCAAGAAGCGCCGCAAGAAGGCACGGATCAGCCTGACGAGCACGTAGAGCAAAGCCCGCAAGCTCCCGCTCCCGCTGGTATCATTCTGCGCACGATGGACGAGCTTCGTCGCCACTTCATGGAACACTTTTCTGAAGGGGCTGTTATCGAGACGGCTGTAGCAGTTGTTCCTGGGAATATCTCTGGCGCCCTCCTCTCTCCTGGCTTGCTGGTGCATCTCAAGCGCGAAACCGAGCGGATGCGGCGAACTTTCCCCCTGCCCCTTATCCAGTCCCTCTGCCGCGAGTTCGAAAGTCATGGTCTGCGTTTCTTCAAAACAGGGAAGAAGGCTCTTCACGTCTCGGTAGCTCGTCCCAAAGTCTTTGATGAAAATCTGGAACTGAGCGAGTCCATTCGCGGAATCGTCCAGTATATCAAAACGACGGAAAAGCCGACCGTGGCAGGCTTGCTTGCCTCACTGGTGCCGAACTTTCACATGCCGGAGAATCAGGAAGAGATCGCATCTGCAGAACACTCCGAAGAAGCATTGGCGGTGCTGAAGAACCTGCGCTGGCTGACTTCGGAGGGATATGTTCTGGAGTTTTCAGACACCAGTCTATCGCTCGGGCGTGCGCCCCAAGTAGCCCCTGCTCCTGAAGCCCAGATACCCAAGGAAGCTGCTGCGAAGAAGGAAGAAGCTTCGGGCAAAAAGCAGGAAGAGCGGAAGCGGAAAAGAAGAGAACGAAAAGCAGCCATCGACACGGATGCCGCTGCCTCCGACGAAGGCGAGTCCGACTCGGGCGATGACGCCTCCGCGATCCAGCCAGAGGGTATCGCACCCGATCCGAACGATCCTTACGAGCTGCCCGACAGTGTGAATCCTGTGGATTCCTTCTGATCTCGCCGCCCGACCGTTCAGTCAAAACGCAGGAACAGGCACTTCAAGTAAAGCGCCTCGGGAAAGCCGATGGGATGATCAGTTGGATGCAAAGTCGACTGCAATTCCCTGTAGCGACGTCGCGATGTCTCGGCAGCAAAGCGAACAGAGTCGAAAAATTCTTCTGCACTTACATGAGCGGAGCACGAAGCCGCTACGAGCACTCCCCCACGTCGTAGTAGGCGAATCGCCTGCGCATTCAGTTTTCGATAAGCGCGGATGGCTCGCTCCCGTTCTGATTCACGCTTCGCCAGAGACGGCGGATCGACGATCACCAGATCCCACGATGAGGGTGGAGCTTCTGCCAACCAAGAGAAAACATCCGCCTGCACAGTTTCATGGCGACAAGCGGCGATTCGAGGATCGCTGTGATTCAGCAAAAAATTCCGTTCTCCTGCCTCGAGGGCGTGCTGACTGATGTCCACATCTACCAATGATCGGGCGCCACCACGCGCTGCATACAGAGAAAATCCACTGGAAAAACTGAAGGCATTCAGCACATCCGCCCCTCGGGCGAGTTCCTCCACGCGACGCCGATTTTCCCGCTGATCTAGAAAGAAGCCCGTCTTCTGACCTCGGACGACATCGGCCTCGAAACGAATCCCAGATTCAAGGAAGGTCACTGGCTCCACCACTGGAGGACCGAAGAGCACACTCCCATCCGCCCAAGGAGATCGATCACTCAGATTCCGGCTCAGACGCAAGACGAGGCGATCAGGCTTCAAGGCTGCGACAATCTGATCTCTCAGCATAGGTAATCGCTCGATCCAGGCTACTGAATACAGCTTCAGCACCAGAGTCGAGTCGTAGCGATCCAGAACCAGTCCCGGCCAAGCATCGCTCTCCCCATGAATCAAACGTAGTCCGTTGGTATCAGATCGACTCACCTCCTCACGACGAGCGACGGCATCGTCGAGTCGTCCCTTCCAAAAATCTGCATCGATTCCCACCGGTCGTCCCGTATGAATCACCCGGACGCGAATCGGAGACAGCGGATCGTAAAAACCTACAGCTAAGAATTGATTGCTTCGATCATAAATCACAGCTAGCTCCCCTGACTCACCCTCGCGATTCTGGCGGGCGATGCTATCAGAATAGATCCACGGGTGCCCTCGGCGGACGATACTTTCCGCAGTGCGGTTCAGCATCAGCTTCAGGCGAGGGAGATTATTCGTTGAATCTGCTTCCATCTCAGCAGGGAGAATCTGTGCACACGCAGGCGAAGCAGTCTTATTAAAGCATCTTTACGACCTCGTGTCCCGGTAGCTTCCGAAGCGTCAACCTCAGCAGCTCACCTGATCCATGCACGGGTAATCGGTGTATCCCTTCGGACCGGTTGAATAGAATGTGCCGTAATCTGGCTCATTGAGCGCTGCCCCGGCGGCGATGCGCTCCGGATAGTCGGGATTCGCCAAGTACGGCACTCCGAATGCGACGGCGTCGATTGTTCCCGCCAGAATTTGACTCTCGGACTCGGCAGGAGTGTATTTCTTATTGGCGATCACGACTCCGTGGAAATTTTCACGAATCGGTTGAAGCAGATCAGGTTTCTCAGCAGGGCCTCGCATGATATGAAGATAGGCAATCTTTCGCTCGTCCAAGCCCGCTGCGAGATGGCTGACCAAACCCACGGGATCGCTGTCAGACATGCTGTTGTATGGATTCAGTGGCGAGAGCCGAACACCGATGCGATCCGCTCCCCAGATGGGCGTGACAGCCTCGATAATCTCCCAAAGCAGACGGGCACGATTTTCCAGTGACCCACCATAGGCGTCGGTGCGATGATTCGAGCCGTCGCGGAGAAATTGATCCAGGAGATAGCCGTTGGCTGCATGGAGTTCGACTCCGTCAAACCCGGCAGTCTTCGCGTTCTCCGCTGCTTTGCGAAATCCGACAATGACGTCAGCAATCTCATCGATCGGCAAGGCACGAGGGGTGACGTAGGGTTTCTTCCCATCCGGAGTATAGATTTCATCGCCAGTGATGGGGATGGCGCTCGGAGCCACTGGGATGGCCCCATCATTGAGTGCGGGATGACAGGCGCGTCCGCCGTGCCAGAGCTGAAGAACGATTCGCCCTCCGGCGGCATGGACAGCATCGGTGACAAGCCGCCAACCAGCGATCTGCTCGTCCGAGTAAATCCCTGGCTCGGCGATAAAAGCGCTGTTTCCCTCGATCGCCATCGTAGCCTCAGTGATTAGAAGTCCTCCACTGGCTCGCTGGGCATAGTATTCCGCCATCAGGGCACCAGGCACATGGTGAGCCTCGGCTCGGGAGCGAGTCATCGGGGCGAGGATGATACGATTCGGCAGATGAAGGGCACCGACCTGAATCGCTTGAAATAAAGTAGAATGGTTCACGAGAAAAAATGCGCGATAAATTGAGTGAGGGCTCGAAAGATACTAGCTGAGTTAGCTCGGAGTTGTCTCACGAATTTTCTCCGGCTTCCTCGTCCTCTACTTTCTCCGGAGGATCGAACCAGCGCCCGTATTCGTGGATGAGATCGATCAGGCGATCTACCGCTTCGGCTTGGGGAATATTGAATTTCACTGCTTTTTTCCCGTAGTAGAGATTGATCTTACCGGGTGCTCCTCCCACGTAGCCGAAGTCAGCATCAGCCATCTCACCGGGACCGTTGACGATGCATCCCATCACGGCGATGCGCAGGCCTTTCAGGTGACCGGTGGCTGCACGAATGCGCTGCGTGGTCTCTTGCAAGTTGTAAAGCGTGCGTCCGCAGCCGGGACAGGCGACGTAGTCGGTCTTGAAAATGCGGACACCAGCAGCTTGGAGAATATTATAACTGATTCGGAGCGACGTTTCGGGCGATGCTTCCCCCTGCACGAGAATGGCGTCGCCGATGCCGTCACAGAGCAGCGTTCCGATGTGCATCGCGGCATTCAACAGGGTATCGAGAGGGACTTGACCCTGTTCAGTGGCCGGAGTGAGCGTATCCTTCAGCAAAATGGGATGGCGGGGATCGGCCTTCGCTGCCAGCAAACGGAAGGCGGGAATCACGGGCAAGGGCAATCCGTCAGCGACGGTGATGAGACGCGGGTTCTCCTCGGCGTTCAACGCGGCGATGGCCTTCTCATCGCGTGGATCGAGCGCGAGCACGCCAGAACTCTCCACGACGACTTCGGGTCGAAAATCGCCGAGTTTCGCCATCTTGTAAGCGATCGCATTCCACTTTTCCTTGCCAGTGAAAACACGCACGGTTTCCTCGCCGCCGAGCGCGATCCCCTGGACATCGATACTCTGCGAAGCGCGACGCGTGTAGGAAAATGGATCCCACGGAACTTCGCCCCACGAGAGAGCAGCGATGAGATCGGGAAAGGCCTTACTTTCAGACTCGACCAATTTCACCAGAGCACGGGCCACAGGGACTTCCTCGACAGCATCTTCGGTGAGACTCACGCGAATCGTATCGCCGATCCCATCGCAGAGCAGCGATCCGATACCGATCGCGCTCTTGATTCGTCCATCTTCTCCATCTCCGGCCTCGGTCACTCCGAGGTGAATGGGATAATTCCAGTCCTCGCCGAGTTCACTTAAGCGAGCGATCAACAAGCGATAGGCTTGGACCATCACCTTGGGGTTGCTCGCTTTCATGGAGAAAACCAGTTCGTGATAGTCGTGATCCCGTGCGATGCGAGCGAACTCGAGAGCGCTCTCCACCATGCCCAAGGGCGTATCGCCGAAGCGGTTCATGATGCGATCACTCAGTGATCCATGATTGGTTCCGATCCGCATCGCCACCCCGCGACGCTTTGCTTCCTCCACGAGTGGGGTGAACTCCTCCCGCAGTCGGGCCAGTTCATCCGCGTATTCCTGATCGGTGTATTCGTACACCTCGAACTTTTTCTTGTCCGCGTAATTTCCGGGGTTCACTCGCACCTTGTCCACCCAGCGGACAGCTTCCATCGCAGCATCGGGCTTAAAATGGATGTCGGCGACGATCGGGACATCGCTACCTTGAGCGCGTATCCCTGCGACGATGTGCTCAAGATTCTCTGCGATCTGTCGCGTCTGGGCGGTCACTCGGACGATCTCGCATCCAGCGCCTACGAGATCCATGGTTTCCTTCACGCAATCCGCGACCTCACGAGTGTCGCTGGTCAGCATGGACTGGACTCGCACCGGATAGTCGCCGCCCAGAGGGAGATTACCGATCTTGACGACTCTTGATTTCCGACGCTGAAGATTGAGCGGAGAAGAGGAATAAGAGAGCTTGCTCATTGAGGCTGTTTCCCGAGGGGCAGGAACTCGGGCATTTGATACGCTGGTCCGTCATCACCTTTGGGGATGCGATCCCCGACGTCCTTGAGCGTGACAAAGGCCATGAATCCAAACAGCAGTAGGACGAAAGCCGTCTGCACCACCTCTAGAATACGAATCGGAATCGCTCGCCGCGTGATCCACTCATACAGAGCCATCGTAATATGCCCACCATCGAGAACGGGAAAGGGCAGCAGGTTCAGAATGGCGAGATTGACATTTAGCAGTACGCTGAACCACAGAACGAGACGCCAGCCTTCCGGGTCCTTGAACAAGTCGTAATAGGTACCCATGATCCCCACGGGACCACTGAGGTGACCGGCTTTCACATCAGATTTCGGAGTGAATACGGCCTGTAGCGTCCGCACGATGGAGTTAAAGCTGTCGATGACCTGAACCAACGGATTCTCGCGCACCAGAGTGCGCACTCCGTCCTCGCTCAGAGCGACACCGATCATCGCTTTCTCCCCGAACTTTTCCGGAACGCGGGGTGTGATGGCGAGATCGAGCTGACTTTTTCCTCGCTCGACTCCCAAGGTATAATTTTTCCCCACCTCCCAAGGCATATTGACCACTTCATCACTACTACGAATGGATCTTCCGTCGATCGAAACGATGCGATCTCCCTTCTTCAATCCAGCGGCCAAAGCTGGACTATTCGGTCGTAAGCCAGCTACGACAGGTGAAATCATGGGAGCCACACCGATCGTGCGCAGAGGGGGACGACGCGAGACATAGCCCCAAGCCTGATGAAACCAGGAACCCTCGAGCTTCGCCTCAGTGGCCTCTTCAGGGCGGACGACCGTGAGCTTCATATGTCCAGTTCCAGGGCGATCCAATTCAATTTCGATGTCCTTGTTCGGGCTGGAAATAACGGACCAGATGATGGAGCGCTTCATTCCGGAGAAGCGGTCCACGCGCTGGCCATCCACAGTGCGGATCGTGTCACCGACCTTGATTCCTGCGACTTCGGCAGGCGAGCCTTCGACGACATGACCGACAGTCGTCGTGCCAACGGCCTCACTGACAGGCTTTTTCACCGCCCACACGATGACGGCAAAAAACACGGCGAGGAGAAAGCTGAAAAGCGGACCGGCGAAGGCGACGATGATTTTATCGAGAGGGGAAATCGGCGGCAGGGGCTTGGAGTCAGGCGTGTCCACTTTACCCTCGATGCTTTCCATCGGAGCCATTTGAGGCAGGGAGACGAATCCGCCTGCTGGAATGGATCCCAGACCGTATTGGACGCCATTGTACGTTTTTTTCCAAAGCGGTTTTCCGAACCAAATCTGGAAGCGATCAATGTAGAGACCACGCCAACGCCCCGCGAGAAAGTGCCCCCATTCATGCACGATGATCAACACATTGAAGAGCATCACGACAAGAATCAGAATGCCGATGAATCGGAGAACGGAGAGCAGAACGTCCATAAATCAGGGAATCAGGGGGGTCAGGGTAGGCAGGATAGATACAATCCCGCAGACAAATTCAGCCCGGACGGGAAAAGAAAGGGGGAATATATCACTGAGCGACACAGGGGGCAAAGATTTGCCTGAAATCCTGCAAAGGAACGATAAGAAATTCTCAACTCGCATTCCTGCGACGCAGATCAGCTCGCATCAGAAACAGAGGACAGATTGAAATCGCGAACTACCATCGGAGGTGCGAAAACGGGCGATTCGCTCTCGCTTCCTAGCACTCGCTCAGGAGTTCCAGTGGCCAAGAGATTTTTTAGCACATTGGCTGGAGATTCGTTAAATCGGTAATTATTCACCGGACCAGCGATTTTTCCGTCGCGGATAGCGAAAGTTCCGTCACGAGTAAGCCCGGTGTATAGAAGAGTCTCGGGTCGAACCATGCGCAAATACCAGAAGCGAGTCACCAGCACACCTTCTTCAACAGTGGAGATCAGGTCGTCCATGGATTTTCCTTCGCCAGGAAAAAGCAAATTACCCGGCCAGATCGTCAGGGGAAGTCCCTTTTTCTGTGACCAAAAGCGACTGACGGGGAGATTTCGCAGCACGCCCTTTTCGATCCAAGTCGTGGCGGGTCGGAGGAATTCATCCTGATGAGCCGAACAGGGGGCGACGGGATCAAAAGGATCGGAAGTCAGGGTCGCGAGTTCGGAAAAGAGCTTTTGTCCGATAGGATTCTCGCCCTTTTTCACCAGCGAATTGAGAAAGCTCTGTCCCTCGTCAAATTCTCGACGATCCAAGCTCCACGAAAGAATATCCAGAAGATCCCGTGCCGCTGCAGCCTCCAGCACGACAGTCGTGCGTCCCGGCGGACGAGCGGTGGCTGACCGAGAAGCGAGAGCTTTGGAAATCGCCCGTTCTCCAGCGGGCAGCAGGTCTAGCCCGGCGGCATCCGTCACCTGCACACTAGCCCAGCCCGAGCCACGACCAACTGACGTTCGTGCCGTCAGGGAATAGTCCAGCCGAGTGCTCTTTTCCTCGATGTAGCCACCCTTGCTGTTCGCATAGGCAGAGACCCGGGCTACGCGCCTGAGAAAAGAAGCTCCGCTGACTTTCGCCGAGCGGCAGGCGTCGATCACAGGCTGGATGAGATTAAGAGATTCATTCGGCCCCACAGCGGCAGTCGCATCAGACCAGATCGGTGTGGTGGGAATTGATGGCGGCATCAGAGGCGGCAGATATTCCGGATCCTCGGGAGCCAGTCGCGCCATCGCCTCGACCTTCTTCACAGCCTCGCGCAGCGTGGACAGGTCCGCCTGATTGATCGAGATCGATGCTGAGCGTTTTCCGAAGCTGACGGTGAGCGTCACCGACAAGCCTGAGACCAGAGCGTTCGTCGTCACGTCGTTGTTAGCAGATCGCAAATTGAGATTTTCGCCGTCAGACAACCGCAACTCGGCCTCATCTGCCGATACCAGACCGAGAATCGTTTCACTGATAGCTGCGAGATCTGTGCGTGGACGATACATAATTGGAGTACGGGTACGAAATCACGGGAGGAATTGGATGTCGAGTGAGAAAAAGGCGATGTGAAAAAAGTGAATCTGGACTTTGTCACCATGGAGCAGTGCGAGTGTGCGATGATTGCGTGATTGACCAGCGGCAATTTTCCGATCAGCCTTGGTTCTGATTTCTTACAAATGGACCTCCCTCTCTGGTCAGACACGATCCGCCGCCTTTATCTTTCCGGGGCGGCCAACCAGTTCATCCTCCATGGCAATGTGCAGGATCGCTTCGCAATCCCGCATGAAAGCGGTCTGCGTCTGGAGAGCCTGACAGACTTTCTTCTCCACGAGCAGCTTCGACGCTTCGACATCGTGCTCGGATACGAACTGGGTTCCGGAGTCCGAGTTCTCTCGGGGGAGACGCTGTTTCGGCAGATCGCGCCGCCCGTCGATCCGCCGGTTGATCCTCCGGGAGCAATCGCCTGGATCGATCATTTCTTGAGACTCTGTGTGAACCTGCGATCCCTCGGATCGAATCACTCAGCAAGCTCATCTCCGGCAGGACGGAATTACCATGTCGCCGTGATCATCGCCTCTGCAGAACTCAGCTTCCCCGCCGTCTCTCCGTCTTCACGCGATTACACGCTGCATTCTGTGGCCGCTGTGGTTCGATCTTGGTCTCGTGAAAGCTATTTTCTCGAACAAAATATGGCCGTCTTCCTGCTGACGGAGCAGTTGAACGATCTCCATCGCCTCCTGACACAGAACCCACGAGCTGCTCTGATTGAAGTCGGGTTGCCCGATGAGAGGATGCTCACCGCTGTATTCCAAGCCTTTATCCAATCCTACCCGCAAGCTCTGAGCCGCTTTTCCGATCAGCCGGAGATCCCTGCCTCTCGCTTTGTCGGAGCGACCATTGGCTCGATTGAGACATTGTTGAAACATCGTGAATATCAGCAGGTGCCACTGGAAGAGCGCGAGCTCGGTGAATGGAAGAAGTCGCTGGTGGAAAAAGATGCTCAGGGACTGATCGAGTTTCTGGAACCTAGCCGAACTCTGGATGACTTTTTCGGCAGCGATGCGGTCAAGACTTGGTTGCGCCAGGATATCGCTCTCTGGCAGGCGGGCGATCTGGCTGCGATGCCTATGGGTTATCTGCTCTGCGGTCCGGTCGGAACAGGGAAAACCTTCCTTGTGGAATGCCTAGCGGGAGAAGCATCCGTCCCGGTCGTAAAGCTGAAAAACTTTCGCGATCGCTGGGTCGGAAGTACCGAAGGGAATTTGGAACGGATTTTCGGCTTCTTGCACGCGCTGGGGCGATGTTTCGTCTTCGTCGATGAAGCCGATCAGGCTCTGGGCGGTCGAGAGTCGGGCACGAGCGATGCCGGCCTGTCGGGTCGTATTTACTCCATGATGGCGAAGGAAATGGGGAACACCGACAATCGCGGTCGCATCGTCTGGATTCTAGCATCCAGTCGACCCGATCTGATCGAAGTCGATCTGAAACGACCGGGCCGCGTGGATGTAAAATTTCCCCTCTTTCCGGCGCTGGATTCTGCGGAAGGATACGGATTGATTCGCGCTCTAGGAAAGAAATACCAGTTAGAGCTTCCCCGCGAGTGTCCGGTAGATCTTCTGTCCCTGATTCCGCCACTCATCACCCCAGGAACGGCGGAGTCCGTCGCGGTCAAGGCGTATCGTGAACTGCGCAGCTCTGGAGCTGATGTCTTGTCAGCGCTGAAAAACACGCTCGATGAGTATCTGAGTCCAATCCCTGAATCAACCATGCGCTTTCAGATCGAGCTCGCTGTATCGGAAGCTAGCGACCTAGCCTTTGTTCCCACGGAATTTCGTCACAAATAACAATGCACATCGACTGGAATGATCTGCAGGACAACTGGGATTGGGTCGGACACATCGTCGAAGCAGTCGGAATCGCTGGAGTGGTCGCTCTGATCGCACGACTTTTCTTCCCAATACGCATCGCCCTGATCTTTGGCTTGGCCTTTGCCTCTGGACACTTTCACGGACGAGAGAAGCGCGATTACGAAATCAGTGTCCACATGAAACCACCGCATTTGGATGGGCATTACTTCTGGCGCTGGGGCTGGGATGGAACGACCGACTTCTGGCCAACGGCGCTCGTCTGCCTAGCACTGGCGATCTTGGTCATGCATTGGCGGAAAAAGCCTCTGCAGCGGTGAAGCGCTCTTCCTCGCTCCGGAGACAGCTAGGAGATTTTGTTTCCTCTGATCCCCTGTTCCAGTATAGTACCGCAGTTCTCCTCCTATGTTCATCAATGCCTTCCTCATCGCAGCCCGAGAGATTCGGCGCAATCTCATGCGCTCGTTCCTCACGGTGATCGGCATCGTGATCGGCGTCGGAGCGGTCATTACTATGGTGACCCTAGGCGAGGCGGCGACGGAGTCGATCAAGGCGCAGATATCGAAAATGGGCACGAATCTGCTAGTGCTCCGCCCCGGTCAGGGCTGGCGATCCTGGAACGCACCGAAGTTCACCCTGCGAGATATGGATGCGATTCGATATCAAGTCCCTGGAATCAATGATATCGCACCCTTTGTTGAATCTACGGTGCGAGTGGTTTACAGGGAAACCGACCGCAGTACCGAGATTCAGGGCACGACGCCCAATTACTTTAAGATCGCCAACTGGGAACTGAGTCTGGGGAGATTTTTTACCGATGCAGAGGTCACAGAAGCCGCGACGGTGGCGGTGCTGGGCGAAACGGTCCGACGCGAACTCTTCGGTGAAGGAGTCGATCCTATCGGTGAAATTATTCGCATCGGTAAATTTAATGCTCAGGTCATCGGAGTGACGGCTGTCAAAGGTCAGGGTGGCTTCGGCAACGATCTCGACAGTAAAATTATCGTGCCCTACACGGCTCTGACTCGTCGACTCACGGGACTGGAGGACGGTCGTTTTCTCAATCAAGTGATGATCTCGGGGAAGAACGGCTACCCCGGCATTAACATCGTCGCTGATGTGTCCGCTCTCATGCGAGAGCGCCGCAATATCGTGAGCAATCAGGATGATAACTTCAATGTGTTCGACTCGCAGCAACTCGCGGAGACGATGAGTTCATCCACGAAAGTGATGACTTCGCTCTTGGGAGCGGTCGCGGGAGTTTCCCTGCTGGTCGGTGGAATCGGCTTCATGAACATCATGCTGGTGTCCGTGACTGAGCGAACGCGAGAGATCGGCATCCGTCTAGCGATTGGTGCTCGCGCTCGTGAAGTGCTGCTCCAGTTTCTCGTGGAGGCGGTGACACTTTCGTGTATCGGCGGATTGTCGGGGATCGCCCTCGCCTACGGCCTCTGCCATGCTCTGGTGAAGACTGTCGGGGCACCCTTTACCTTCAATCCGACCATTAACGTCGTCGCCTTCGGCTTCTCGGCATTCATCGGCGTCCTCTTCGGCTTCATGCCAGCACGACGCGCGGCTGCTCTCGATCCGATCGAGGCGCTGCGGCATGAGTGATCCGCAGGAACATTTGATCGATATGCGGGATGGCATGACTCCGCCTTCGACGAGAGTCCGTTCACGAACGATCCTGAACCGTAGATGTCAGCTCAATTCACTTCTTACCGACTCACTTTGCTTTGCATCCTTTTGTTTTCTGGCCTCTGTGGACAGGCTGAAACGCTTCGAATACAGCAGCGGCAGACAGTGGATCAGGTCTGGGCCGGTCATCCCGTCGGGTTCGCCCTTCTGACGGATGCAGACAGAAAGCGTCAGTATGTGGGATACTACGATGCTGAGCGCAATCTGGTCATCGCCTCTCGCTCACTGGATTCAGTGGAATGGGCCAAGCAAGTTCTGCCGACAAAGGTCGGGTGGGACTCTCATAACTCTATCGTCCTCGCTCTGGATCGCGAAGGACAGCTTCACGTATCGGGCAATATGCATGCGAGCCCGATGATGTATTTTCGAACGACGAAAGCGGGGGATGTCACGACTCTGACACGAATTCCGAACATGGTCGGACTCGAACGAGAGCAGCGCGTGACCTATCCACGCTTTATTTCACTGAAGGACGGCACTCTGATCTTTACCTATCGCGATGGGAAGAGTGGCAGTGGGGATCAGATTTTCATCCACTACGACGAAGCATCGATGAAATGGCACCCCTTGCTCGATACTTCGCTCTTTTCTGGCGTGCGCCCCGCCAACATTCCTCGTCCACTGCACGATCAGGACGATATGATGAATGCCTACCCCGTGGGGCCAACACTCGGCCCCGAGGGCTTCTGGCACATGACGTGGGTTTGGCGAGATACCTACCGGGCAGAAACAAATCACGACCTCAGCTATGCACGCTCACGCGATCTGATTCATTGGGAAACGGTCGATGGTAAAGCCATCACTTTGCCGATCTCGCTGGATACTCCCGGCGTCATCATCGATCCCATCCCCGCGATGGGCGGCATTATCAACGGCAGCGGCCAATTTGGTTTCGATGATCAGAATCGAGTGATCGTGTCCTACCATAAGTTTGACGAAAAAGGGGCGACGCAGATTTATCTCGCTCGTGCCGAAAGCGGACAGTGGAAGATTCGTCGTCTCACCAACTGGGCCTATCGCTGGTATCCGGAGGGAGGCGGGAGTCTGCCGACCGGCGATGTAGCGGCTTCTGCGGTGAAATATGATCCGTCGATCGGACTCTATCTCTCACTTCGGAATACCCATCATTCGGGAGGATTGTTCCGCATCGATTCCAATACTCTAGCATTGGGAGACAAAATCCCCAACGAGCACATTCCCTCGCGTCTGCCGGTGGAACTCAGTCGAGGCGTGCGCAGCGGACTTCAGCGAAGAAGCACGGCTGACCTTGGCACGTCACCGACTGGCCTGCGATATCTCCTTCAATGGCAGACACAGCCCGCCAATCGCGACCGCGATCCCGGAACTCCGATCCCGGAGCCGAGCGATCTAGAACTGATCACGCTCGAAGTGAATCCGTGACTTCAGCAAGTCGAGCTAAATTCGCCGACCTGCGGAAGTAATGGAGATTCGATGGGGAAGCTGAGGAATTATCCGATGACTTCAGGCCATTCCGTATGGAAAAATTCGCCTTCGGGACGGTCGAGACGCTCGTAGGTGTGGGCACCGAAGAAGTCGCGCTGCGCCTGGAGTAGATTCGCAGGGAGTCGAGCGGAACGATAGCTGTCGTAGTAGCCCAATGAAGCGCTGAAGGCAGGCATGGGGATGCCGTTGAGAACGCCCAGCGAGACGATCTCGCGCCAGCTCTCCTGATTCTTGTTCAGGATGTCCTTGAAGAAGGGATCGAGCATCAGATTCACCAGATCAGAATTTCTCTCATAGGCTTCGGTGATGCGGTTGAGGAAGCGAGCGCGGATGATGCAGCCACCACGCCAGATGCGGGCGATGCTGCCGAGCTTCAGATCCCAGCCATGGGCCTCTCCGACCTTCTTGATCAGATCGAGTCCTTGGGCGTAGGAGATAATTTTCGATGCGTAGAGAGCGTCGTGAACTTTTTGCACCAAAACGTCCTTTGGCAGATCGATTTTCGGCTCTGGGCCGGAGAATTGCGGTGCGGCGACCAAACGCTGATCGCGCATGGACGAAAGAATGCGCGCCTCGACGGCGGCGTTAATCGTAGAGATCACGACCGCGTTTTCGGCAGCACTTTGTACTGTCCAACGTCCTGTCCCTTTTTGACCAGCTCGATCCAGGATTTGCTCGACCAGAGGCTGACCGGTGATCTCGTCCTTGATCGTGAAAATCTTGCTGGTGATCTGGATCAGGTAACTCTCGAGTTCGCCCTGATTCCACTGATCGAAGATCTGAGCCATTTCGTCTGTGGTAATCCCAGCGGTTTTGAAGATTTGATAGGCCTCGCAGATCAGCTGCATATCACCATATTCGATCCCGTTGTGAACCATTTTGACATAGTTCCCGGCACCACCTTTGCCGATGTGAGTCACACAGGGGTCTCCATTCACCTTCGCCGAGATGGCTTCGAAGATCGGCTGGATCATTTTCCAGGCCTGCTCACTGCCGCCAGGCATGATGGACGGACCCTTGCGTGCCCCTTCTTCTCCACCAGAGACGCCTGTTCCGATGTATAGAAACCCCTTCGCCTCCAATTCCTTCGCTCGGCGCTCCGTATGGATAAAGTAAGTATTACCGCCGTCGATGACGAGGTCACCTGGCTCGAGAAGTGGCACCAGTGATTCGATCACCGCATCCACTGCGTCACGCTCGGACGGATCGGCACCAGCTTTGGATTTCACCAGCATCATGATCTTGCGCGGGCGCTCAATGCTGGCGACGAAATCCGCAAGCGACGCGAAGCCCTGAATCTTTTTGTCCGAATGCGCCGCGACAAACTCATCCGTCACGGAAGTCGTGCGGTTGAAAACCGAGACGCTGTAACCACGGCTCTCTACATTCAATACCAAATTTTGCCCCATTACAGCGAGGCCGATCAGACCGAAATCACTCTTGCTCATTTTGTTATTTTTAGAAGATTTGTTAGTCTGCTAGCGTACTCAAGATTTCACAATGGCAAGCTCTCATTTTTCCGGATCAATTTCAGACCAACCCGTCGAGGTAATCGAAAGTCGCTTTCAGCCTTCGGCGACACATGGTGCCGACCTGCGTTTTCACGGCATAGTGCGAGGCTATGAGGACGAGAAAAGCCTAGTGGGAATCGAATACAGTCACTATCCGGCAATGGCATTGCAGGAACTGATGCGCATCGGAGCTGCCATGGAGCGAGACTACCCCCCGCACCTCGCTCAGGTGCATCACGTGGTGGGTTTCGTGCCGGCAGGTGTCGCGTCGATTATCATCCGCGTGCAGACGCCACACAGCGCCGAGGGATTCGAGATCTGTCGCGAGTATTTGCGCCGGATCAAAACGAGTGTTCCGATCTGGAAAAAGCCAGTTTTTGCGGAGTCGAATTCCGATGCGAAGACTTCTTGAACTTCTTGAAAGAGTAAAGATGTTTTCGCCATTTTTGCTGGTTTGCGCTACGATTCGCGGATGTTTTTGATCCGTGGCATCCTCTACTCCCTGCCGCTGTGGATCCTCCTAGCCGGAGGTTCCCTGTTCCGTACGGTAGCGGGGTTTCGCTTGGTGGCGGAGAGCGATGCTCTGATTCACGTCATCTCGAAGCGCATCGATCGCCTCAGTCCACTGGAATCGAAGGACGGAGTCGAAGGAGAAATCTGCGGACTGCTCTTTGAACCCCTCCTGAGCCGCGATGCCTCAGGCACGCTGCAGCCGAACCTGATCACGGGCTGGTCCTTTCGCTCGGTCGTCACAATCCGCTGCAATAGCGAAGAGGCCGCCGGTGAAGCAGAAGCTCGTATCCGGGCGGGCGAGGCCCCTGCGAAGGAACCTCGACCGATCGCTCTGGAGCGCTTTGGAACCGTGTTGACTCTGGTTTTCGACCGTGTGGAACCCGGTCTCGAGACTTCCCTGCAGGAAGCCTTGCCCCAGCGACTCTTGGGAGACTTTCTAGCCTTGAGAGTAGCATCCGATCACTCCATCCGAGCATTGATTTCCTCCTGGATCGAGAGTTCGGGAAAAAAGGAGCAAGTGAGCACCGTTGATTTTTTCGGAGATCGAGAGGCCAGCCTCTTCATCAGCGGTGCCGCTGATCCAGTCGTCGAGGAGCTGCGGACTTATCTCGCTGCGAACCCTGAGCCGAAGTCTCATCTGGAGATCGTCGGTCGTCGCTGTTATTCTGTTGATCGGGAAACACTGATCGATTTGCGTCCCAAAGTGTTCTGGCACGACGGAGTTCCCTTCTCTGCGGAGGACGTGCGTTTCTCCTACGACACCCTCATAGGCAATTCTCCCGAGTCACCTTTAGCGCAGGATTTTGATTTCGTTCATTCACTGGAGATCGTATCGCCGCTGCGTCTGCGCTTTTCTAGCACAGGGATGCCGGATACGATGGAGGAAAGTTGGGAGAAACTGCCCATTCTCCCGGCGCACTTGTTGGTCGGGAAGAAAGGTGAAGTGGTTCCCGAGGCGATTTCCCAATATCTACTCTCACCCATCGGAATGGGGCCATACCGACTGCTGAGACGGCGACCCGATGGCGGAATCGATCTCGCTGCCAATCCTGCCTACCATCGCGGAGTTCCACGTGAAAGACTGGTCCGTTACGTGCGCGTATCATCTCTCGAACCGATCTTGCTTTCCCTGCAAGACGGAACCCTAGACCAGATCGAAGTGGACTCGCGCTTCGCAGGATGGATTCAGCGGAATCCTGGCATTGTCGAAACGCTAAAAGATATCCCGCGCTTTCAGGAACTGGTGGTTTGGAACCTCAAGCGCCCGCCTTTTGATCGTGCTCCCGTACGCCGAGCGCTCGCCCAAGCGATCAACCTCAAGTCGATTCGACTGAACGATCCAAACCGATACCTGACAGCCTCATCAGGTGTTTTTGCGAGAGACGCTCCTTTCTCACCTGTCCCGATGACACTGCCTAACTTTGATCCTGCCGGTGCGAAGAAACTGCTGGATGAGGCCGGATTTACTGTGAATGAAAAGGTCGGATTTCGTAGCAATTCGGAAGGTGTCGCTTGCAGCTTTACGCTCGCAGTCGATGCCACCAATCCCGGACTCGTGACTCTGGCGCGATCCTTATCGAGGCAGTGGGCCGAAATGAGCCTTCGCGTGGAGGTAGAGACTCTAGCCCCTGAATTGCTCTACGGCGAACGTCTCCCAAAGCGAGAATTCGACGCAGTGCTCTTGTCCCGAGAGTTACCCTACGGTCAAGATCAGCGAGATATCTGGCATTCTGAAGGCGGGGGAAATCTGAGCGGTCTCGCAGATAAAGAAGTCGATACCCTGACACAGTCTCTGTGTGTGGGGAGGGATGTTGAAAAGCTTCGTGGAACGGTAGAGAAGCTGCAAAATCGCATCGCAGAACTTCAGCCCGTCTTTTTCCTTGGAGACAGTGGGCGAATCATCACGCTGCGGAAGGGAGCGATTGATATTTTCCCACCGGATGCGGAGCATCCTCTTCCGTTGGCGGAAACAACTCATCGACTCGAAATCAATCGTCCTTGGTGGGTTCGTCACTCCCCGCAGCAGTCCTCCATCCCATGACTCGTCGCTTCCTTTCCTCACTGCTGATGACCGTAATTCGGGTGATCTTCATCGGAATCGTCGTGGGATTCCTTGTGCGGCAGATCACATCGACTCCTGGTGATTTAGATCTGGGATCGTGGCTTACTGAGCCGTGGCGAGGGGTTTTACTGAACCGTCTGATCGTGTCGGGTCGCGTGCTGATCTTCGCTCTTCCGACGATTCTGATTACTGGGTATCTTTGGGGGATTTTCGGTGCCCGCTTTCGACGCCTGCATCTGGCCCGACTTCTTTCACTGCCCTTTTCCGCTTTTGCTTGCGTGCCCGGCTTTTGGTTTGTGATTCTGGTCGCTGCGTATTCATATTTTCATTGGCAAAGACCTGGATTTGCCGATGAGTTAACGCTCGAGAGTGGACCGAATCTGCTGGTATGGTGGCACGCGGCGGTCGTCGCTCTCCCGGCTGCAGCAGCGGGGGTTGCTTGGCAAATCCGTGCCGTAGCGACCCATCTGGAACGCACGATGGGGCTCCCTTGGGTGCGAAGTCTGCTCCTAGAAGGGGAGAATGATGACACGATTTTTTATCGCTATCTGCTGCGCCACAAGGCGGGTTCTCTCATCTCGCTCTTCAGTGGCGGAATCCCATTGGTTTTGAGTTCCTTAATCGTTCTAGAACCTGCTTTTCATCTGGAGGGAATCGGAGCGCTGCTGACGGAGTCAATCAAGACGTCCAGTCCCTCCGGAGTTCTCATTTCTGCCATTGCTCTCGTGAGTCCATCGATTCTGGCCAGCTTCTTCTCAGAACTCTTCCCTGCGTCCTCATGAACCGTCGCAAGTCTCACCTATCTCTTTTCCTCCGACGGGTAGCGATTCGCCTAAGCGCTTTTCATCGAGAATTGCTGCTCCCGATTCCCTATCTGATCCTCTGCGGCTGGCTTTTCTCGGGATTTCGTTTTGGCAGCCCTGATCCTGCCTGGTTTGACTCTCTCTTTCTCGTGCCCGAACGACCGGGCTGGTCTGCGCCTGATCACGAGCACTGGTTTGGCACCGCCGCGAACGGAGCCGATCTCTTCGAAGCTAGTCGCTACGCGATGGCATCGTCAGTCATTTTGGGGCTTCAGGCAATTTCACTGGGCGGACTCCTCGCTCTGCTGATTCCATGCCTCTTCGCTCTTCGTTCGAGCCAGCACCGCTATCGAGAACTCGAATTCGCGCTCCGAATTGTCCGGCCACTTCCGTTCTTTCTCATTCTGGCGCTACTCCTGGGAGCGTGGCCCGGAAGCGAGACTGCAGTCTGGGGTATGGGTGCCATCGTAGCAGTTCTAAGCACTTCAGCCATGACAGATTGGCTTCGCAAGCGAGAAGAGAGCTTCGAGCTGACAGCAGCTCGGATTGTCGGACTGAGCCGCTTCCAAATTCTGCGGAGACGTCTTCTTCCCACCATACTGCCTCGTTTGGCAGGGGCATTGGCACTCTATCTGCCGAGCACCATTCTCGCAGAGATGGCGCTTTCCTTTCTCGGTTTCGGCGGACATCGAGCCAGCGTCGGTGCGATGATCGCCCGAGGGCAGGAATTTCTGATCGAGGCCCCCTGGATGACGATTTATCCAGGGATTCTCGCCACGGGAGTAGTCATGGCCTTTTCTTTCCTGGGCTGGCGTTCCGCAGCTATAGTAAGAACTGGACTCACCCCACCTTTTTCATGAATCGATCCGCTATTTCTGCACCGCTGGATTTACTGAAGAGTCAGACGGATAGCCCGATGTTGGAGATCGAATCTCTCTCTGCAAACGTGTATCCACTGATCGGAGAAGTTCGTTCGGCGCTGCATGAAGTGACGTTGAGCGTCTTCCCTGGTCAGATTCTCGTGGTGGCAGGCGAAGAAGACAGCGGGTGTGCTCTGCTGACGCAGCTGTGCGCAGGATTCCTCCCTCCAGATACGATCATCCGATCTGGTTCCATTCGCATCGACGGCGAAGCTCTTCGTCTCGGCAGGCGCGGTTTTCGTTCGAATCGACTCAGAAAACAAATCGCGCTGATTCCCTCCCGAGCCACCGCACCTGTCGATCCGATGCGCACCGTCCGGGAGTGGACGCAGAATCTCCGCCGAGTCGCCCATACATCGAGTCACGCCTGGTCTCATTTTCTTGCCGATACCCATCTGACCGAGGAGCAACTCGCGAGTCGTGAACTTTTGATCCATCAATCGCCATTGATGCTGAAAAAGATGGGCATTCTACGCGGTCTGGCGCACGGAGTTCATTTGTTGATTTCCGAGGTCGCTGACGACGACCTCGACCCGATCTCTGAGGATGAATATCGGGAGTGTCTCGCTCACGTCGCCAGGAAATTCGATCTGGCCGTTCTCGCGAGTGTGCGTTCTCTCCGAAAGATGTCCCCTTTCGCGACCCGAATCGCGATACTGTTTGAAGGTCGAGTGCTCGAAGAAGGTCCCTCCGAAGAAGTTCTCTCTCAGCCTCAATACGCATATACGGCCGCGTTTCCCAACTGCCATCCTCAATTGGGAAAACCGCTCCCCGCCCCGCCCCTCATCCCTTCGCAGGCGATCTGGCAGGCGGAAGAAACCGTCGGGCTGATCCCCAAGCTCAGCTCAGACGACGAGGATATCGCAACGTAGGGAGCGCTTGTCTTCTCTCGCCACCTTCCACCCTCAATTGTTCTCATTTTCCCGTCTCCGCGCTGGACTTCTCTCCGCGATGCCCTATCGAAAAGAAAGCTATGATTACTGAAGAAATCGTTCGGGAAAGGCTCAAGACAGTCCATTATCCCGGTTTTAGTCGAAATATCCTCTCCTTCGGCATCGTGAAGGGGATCATGATCCAGGGCAACGACGTGAGCGTGCTCATCAGCTTGGCGACTCGAGAACCCTCCATTCCTCAGGCGATTCATCGCGGAATCGAAGAAGCGCTTCAGACTCTGGAGGGAATCGGAAAAATCACCATCGACTTTGACCTGAAGGATCCGCCCTCTCATACAGCTGCAGCGAACCCCGGCTCTGCGCAGAGCAGCATTCCGGGCGTGAAGAAGATTATCGTCGTCGCTAGTGGAAAAGGCGGAGTCGGCAAATCGACCGTCGCGATCAATCTAGCGGTGGCACTCCAGCGCACCGGGGCAAAGGTCGGCCTGTGCGACTGCGACCTCTACGGACCCAGCGTCGCTCTGATGTTGGGAGCTGAAGACGAACAGCCGATGGCGACGGATCAAAACGAGATCATTCCCATCGAGGCACACGGAATTAAGGCGATTTCCATGGGCTTCCTGCTCACAGAAGATTCACCCGTGATCGTCCGTGGCCCATTGGCGACGCGCTATACGCAGCAATTTCTGCGTCAGTGTCTCTGGGGCGATCTCGACTATCTCGTCTTGGACCTGCCACCTGGTACAGGGGACATTCAGTTGACCATCACCCAGACCGTAGCGGTGAACGGGAGCGTCATCGTCACCACGCCGCAGGAAGTCGCCCTGATCGACGCCCGCAAGGCGATGTCGATGTTCAAGAAGGTGAATGTTCCCATCACAGGACTGGTGGAAAATATGGCCTGGTTCGAATGCGAACACGGCACCCGCTATTTCATCTTCGGCGAAGGTGGCGGAGTCGCCGAGGCGGAGAAAATGGGCATTCCTCTGCTGGCGCAGATTCCGCTCGATATCCCCACTCGCGACGGCTCGGACAAAGGCGTGCCTGTCGCCTCACTCGACCCTGCGACGAATCGCGTGTCCGCAGCCTTCGCCGATCTGGCGCAGAAAATGATTGCAGCAGTGGAGAGGTGAGGAGCCCTCCTGAGTTACGCTCTTTCAGCCCGATGCGATGGGTTTACAACAATCTCTGGAACACACTCTGACGATAGAGATAGAGAAAGCGATCGTGAGAAATCGCTGGAATCATCCCCTTTCTCGACACATCCTGACAACATGTCTTCGCCATCGCGTCATTTTGTCGGCTGGAACCGCTCGCTATGTGAATCAGCAGTCGCTTTTCTCTCGCAGGGTTGGAGCGGAGACGGTCCTCTCGATTTAGAGGATGTCTTGGTGATCGTGCCGACGCGGCAGGCGAGTCGTCGCCTGCGCGAGGGATTGGCCCTGCTAGCGGCGGAACGCGGGACGGCAGCTCTGCCGCCATTGGTTCTGACTCCCGACGCACTGTTTTCACCTCGATGGTTTCGCATAGAAGGTAGTGACAAAAAGCAGGAGAAGATCGCATCGTCTCGGATCGAGCGCTTACTCTGGAGCGCGCTACTGCTGCGAATCGATCTCACTACCTACCCTCAGCTTTTCCCTGTGAGTCCAGTCGAGCAGAATCTCGACTGGGCGCTCACGAACGCGACCAGTCTGCTGGCTGTTCGCTCGCTACTGATCGAGTCTGGTCTCGATTTTTCTGAAGCAGCGCACCGCCTCGCACGCTCGGAGATGGAACCCATGCGCTGGCGAGAACTTGCCCGCCTCGAGGATGCCGCCGTCGCTCTGATTCGCGAAAATGGACTCATCGACCGAGGCCGAGCCGCTCTGGCGGCCGCTCGTCAGGGAGTTCTGCTGGACGGAATTCGTCGCATCGTCGTCGTCGGAGTTCCTGATCTGCGCCCCCTAGCCTGTGAATCACTCGTTCGACAGGCCAATCATTGTACAGTGGAAATCGTGATCGCCGCACCAGACTCCGAGTCGGGTGTTTTCGACGACTTCGGACACCCGATTCCCGATCACTGGCAACAACGCGAAATTCGATTCAGTGATGTAGAAAACACTCTGCGCTCCTGTGCTCATCCCCAGGACTTAGCGGATCGCTGTCATGAACTATTATCGATCCATCCAGATCCCTCTGCGATGGCGGCCTTCGCGGCTATCGGGATACCAAATCCCAAGCTGCTACCTTCAATCGAGCGTCGACTCGTCACAGCAGGCCTGCACAGCTACGACCCCGCAGGACGACAGCTTTCTCACGAAGGGATTTATCACCTACTCTCCCTGCTGAGTGAACTGATCTCAGGCGAGCGCTTTGCGACGCTGGCTCAGATGCTTCGCTGCCCCGGTGTCGGACAGGCACTAGCGTCCATCAGCGGAGCGACATCTCTGCGCAGTGAAATCCTCCTAGGGGCAGCTGATGAATTCGCCTCCGATCACTTACCGCAAGACCTGTCCGATGCGGTGACGATTCTGAACGAATTGTCGAAGTCTGAATCACAGGCAGAAACACAGTCCGGATTTCATCGACTGGGACAGGAAGAGAGACAGACAGTGCTCGCCGCAGTGCTGCGAGGAGCGCGCTCACTCGTCGCACAGATGAGAAGAGGAAATCTGATCGAAGAACTTCGCGATTTTCTCATCGCAGTGTATGCCGACCGTCGATTTTCTCCTCACGATCAGGAAACTGCTGTTCTCAGCACTTTTGCCGACACGCTCTATGCTCTGGAAGCTGATCTCATGGCTGTCTCTGGGGCTTTTCCTGCTCCTCTCAATCTGCGAGACCGCGTGAAACTGCTGCTTTCTGCCTTTGGTGAACAGCATATCTATCCGGATCGCCATCCCGACTCTGTTCTGCTTTCCGGCTGGTTGGAATTGCTCTGGGAGGACGCTCCGCACCTGATCGTCGCCGGGATGAACGATCAAGTGGTGCCAGAATCCGTGGTCGGACACGCCTATCTCCCGAATTCCGCTCGCACACATCTCGGCGTATTGGACAACGCATCTCGCTACGCCCGCGATGCCTATCTCCTCACAGTTCTGGTGGAAACTCGCCGAGAGCACGGGCGACTCGATCTACTGGTGGCCCAGCACGATACCGAGAGCGTCCCCATGCGCCCATCGCGGCTGCTCTTCCAATGTCCGGACGATCAACTAGCAGGACGAACGCTGAGCTTATTTGAGGCGACGCAGCCTAGCAGCTCACCGCTGGCCAGAACAGTTGCGTGGCAACTCAAACCTCAGTTGCCATCGCCGGATCACCGAATCTACCAGAGCATTTCGGTCACGGATTTTAAAAGCTATCTCTTCTGTCCCTTTCGCTATTATCTGAAACGAGGTCTCGGAATGGAACCAGTCGAAGGACGAAACGGCGAACTGAATGCAGCGGATTTCGGCACCGCGATCCACGAGGCTCTGAACGAATTCGGACGCAATGCCTCGCTTGCTCAGTCTGAGGATGTGGGAGAGATCACTACAGCCCTCTGCGATGCTCTCGACCGATGGTTTACTCGCAGGTATGGCACCCGACTTTCGACTCCCCTGTTCATCCAGCGAGAATCCGCTCGACGCAGACTCAGCTATTGGGCGCAAATCGAAGCGGAGGAACGCAAGAAGGGCTGGCAGATCGTCTCCACCGAGGACAGAATCGGCGGCTCGAACTGGCCTTGGCAGATCGGCGGAATGGCGATTCACGGACGAGTGGATCGAATCGAACGCCATCCGGAAAACGGCTTGCGAGTGCTCGATTTCAAAACTTCATCCTTCGACGGAACCAAAAAAGATGCGATCCAAAAAGCGCATCTCGGTGGAATTCCTCGCGGACAGACTCCGGAGAGCCTTCCTGCCTGGATGCTCGCTGAGGCTGAGGAAGGGAACCTCAGTCGCTGGATAGACTTACAGGTGCCGCTCTATTGTCTGGCGCTCGGGCAGCGTTTTCCGAACACCCCGATCACTGCCGGATACGGACTGATCGGAAAGGCAGTCGAAGCCGTGGGAATCGACCTGTGGACGAACTTGGATTCCTCCCTGCTGACTTCCGCTCAGATCTGTGCTGAAGGCGTCGTTCAATCCATTCGCGACGGAATTTTCTGGCCTCCTGCCACGAAGGCTCCGGAGTGGGACAACTTTTCAGATCTCCTGTTTCCTTCGGCCTCCGAAGCGGTCGACTCATCGAGCCTCAACACTCCCTCGATCTCCTAGGAATCGCCGCTCCTCCTCTCTTTTTTCACTCTTCCCACTCGATTTCAGCAATCCGTTTGTCATGTCTGATTCATCCAGTTCATCGACTTCCCTCCCAATTCTCCGGCATGAGATGATTCTTGCCTCGGCTGGTTCAGGAAAAACCTGGCAGCTCACCAATCGCTACATCGCCCTGATGGCGCTTCAGTGGAAGAGCAGGCAGGAGGTCGCTCCCGAGCGCATCTTAGCGGCGACCTTCACCGTGAAAGCTGCGGGCGAGTTCTTCACCGCCATATTGAAAAAGCTCGCCCGAGCTGCGATCGATCCAAAGGAGGCAGCTGTGCTGAGTTCGGATAAATCTGACCCTTTAGCCGGAATTTTGGCCAGTCTGACACCGCAAGAATACACCCATCTGTTGCGCGTTTTCATTTCACGAATGCCACAGATATTTCTCGGCACACTCGATGGCTTCTTCGCCCGCCTGCTCGGAGCCTTTCCGTCTGAGTTCGGACTGAACTCGGATTATATCACGATGGATGACTTCGCCACAGCGACGGCACGAGCAGAGGTAATCGAGGCCGTATTTTCTCGTCGAACAGACGGGCGAGGACGAGGCAGCTTTGATCAGACCGCCTTTCTCGAAGCCTTTCGTCTTGCGATGATGGAAAAGGAGGAAGCCAGTCTCTCTTCTTCGCTGAATGAATTTATCGAGGAGCTACATGAACTCTACCTGATGGCTCCGGAGCCAGAGAAATGGGGGCATGCGGAAGTCATCTGGCCGGATGGCTGCGAATGGCTGGGACACGAGATCGATCCAAAAACGGAGACGACACGTCTACGTCGTGCATTGGAAGCCACAGAAGCATCCGGGGGAAAAGTTAAATGGGACGATTGGAACCGATTGATCAACGAAATCGCAGACTACACTCCCGGCTATTCCATGGAGGGAAAGATCAAGTATGTAGCCGAAAAAGTCCTACCTCTGTGGTCCGACCTGATCAATGGCTCGATCACTTTGAAGTTCAACCGAACCGAACAGGAACTGGGTCCAGACGTCTGCGATCCACTGCGACGAATTTTTCAGTGGATGATCGGCGGAGAACTGAAGAAAAAACTCGCTCGCACCCAGGGCATACACTCGCTCCTGCAGCGATACGAGGATGACTACGGCGATCTGGTGCGTCGGCACGGGCGACTTACTTTCCAAGACGTGCAATTCCTCCTCTCTGGACGCGATGTTCACAGCACGAAGGCTAGGTTTTCTCAAAATTCGGATGATGATGCTCGCTTGCGCATCGATTACCGCCTTGATGCCCGATATGATCACTGGCTACTCGACGAATTCCAAGACACGAACATGCTGCAGTGGCGAGTGATCGAGAATCTGATCGACGAGGTGATCCAGGACACCTCTGGCACCCGATCACTCTTCCAGGTCGGTGATCTGAAACAGGCCATCTATGCTTTCCGCGGCGGGGACACGCGACTCTTGAGCGAGATTACCAGACGTTACAATGCCCATCGCGAAATCATTCACCAGCGCCCTCTCGACGTATCTTGGCGCTCCGGCCATGACGTGATCACCCCAGTGAATCAAGTCTTCGGAGACCGATCTGTCCTCACTTCTCTCTTGCCCTCTGCAACAGTCGAGCAATGGCGCTGGAACGATCACCTCGTTTCCAAGCCGGGCGAAAAATACGAAGGGATTACCTATTACCTCTATTCCAGCACGAACGGAGATCGTAGCAAGGATACCATCGCCCCATTGGTCGCCGGCATCCTCTCCGAGATCGATCCCGTCCGGCGCGGCATCTCCTGTGCGATCCTAGTGCAGGGAAACAAAACCGTGAATTCACTCGTCGCCGAGCTTCGCAAAGCCACAGACGTACCCGTGATGGGTGGGTCAGAGATCTCCATCGTGTCCGATAATCCGATGAATCGTACACTGCGCAGCCTCTTCCAGCTCGCAAGTCATCCTAGCGACACTTACGCATGGCAGCACATACTCTTGAGTCCCCTCCGCCGCTGGGTTGAAGCCGAAAACGCTCATTCCTGGAGTGTGTCAAAGATCATCCTCGAATCCGTTTTTGAATTCGGATTCGAGCGCACGGCTCGCGAGTGGATCGCACGCATCAAAGGCTGCCTAGATACGACGCTCGATGATTTCACCAGTCGTCGCGCCGAGGAATTCGCTCTTGCGGCCCGAGGCTTCGACGAGACGGACGAGCGCGATATTGACGCCTTTCTTCGATTCCTAGAACATTATCGCATCCGTGAAGGAGCCTCCGCTGGATTCGTACAGGTCATGACCATCCATCAGTCGAAAGGACTCACTTTTGACGCAGTAATTCTTCCAGAACTCACGGGAAATTCTCTCGATACCATCAGTCGTGATATCGGGAAAAAGCTCGACGCACATCGAGAGGTCGAGTGGGTGCTGGACATGCCTCGCAAGGATTTCGCCCAGATCGATCCCGTGCTCAGAGTCTATCGGGAAGAGTGTGAATCCGACGCCGCCTACGATGCACTCTGCAAATTCTACGTCGCGATGACTCGGGCCGCGCGAGCCAACTATCTGGTCACACCTCCGCCGCCGAAAAAGTCCGAATCGAACAACTTCATCATGTTGCTCGAAGAAACTCTCGGTGCGAGCAACGACCAAGCCGAGCTTCCCGAGACGAACTTTTCCGGCGTGCCAGCACTTATCCGCTATCAAAGCCAGACGCCTCAGACGAATCGGCAGTGGTATGAAAGCTTTCAGCGGAAAGCTCCCTCCCCCACGGTGAGCACTCCGCCCGATCCCCTAGATGCAGCCCTCGCTCGTAAGCTGATCCGACGCGGCACCCCGAGCGGATCAGGCGATGCTGCGGTGACAGCCCAAGCTCTCCTCAGTCGTGGCGGTTCCAGGGCGAGAGAGCGAGGCACGCTCGTCCACGCGATCTTTGAAGAAATCGAGTGGGCGGACACCATCGACTGGATCACAGTGGAGGCGGGATGCCGCCTTCAGTTTCCCGAGAGCGAAGGACTGGAAGCCGCTATCGAACATGTGCAGGCGGCGCTGGAGATTCCCGCGTTCCATACCGCTCTCGCGTGGCCGATGGGAAACATCGAACTCTGGCGAGAAAAGAGATTCGAGATCCTACTCGAGCACCAGTGGCTCTCTGGCGTCTTTGACCGCGTCCATATCGAGCGCGATCCGACGGGGCGAGCCATTGCTGCCACCGTCCTCGATTTTAAAACCGACTACGTCACGACTCCCAACGAAATCGCCGCTGCCGTCGCCCATCATCGACCACAGATCGAAAGCTATAAGAAGGTTCTACGCCGAATTCTCGACCTCGGCGAAGACGATGTACACGGAAAACTACTCTTCACGCAACCACGGGAAGTCTGCGTGGTTTAACGAAGCGCCGATTGCCTCTACCCTTTTCGAATATCCATGCTTCGACTCCTCTCTCTCGTCCTGTCTTCCATTCTGCTGCTCCCGTTACTGCACGGCGCAGACAGTCCCGCGAAAAAGCCCAATATCGTCATCATCGTGAGTGATGATCAGGGCTGGCCCGATCTCGGCTGCATGGGTCTCAAGCCGATCAGCACGCCCAATCTGGACAAACTCGCTGCCGAAGGCGTCCGCGCTACGAACTTCTACGTCACTTGGCCAGCCTGCACCCCCTCACGCAGCAGCATTCTCACTGGACGCTTTCCTCAGCGCAATGGCCTCTACGACATGGTCCGCAATGATATGGTAAACTATGGCCATCGCTACACACTGGACGAATACGCTCTATCCCCTGAGATGACATTGGGGCTAGATCCCAGAGAACCTACCATCGGCGATCATCTCCGACGCAGCGGCTACACCAACACCGCCGTCGGTAAGTGGGACATGGGCCAGGCAAAGCGATTCCTGCCCATGCAACGTGGCTTTGACAGCTTCTACGGACATGGAAACAACGGAATCGACTACTACACGCATGAGCGCTATGGCATCCCGTCGATGTTTCGAGACAATGAACTCACAGAGAAGGATAAAGGCACTTATGCGACCTATCTTTTCGAGCGCGAGGCGCTGAACTTTCTCGAAGCCAATTCTGGAAAACGACCTTTTTTCCTTTACCTAGCTTTCAACGCACCCCACAGCGGCTCCTCTTATCCTGAAGTTGAGGGAGGTCCGAGACCCGGTGTTCAAGCACCCGAGGAGGAAGTCGCTAAATTCCGCGATAAGGTTTCAACAGAACCCCTAGCCCGATACTACGCCGCCGTCTCCATCATGGATCGTTCCATTGGAAAAGTGCTCGACGCCATCGAGAAATCCGGAGAGAAGGACAATACTCTCATTTTCTTCCTCTCGGACAATGGTGGGTCGGGCAACGGAGGGAACGCTCCCATCCGAGGTCACAAGGGGCAAATGTGGGAAGGCGGCATTCGCGATCCCTTCATTGTATGCTGGCCCGGCAAAGTTCCGGCAGGCGTCGTCACGGATGAGTTCATCACCTCCTTGGAAATCCTGCCCACCGTTTTGGCGGCGACCGGAGCGACGGTCCCTGCCGATTTGAAGCTCGATGGCTTCGATATCCTCCCCACACTGCGCGGCGAAAAGCCTTCTCCCCGCACACAAATGTTCTGGCAACGCCGTGGAGACAAAGCCGCCCGAATCGGAAAATACAAGTGGGTGGACACACCGAAAGGGAAAGGTCTCTTTGATCTCGAAACCGATCTCGGCGAAGAGCACGATCTCTCTGCTGAAAAACCGGAGATCCTTAAAAAACTTACCGCCGCCTTCGCTGCCTGGCAGGCTGAAATGGACGCCTCGGAACCTCGTGGACCATTCCGAAATTATTGAGCTGACATTCAATCATAAGGAGTTCAACAAAATCTATCATGTGCAGTCGACTGCTTCTCATCTTCTCCCTTTTCGGAATCCTCTCCCTATTCGCCGCCGACGAGGATTATGTGCTCGGTCCTGACTCTCAACCTCGCGAGGATGTCCCGAAGGGTACGCTCACGCAATCCACTTGGACGAGCGACATTTTCCCCAAAACAGTCCGCGACTACTGGGTCTATGTGCCTGCAAAGTCCGCGACAGATCAGAAGAAGCCCTTGTTTTTGATGGTCTTTTTCGATGGAGGTGGATTCGTGAATCCAGAGGGTTCCTTCCGTGTACCGACCGTGTTCGATAATCTCATTCACACGGGGGAAATGCCTCCTACCGTCGGAGTTTTCGTCAATCCAGGCATCATTCCTGCAGAAGAATCGGGGAAACAGCCTGTGAAGAACCGCAGCTTCGAATATGATACTCTCAGCGATCAAAACGCCCGCTTTCTCATCGACGAACTCCTAGTGGAAGTCGGAAAAAGCGTCAATCTTTCGGCCAATCCCGATTGTCGCGGGGTCTGCGGGAACAGTTCGGGAGGAATCGCCGCGTTCACTGTCGCTTGGGAGCGACCCGATTCCTTTCGCAAGGTCGTCAGTCATATCGGTAGTTTTACGAATATCCGAGGAGGCAACGTCTATCCTGCCCTACTCCGGAAAACTCCGCCCAAGCCCCTGCGCGTCTTCTTGCAGGACGGGAAAAATGATCTCGACAACGAGCATGGAAACTGGCCCCTGTCGAACCTACAGATGGAAGCGGCGCTGAAGTTCGCGCACTACGATTACAAATTTGTGATGGGCGAAGGAAAACACAGCGGCCGCCACGGCGGATCGATCTTTCCCGATACCATGCGCTGGCTCTGGCGCGATTGGAAATCCCTCAATCCATGATTTGGCCGGACGACTCAGCGCTTACAGTTGCGCAGTCGAGGGTCGTAAGGGACAGGTTGTTTTCGATTTCCTATCTGGCATATCTCGCTGAGGGCGGAATGTCGCTCCATCAATCCATCTATCCATCCTCTGCGCCTCCGCGCCTCTGCGGGAAACACTTCATGCCCTTAGCCACGATTTAGGCACGTTCGCCATTACCTACCGCCTCTAGTCTCCCCAAACGGAATGCGACGCGACACCCGAGAACTTGACACAGAAAAAGTGAAAGAATCCCTTTATCAGAATCGCGGAGCTGTATAGAATCCGTTCATGAGCCGCCAAATCGTCCAATTAAAGGCGACTGCTCGCTTTACTTGGCAACTGCTCTCAGAATAACTGATCGGTACAACTAGAGAACCATGGGCCAGAAGCTCCCTCCGAAACAAATGGCCCTCTATAGGAGAGTCGATGAAGTGCTCACTTATGTGTGGGATCCGATCGGAGTCAGAGAGGTCCCGCAAGCACGCGACGAATACCAAGACTATCTACCTCAAGTTTTCAAGCGAGTCATAGAGGCATCGGATCCCGCAACAATCGCAGAATATCTCCTTTCTGTCGAATCTGAGAGAATGGGGTTCACTCCGAACGAGAAATCCCGTAAGGAAGCTCTTAGAATTGCAAGGCTCTTGATTGAACACTGGGACTGGATCAATGAAACCCATCTCGATTCATGAATTTTCCAAGCCAAATAAAAGCCGAACAAGACGACGGTGGACAATTGCCCACTCGTCCCGAGTCAAAATCGTGCCTGTTATTACAATTTTGAAATCATAAGGGATAGGCTATTGTAAATTTTAACTCCATTATGGAGTGGTGTCCTCAATAGCGGATTCCAGACCATTGAATGTTGGACTCTATATCGAAGATTAAGCAAATACCTATGGAACTAGTCGCAAATGTTTGGCCAGTCGTAGATGAGATCTCAGGACTTGTGCAGCGATTCTTCATGCGCGCTTATGCAATGGAAAGTAATGACTATGTCATCAGCACTGTTTTACAAGCTCTCGCCTCAACAGATTTTGTAATTGATTAGCGCCTCTTGACAATTGATAATTCTGATCTAATCGTGCCTCCGATGGGATTCAATCGGAAAGACCTGATGCGTCAGCCACGGAAGCAACTCGTGGAGATCGTTCTGTCCCAGCAGAAACGCATAAGGGAGTTGACGGCGCGAGTCCAGTTACTGACCAAGAAA
>CAUJIH010000089.1 GCA_963205275.1 Verrucomicrobiota bacterium | reverse complement strand
CTCTGCAGGTGCGCCGCAGGCTATGGAGTGCGGCGTGAAGCGCCGCTTTTGCGTAGCCTAGACGGGGTGGGAAAGTGCGTTTTTTGGTGATGTGTGGATGGTCGGGATTATTCGGAAAGCGGTGTCAGGTCAGCGCACTCCAAAGCGCTTCGCGCCGAGTATGGCGTACTCTGCAGGTGCGCCGCAGGCTATGGAGTGCGGCGTGAAGCGCCGCTTTTGCGCAGCCTAGACGGGGTGGAAAGAGTGCGTTTTTTGGTGATGTGTGGGCGGTAGAATCCACAGGGACAGGTATTTATCATCTGGACTGAAATGGACTTCGTTGGCATCCTTCCGGAATGGCCGTATGCCAAGCGAATACCCTTCCGGTGAATGCGGCAGTGAGGGTGTCAGATAACGTGAAAGAGAGCTAAATAATCTAAAATAGCCAGTCCATTAAAATTTAGACGCGTACGAGGCAGATAGGTGTCGAGAATCGGGTGCTGGATGTTGCGTGTTGAATATCGGGGAATGGGGGGGGGCTGGAAGCCGCCAGACCCTGGACTGCAGCCCTCTTTCGAGGACGGGGAAAAGCCGTTGAATATTGTGCTTTTCTGGTCGGTGGTCGGTCTGGAGCGATTTCCCACACCTCATCCCACCCGCTGACCAGGCTGGGCGCCCTGGTCGGGGGAGAGGAGAAAGATGTCTTCTCCTCCGGGACCGGCGGCCACAATCATGCCTTGGCTCTCGCCAAATTTCATTTTGCGGGGGGCGAGATTGGCGACCATGACGACGAGTCGTCCGATGAGAGTGGCGGGATCGTAAGCGGCTTTGATTCCGGCGAAGACCTGCCGAGTTTCGTCTCCGCCTAGACTCAGGATCAGGCGAACGAGCTTTCGCGCCTCCGGAACCTCGGCGGCGTCGATGATGCGAACGACGCGCAGGTCGAGCTTGGCGAAGTCATCGATAGTGATTTCGGGAGCGATGGGAGTTGCTGCGAGCGCATCGCCAGAATCGCTCCATGTCTGAGTGGTCGAGGTGTTGCTCGGGGCGCTCACAGAAGCGGTCTCTTCTTTCGATTCATCGAGCATTTTCTCGATGTTCTTCGGATCGACGCGTTGCATCATGTGCGTGAATTTTCCGATGACTTTGCCCAGTAGTGGGGTCTGCGCCTGATCCCAGTGGGTGATGGGATCGTCAAAGAGCGTGCTCGCTTTCTCTGCCAAGGTGGGAAGGACGGGGGAGAGGTAGATGACGAGAGTGCGAAAGAGATTGAGAGCGACGGTGCAGACATCGCGCAGTTCCTGGACACGCGCAGGGTCTTTCCGCAGCTCCCAGGGGGCGCTCTCTTCGACGTAAGGATTGGCGAGGTCGGCCAGTTCCATGATGGCGCGCATGGCTTTCCCGTAATCGCCTTTTTCGTAGTCTTCGGCGATTTCTTCGTTACGGGCAGCGAAGCGGACGAAGAGTCCGCCGTCGTCTGGATAGGTGTCGGAGAGTCCGGTGTCGGCAATGAAGCGGGCGGTGCGACTGGCGAGATTGACGACTTTCCCCACCAAGTCGCTGTTCACGCGGGCGACGAATTCGCCGAGATTGAGATCGATGTCCTCGACGCGGGAGGACAGCTTAGTGGCGTAATAGTAGCGCAGGTATTCTGGATCGAGGTGTTCGAGATATTTCGAGGCGCGGACGAAGGTGCCTCGCGACTTGGACATTTTCTCTCCTTCGACTGTGAGAAATCCGTGAATGTGGACGAATCGGGGGAGAGAAAAGCCGGCTGTCTTGAGCATCGCAGGCCAGAAGAGTGTATGAAAGTATTGGATGTCCTTTCCGATGAAGTGATGGATCTCGGTGGACTCGCTGCGCCACCAGTCGTCGAGTTTCTCTCCGTGGATGGCGCACCATTCAGAAGTGGAGCCGATGTAGCCGATGGGGGCGTCGAACCAGACATACCAGTAGTTGCCAGGGGAGTCGGGGATCTCGAAGCCGAAGTAGGGGGCAGGACGGGAGATATCCCAGTCGCGAAGCGGCGAATTAAGAAAGAAATTTTTCAGGTAGTTCGCGCTCTCGGAAGGCAGGGTGCCGGACTGAGTCCAGTGATCGAGGAAGTCATGAAGTTGCTCGATGCGAACAAAAAGGTGGGTAGCGCTGCGCACTTCAGGGCGGGTGCCAGAGAGGGTGCTGAGGGGATCGATGAGGGCGCTGGGGGTGTATGTGGCTCCACAGTGGCCGCAGTTGTCGCCGGGCTGGTTGGTGGAGCCGCACTTCGGGCAAGTGCCGCGGACAAAACGGTCGGCGAGGAAGGTCTGGGCCTGGGTGTCGTAGAGCTGATCGATCTCCTGCTCGGCGACCATGCCATCGCGGCGGAGGGCTGCCCAGATCTCGTGACAGACGGCGCGGTTGTGATCGCTGTGTGTGCTGCCGTAGTGGTCGAAGGCGATATGAAATCCAGCGAAGTCGCGCTGGTGTGCCTGGCTCATCTCGGCGATGAGTTCTTCCTCGCTGCGGCCTTCGGCACGAGCGCGGATCATGATGGCGGTTCCGTGAGTATCGTCGGCGCAGATGTAGAGGGCGCGATTGCCTCGCAGCTTCTGGAAGCGGACCCAGATATCGGTCTGGAGATATTCTACCAGATGGCCGATATGGATGTGGCCGTTGGCGTAGGGAAGGGCGGATGTGACCAAGATGTTACGGGACATGGAGATGCGGTGGTCTGATACGGGGGGAATGGAAGGAGAGGGAATTCGGGCGGACAATGTGTTCTGAAAAGAGGGACCTGTCTATTCGGGATCGTCAGGGAGCGGGGGCAGGGTCAGGAGAGGAGGGCTTTTCGTCGCTCGAAAGATTTTGTTTCTGTTCCCATCGAAACTTTTTTCCGTCAGCGACTTCGATCCATTCGCCTGGAAAGGATTTTCTCTGCCAGTGGACCCAGCGATCTTCTCGAATTTTATCGGTGGATACGTCTTTCTCTTCGGCTTCGTGTTTCATCAGAATTTCGCGGTCCGAGTTCTCTTCGCTGACGGTTTTCTCCACGTAGTCGCCGTAATCTCCAGCGGGTCGATTGCGGACGGAGAGCAGTCCAGAGTGATTTTCTCCGACGAGACGATTATTTTTTAAATCCTGAATTTCAGACATGCGGTTGTGGCGTCGATCCATGGATTGACGGAAGTCGTTGTCGGCTTTCGCCTGTTCGGGAGTTTTGGTAGCGGCTGCCGTGGTGTGTTGGTAGACGTTGACGTCCATATTCAGATCAACTTTGATCGGCGCGGGCGTGGCGACGTTAACATCCACGGGAGGCAAGCAACCGGAAAGAAGTAGGGTGGCGAAAATCCCGAGAGCGGTGCTGAGGGCCCGCAGGATGGAACGTCTGGCGGTGGGATGAGCTTTCATGGGCGTGCTTTGCGGCGGAAGAGGTCGAATCGATCTCGTTTTTTGGGAGCTCGTTTCTTGGTGAGGGAGGTAGATTCGGCAGACTCAGAGGGATGGGCTTTCTCTGGTGATGTGGTGGAGATCATGGGTGCCGGAGTGGCGGCGACTTTCTCCGCATGAGAATGGGGCTGAGCGGCGTCATCATGAACTGCGATATTGAGCTGGCGCTTGCCATAGGGGCCGGTGAATCCGAGAGTGAGCGTTCCTTCACGATTGTGAAAATCGACTTTTCCGGTACCCTGATCGTAGTCGAAACGTTTGATGGCGTTGAGTCCTAGCTCGGTGAGACCGCGCTGAAGCATGGTCCACTCTGGGGGAAGTTCCTGTAGAATGGGATCGATCTTGGTGATGTCGAACCAGCCGGATGTGGTGGTATGGAAATCTCCTGTGGTTTTGCCAAGGGTGGTGCCGCTCCCCTCTGAAACGAGTTTCAGACTCACGCGTCCATCCATGAGAAAGGAATCTGGTACGAGAATGGAGGTGACTGGGCCGGTATCCAGATCGGTCCCGGCGATCCAGGCATCCCATTTTCCCTGTCCATCCAAGTAGAAATTGAACTGTCCATCAACGTAGCCTTTGTAGGCGGCTCCTCCGAAATGACCGTACACTCCGCCTTCGTCAAAGGTGACGCTGAGATAGAGATCCTTCGCTTCATATTCTTTCCATCGGGCGCGTCGCAGGCTGAAGGTCTGGACGAGGTTATTGTCCTCGGTCTTCACGGGAACGTTGAACTGAACATCACCGACGAGTCCCTGAACCTCGACTTTGTAATCGGGGAAGCGGTAGATGTGATCCTCATCGGGAATATTGAGTTTCAGCTCGATCTCGCCACCGCTCATGCTGGTGGTGGCATTGAAGGGGAAAGGCACAGCTCCGATCGGGACTCCGGCGGGTGCGATGACAATTTTCCCGGAGCTGGCTTCGATGGTTTTGATGGACCAGTCGGTCTTTTTCTCCGGCCCGTCTTCAAAGCGAACTCGAGCGCCTTCGTTTTGTTCGCGGAAATTGCGCTGGTAGTCGATCCACCAGAATAAGCCCTGTCCGACCCAGAGGGAGGGACTGATGAGCTGGATGCGCTCTATCTCCTGACGTCCAAGTCCGGCGAGACTGAACTCGACGAAGATGGTCGGTAGCTCTGCGACTGTGATGAAAGAGTCGTAGGGATCTTTGATTTCGATCCCGGTCAGTTCGATCTTCTGTGGAGTGGATTGGCTCAGGAGTCCCTGAAGGGTGAGTGGGATATCTCGGAGCTTCGTCTCGATGGCGAACTGAAGCCCCTGAACTTGGGGGATGAGCGATTTGAAGTGGACTTCACTGCGAGAGATTTCGATTTCTCCGATGGACCAGCCGCCCGGTAAGGAGGTGGTGGGTGGCTGCGGAGCGGCAGAAGCTGGTGTTTTGGTGGAATCGGTGGGAAAAAGACTGGCGTCGGGTGCGCTGGTGGATGGAACGGACGCGGAGGGTTTCTCGAGTTCTGCAGCAGGGGCAGATTCTTCTTTGACGCTCGCTGGTTCGGCGCTTGGAGAAGGTGATGAAGCGGAGGCCTTCGGGGCTGGTTTGGCGGCATCTGGTTGAGCGAGTTTCTCCGAGTCGAGCTGCTGTCCAAAGGTGGATTTGAGTCCGTCTCCCACCGTCAGAAGAGCGCCGTCGAGCCGCACGACTCCGATGCGTTTGTCTTGCTGTAGTTCTCTGGCATTAAAGTCTGCGTGAAGCTTTTTTACACTGAGGATTCCGTCTTCGGGAGAGGCGATGTGAGAAAGGTGATCGTGATCCAGAACTCGGCTCTGAATCGCCACGTCTGAGAGCGTGAGGCGGTAGGAATCGGGTGGAGTCTGAGAATCAGTTCGCGTCTCGATGAGTAAATCGGCTTGGACTTTGGGAATTGTATCGTGGGCGGCACTCGTGTCGATCAGCAATTTTCCACTCGTGAGAGACAGGTCAGTGACGGCGTAAACGGGCGTCTGTGCGGGCGTGGATGATACGGGGACGGGGGTGGTGGGCTGATCGAGTCTTGTCTCCCGGGGTGTGGTGGACGTGGTGGCTAGAGCGGTCAGAACATCGGCCCAGGAGCCGAGTGTTTCATCTGTGAGAGTGATTAGAGGTTCTCTCAGAGCGATCTTCTCAATACGATGTTCGGATTTCATGGATTTCCAATCGACTGTGGCGTCGACTTGAGACAGATTCAGGAGTGGTGTTTTGGCTTCTGTGGCTCCGGGAGCGTTGATTCGCAACTGGCGAATCGAAAGGCTCTGTCGTCCGTCGGAGTAGAAACCATCTGCTCCGCCGAATCGCAGATCTTTGAGCTCGGCACTGAGAGTTGCGCTGAGGTCTGGCAGGGAGACGGATTCGGGCAGGGTGAGTTTTTCGACTTTGAGCGAACCCGAGTCGAGGACGAAAGACTGGATGACCCACGGAGGGCTAGTTACAGACTCGTGGTTCTTTTCATTCTTCGTGCTGGAGAGCAGGCGAGCGAGCGACTCATCGGAGGCGAGCAGAGTAGGATTGGCTATTCTGACTTCGGCGATCTGTTGACGGTGGATGAGGTCGGAGAGTGAGTGGAGACGAAGATGGACTCGATCCGATGAGAAGAATTCGTGGCTTTCCGAGCCAGCATGAACGGATGTAAAGTCGAGGGAAAGAGGCTGGTCGTTACTGATCAGACCGTTCTGGAATCGGATTTCGGGAAAGGTGGCAGAAACGGCGAAGCTCAGGTCCGGAAGGCTCGGAAGAGAGCCTTTTCCATCGAATCCCGTGAGGGCGAGGCGAGCGTCTTCGATCTGGAGGCCACGAAGCAGGAAGGTAGGGCTTTTTCCGGGATGATCCGACAGGGTTGAGTGGGTGAGTTGACCCTGTTGAGTCTTCTGCGCCTGGGACTCGGATGAGGCGCTGCGAGGGAAAAGCTCGGGTGTGATCCGTAGATCGGGTGAACGGATGAGGAGGGACTCGATTTCCACTTGCGATAGATCGGGTGCGAGAGAGGCTTTTCCCGAGAGAAGCGCGATTTGCCCTCCGGATGCGTCTTTTCCCACTTGGAGATTTCTGAGTGTGCAGGAGAGAGTTGTGGGTCTGATCCCCTCGAGGTCGAAGCGCTCGCAATGAAAATCCCATTCGGTCTCCAATGGCGGAAAGGCGTCGAGATCGACCTGGATTCGCCCATTTTCTGCCGAGAGTGATCCGGTGAAGACGGCGAGACGAGAAAGGAGGAAGGGTTCTGCTTCCTTTAGGTCTGACGAGAGATTTTCTGGATGGCTTTCGCCCGATTCGCTCGCCCTCGGAGAGAGCAGAGTATCGAGATTTTTTTGATCCAGCCGAACATGCGCTCCGAACAAGGAGAGATCGTCAAAGCGATTCGTCGCACGCAGCTCGCTCAGACGATAGGTGATGCGTGCCTCAGAGATCCGGGCCAGAGGTGATCCGTCGGGAGCGTCCTTCGGAGTTAGTGTCAGATCGGAAATCCGCACTTGGCCGAAGGGGAAGAAGTCGATCTCACCTACTTGGACACGGAAGGGAGCGATCAGATACGCGAGAGTCTGATTAATCAAGTGAACCCGATTGACATAGAGGATCAATGCGGCGGTGGATACGATCAGTAGCAGCAGAAGCAGGCGAAAGATGATACGCGACAGCCTGCGTCCGAGTCCTCGACGCGAGGTTGTCGTGGACGTGTTTACTGATTTCGCTTCGCTCACTGACCTGACTATACGCGTGCCAAGCACGATTGCGAATGAGAGCGAGAAGAAGATTTGTGGCAGCCATGGCGAAGCCGGATTACTCGAAATCCGCAATCAGGCGTAGATTGGCGATTTCCACCGGGGTGAGTCGCTGTTTTATCGCCTCAACGGAAGGGGTTGCTGGGCGATAGTAGCGACCGAATCGAGCCGCGAAACGCCGTCCTTCTTCAGAGGGAAAGATAAAGCCGTGACGAACGTAAATTTCATTTCTCGCCTGCCAAAGTCTGTCTTTTGGCTGAGACTGAACCTCAGAAATCGAGAGTGGGCGAGTCGATGAATCGGGGAAAATCCAAGGAGAGGAAAGTGGTCGTGAGATCGCAGGGCGGTCCACAGCACGAGACGGAGGTGCGACAGTCAGAGGCGCGGACCGGATATACATCTTCTCTCCGCGACTGAGGCCTTCGATCAGGGCGATGGATTCTAGTGTTCGTTCGATCTGTTTCGGCCCCACAGCAACCTTTCCTCCGAATCGAGGAACGGAAACCGATGCCTTTTTTAGCAGCGCTGTCACGAGATCGCTCTTGAGTGCGTAGTTCACGCTCTGGGGCAGGTATCCTCCGTGTTCCATGCGGTCGATGGAATTTAGCCCCGAGGCTACGACTCCTACGACTCGCCCTGACGGCGATAGCAGCGGGCCACCAGAGTTCCCAGGCTGAACCGGTGCGGAAATCTGGATGTAGCGCGGATCGTCATGGACTCCGGACAGGGCGTTGACGATTCCAGTGGATACCTTGGGGTTGATCCCGAGCACTCCTGGGTCGGGAAAGCCCGCGACCAACACCTGGGAAGCGTAAGTGACATCAGAAGTCGATACCAGAGTCAGATAACGTGCAGGCCAGTGATCTACTTTTAGCAGAGCTAGATCATTCGGAGGATCGAGCGCGACCACAGAGCCGTCGAGATAGCCGCCATTGACATGAACTACGATGCGTTCGGCATCCTGAATGACGTGATGACAAGTGATCAGATATCCTTTGGGACTCACGGCGAATCCAGTTCCAAACTGCCCCGCCTCCGTCGGGAATCCCGCATGGAGTGCAAGGAGGCAGGCCGCGATAGGGGCTGCGATCCGCTTCATAAGGTCATGTATTTCAGTGTGTGATAGAGTGTTATGATTTTGCTGGATCACATTCTAATGCTCGTGTATTCAGAAGAGGTGCGATGATTGCATGAGAGCAGAGAAAGGTTGAACCTTCTCGTGCCTTTGATGAATTGTAATTCAGATTAAAAGTGTGGGCAAGTTTAAAATTATAGTTTTTATGAAAATTATAAATCACTTTTTGTCACATTTTTATACTCCCGTGTATAGTGGCCCGAGACACAATTCGGGTACATCGTCTTTTCAATCTCCTGATCCGTCATGCGCTCTATTTTTAGGCTTACTAGTCTCGCTATTTGTTCTTTTCTGATCATTAGTCAGCTTCCTCTGCACGGCGCTCCAGACGAATCCGGATGGAAGGTGATTCGGGCAGAGCAAGCCGCAACGAGTCTGCTGCAAAACGGCGGTTTTGAGGACAGGGATACTGGCTGGAAGATGCGGAGTGCGGAGGCATCACTCGACGCGGGCGGCGGACGAAACGGCGGTGCAGCGCTTGTTTGCCAAGTCACGCAGGAGAATATCGACAGCGGGGCCGGACAGTCACTACGGCTGAACCAGTCCATCGCGCTTCCGATCATCATCAGCGGATGGAGTCGGGCGGAGGGCGTCGATGGTCGGGCGAATTCTGAATACTCGATCTATGTCGATCTGGCCTTCCAGGATGGGACTTCTCTCTGGGGACAGACAGCCGAGTTCTCCACGGGCACGCATGATTGGGAAAAGAGCGAGGCCGTCATCCTGCCCCAGAGGCCGGTGAAGGCGCTTGGGGTCTATTGTTTATTTCGCAATCATCGTGGGAAGGTATGGTTCGATGATGTTCATGTCTCTGAGATCGGTTCGGATCGCGCGATGGCGCTTTTTGACGGACAGCCGGTGTCTGCTCCCGAGGCTTCGGCTTCTCTCCCTGTGAAGGCGGGGATCAAGGTGGCTGATCTGGCCGAATCGGCTCGATTCCTCGTTCGCGACGTAGCGGTGGAGTCGGATTTTCTCCCGCTCGCAAAAGGCAAAGAGACGCTCGATCTACGAATTGAGGAAAAGAGCGAATTGAAGGACGGAGTTCTCTTCATTGAGGGATCGGTCACATCGACGCAGGCTCGTGATCGGGCGATTTCGCTGATCTACACACTGCCACTCGACGCCACGGGCGGACAATGGGGAGACGATATCCATCGCCGCCGCGAGATCGGAGATACCGGTGATTTCTCTCAAACGTTACAAGTCGGCTGCGGAGCCACAGGAGGAATGTCCGTCTATCCTCTAGGAGCGATTTGGAAAGACAGTCAAGGAGTGGCTCTCGGCATCGATATGGGACGACCTACGATTTATCGTGTCGGCTATCACGCCGGGCTGAAGTCTCTGTATCTTGCGCTCGACTATGGACTGTCGCCCGAGACCACCCGATTTCCCAATCGCGCTGATTTTCGTATCGTCCTGTATCCCTTTGAGGCTCGCGAGGGGTTCCGCTCTGCTTTTGCCAGATATCAGAAGGCCTTTCCGGAGTATTTTGTCGTACGAGCGAAAAAGCAGGGTCTTTGGATGCCGTTTACGGACGTTTCGACGGTGAAAGGCTGGGAAGATTTCGGTTTTCGCTTTCACGAGGGAGATAACAACGTGCCTTGGGATGATGAGCACGACGTGCTGAGCTTTCGCTATACAGAGCCAATGACTTGGTGGATGCGGATGGCGAAAGAGATGCCCCGAACTCCGGAGGCGGCCCTGGCCGAAATGAATCGTCTCGCGGAGGCGGACAAAGATAGCACCCTTCGTCAAAAGGCTCGCGTGACTCGGATCGCGGCCATGCATGACGAATCTGGCCAGCCGTCGCTGCTCTTCCAAAATGCACCGTGGACCGATGGGGCGGTCTGGAGCGTGAACCCGAATCAGTGGTTGGGACAGGGGAAAGATGACAAGTTTGGCACACTCAATGGAGGGACGATTCACTGGAACCCCGAGATCCGCGAGAGGCTCTACGGGCCGGGAGCCAAAGGGAAGCGGGACGGAGAGTATCTGGACTCATTGGAAGGCTATGTGACGGCTGATCTCAACTACCGTCGCGAACACTTCGCCGACACCACCGTTCCTCTCTCCTATTCGCCGCGCACGCGTCAGCTCGCTTTGGCGAAAGGGCTGGCGGTGTATGAGTTCACCCGCTGGATCAGTGAAGATCTGCATTCGTTCGACAAGCTTCTCTTCGCCAATGCCGTTCCCCATCGCTTCACCTTTCTTTGCCCTTGGCTCGATGTGCTCGGCACCGAGACCAACTGGATGAGAAAGGGGAAATACGATCCTCCCGGATTTGATCGCATGGATCTTTGGCGAACGATGTCCGGAGCGAAACCCTATCTCCTACTGATGAATACGGACTACGATCAATTTGGATCAGAAGCCGTCGAAAAATACTTTCATCGCAGTCTCTACTACGGCATCTGGCCGGGGTTTTTCTCCCACAATGCCTCCGAGAATCCCTATTGGAAAAATCCGAAGTGGTATGAGCGCGACCGTCCGCTCTTCCGCCGATTTATTCCGCTCATTCGCAAGGTCTCAGAAGCCGGATGGCGAGCAGAGACAGGGGCGACAAGCGAGAATCCAAACTTTCTGATCGAGCATTTCGGGACGAGTGCGGATGGGGACTCCTTCCTCACCGTGTATAACAGTGGAGAAACGAAAGCCGATGGGATGGTGCGCCTCACAGAGAAAAAGGCGAAGACCCATGAATGGAAAATCGCTCTCGACTCCGAAGAGACGGCTGTGATCGACCTGAAAACCGGCGATGTTCTGCGTCCTTAGTGAGGTGTTTATGATGGCGGATTCAAGCAGCGAACACAATTGGAGTAGGAGCGAAAATTCTGCTCTTTTAGAGTCCTGATTCCGCAGATCTACTTCATACAGAATCGACCAGCAGGTAGATCGCCAGTGGGATCAGCATCGCCACGTCGGCCAACATGCGCAGGGCCTCCAGAGAGAAGCGCTCTCGTGTGCGGTTCAGCACCAGCAGAAGTCCGGTGGAGAGGAAGATCGAAAAGAAAAAGAGGTGAAGTCTCGTCACATGAGTGGAACTCCTCAGCCAGTCCGAGTTTTCCCAGAGTGAAAATCCGAACGCTCCGACCGTGAGCAGTAGAAGCGGGAGCACGAGAACTCTCCCCGCTTGTTTGAGTCGCTCTTCATCGGCTCTTTCAGTTTCCCACTCCCAGACGTGGATCGCCGTCATATTCGCCGCACAGAGTAGGGAAAAGCCGAGCATTTCCTTCGAGCACAACAGGGTGAGAACAGGGTGACTTCCTCCTGAAAATACATGAGCCATCATCGCCGTGCCGTAGCCGAAAGCCAGCCCGGCGATCAGATTGCGAAAATACGGCACGCTGCCCTCCTTCGGCACGATGGCAGATAGAGTGAAGAAGACGATCACGATCAGTAACTCGGGCCACAGATACCATTGAATCAGTGCCATCGGGAGTCTTGTCCACTGGAGAACAGCGAGTAACCCCATGAGCAGAATCAGTAGGGTAATGGCCGTCCGGCGGTGACGCCACAGAAAGCGATGCCGCACCGAGACTGTGGAATGCGCCTCTCCGCGTGAATAGTGATCCAGAAGCCGATCTGTCACATAGATCATCCAGACGGCACCGCCCAGGACGACGTAGCTTGGCCAGCGGAGGGGAGTAATCTGCCAAGTGTCGGCGAAGATATAGAGCCAAGCCATCGCGACAGATGGAGCAACGACGCAGATTAGTCCCGGCCACAACCACCAAGGTGGACGTGTATCATGGCGAATCGAGGAAGTATCCGAAGACATCGTTGTAAAATAAAAGCAGATGGGCATCTGCCAAATCAGCTTTACGAATTCTTCCTCATCCATCCGCTAAAATTCCGGAAGCATCCTTGTGAAGAAGCTGTTAAGGTCCGTAAATGAGCATTATTACAAGAGGCGGTGATCGAGGAGAAACGGGCCTGATGTTTGGTCATCGGACCAGTAAGACCGATGTGCGAATTGAAGCGCTCGGGACGGTGGATGAGTTGACCTCCGCATTGGGACTGGCGCGGGCAGCGGGCTTATCCCCGGAGTTCGAGCAAGCGGTGGATCGCATTCAGGGAGATCTGATCGGGCTGATGGGATTGCTCAGTTGCGTGACCTCGGATCGGACACGTTATCAGGAGAAAGGTTTCGCTATTATCAGTGAACCAGATGTGACCTGGATCGAGAACCTAGCAAAGGAGATCGAAGCGAAGACGGAGCGCTTCACCGACTGGGCACGTCCGGGTGCCGAGCATTCTCTGGTCAAGGCAGGTTTTGATTTCGCCCGTGCGGTGGCTCGCCGTGCCGAGCGTCGGGTCTGGCATCTACATGAGACAGATGGCCCCCTGCCCGATGCAGTTCTCGCCTATTTGAATCGACTGTCCGATCTCCTTTGGCTGATGGCGCGAGTGGCATAAGTTGGCTTTTGCTTCGGCGGATAGGCCGCGCTCCAGTTCTGTTCGAATCCAGTACGCGAAAAACGCTCCATCACCTCTTAGAAAGGTGACGGAGCGTTTTGAATAGTAGAGAATCAGTCGCTATTTGGATTCAGTGTTCTCGATTCGTGATTCCAAAGAAGCGAGGAAGCGCCAGACAAATAGAGCTGTCACGAGAAGCAGTCCGGGGTAACCGATCGCTGCCATCGTATAAGGAACGGTTGGATTCCCTTCGATTCTGACTTGCGACAGGTTAAAGCTCAGAATACCGAAGGTGATCACGAATCCGAAGATCCACATCAACACCAGCCAGATGCCAGCTTCGAAACCTGAGAAAGGACGACTCCATCCACGTGTGGGCTGAGCCTTGCGGCGATTTACGATCTCAGGCTGCTTGCGTCCACCAATCCGTCCGATGGTAACTAGATCGTAAACGAGAACTCCGCATCCGATCGCCGTGACGAAGCCAAACAGTGGAACGAAGATTTTGTATGCATCCAGAGCCGGGAAGACATCCCCTCCGAACCATTCGAGTCCGAGTGTGCGATATACATACATCTGGACCGTCCCTCCCCAAGCGAAGGCCAGAGCCATTCCACTGATGCCGAGGAACAGGAGCCAGAAAGCCAGCTTCCCGAGTCTCTGATCGAAGTCGGTCGCTCCCCGAAGCAGTGGCACCGCATAGTAAGCCGCTCCAATCACGAGCATCCCGAAAGTTCCAAACAGAGCCAAGTGGCCATGGGCTGGCGTAATCCAAGTTCCGTGAGACCATACGTTCGTGAGAGCGAAGGTCATCGTGAATCCGAGGATACCAGCGCCCACTTGCTCGAGAACGACAGAGCCGACCATGAAATAGAAGGCCGGAGCGTTTTTGAGCGGCTTGTTGTTTTGATGGGCGTCCAGATAAATGTGCCAGAAGCAGAAGATCAACGGCAGCGGCTCGAAGGCGCTGAAGAGCGACCCCCAGAACTGCCAGAACTCAGGTGTTCCGATCCAGAAGTAATGGTGAGCATTTCCGATCAGGCCGGACAGCCAGACGAGAATAACACCCCAGAAAACAGCGTATCCGACTGACTTCACGTCTGCATCGAACATCTTCACCAGCAGAAATCCGATCAGGCTGATGTGGATCACTTCCCACACGCCTTCCACCCAGTAGTGAACGACGAACCAGCGGAAATACTCCTGTAGATCGAGACGCGAGACATAGAAGAGTCCGAAGAGCCATACTACGGCGAGTGCTACCACCCCAATCGCCAAGCCCCAGTGAATCTCATTCCACTCCTTCATAGAGGGGAAGGTTCTCAGCAAGACGAAGCCGAGAATCCCAAAGCCGATCAGTGCGACGATGTCGAAGATGCGCCCACCTTCAATGTACTCCAAGCCTTCTTGGAACCAGGCCTGTCCGCCCCACCATCCAGCGACACCTTTCATTGCCAGTCCTTGTGCATAAACATTCCACAAGACAGCAGCGATGAGGGCATAAAACAGAACGTGAATGAGCCACGGATGAGCGAGCTCGCGCCGGGAAAGTGCCGGACCGACAAACAGAATCGTCCCGATGAATCCCGTGAGAATCCAGAGGAGCCCCAGATTGATATGCTCCGTGCGGGCCACGTTGAAGTTGAGTTTTCCCACCAACAGGTTTGGATCCACCTGCTGGAGACCGACAATCATTCCAAAAATGATTTGGAGGACGAAGAGAAAGAGCATCAGCATGAAGAAGCGCATGCTGAGACGCTGTGTCTGATATTCGATTTTCATGAAAAAGCTTCGTTAGGAATCAGTTGAGAGTTTTGATGTATTCGACGATGGCCTTGGCATCGTCTGGAGAAACAATGGCCTCGTATGGTGGCATGACACTGGGGGGGAAACCCTCCACTATTTTTTCATTCGGCTTTAGGATAGATTCGATCAGATAAGCATCGTCAGCCGTTACAGTGGAGCCGTCGGCCAACTTCACCTGAGCCCCGTGCAGCTTGCCCCATCCCGGACCGACCAGCTTAGTTGTGCCGGGCGCATGGCAGGCCACGCATCCGAGGCTGGCGGAAATCGTCTTTCCGCGTTCAGCGATGTCTCCTCCGGCAGTTGCCGCGCCCGCCGTTGAGGCATCCGCCGCTGCAGGCTTACTTCCAGAACGGAGTGGAGCAGAGTGGCCGCCTTGGGCCAGTGCGATGCGCTTATCCAGATCTTTAACTTTCACTTCCGGTGGCCAACCCTCGGTATCCATCGCGGATGTGTATTTCATGAAGGCGACTAGTTGTGGAATTTCATCTCCATTGAACAAGAGATTGGGCATGTAGGTGGGCTTTCCACCACGACGCTCGACGCGCTCTTTGGCACCGGGATATTTCGCGTAATACTCCTCGATCGTCTTGACTCCGGAATCTGCCGCAATGTGAGGCATGAGGAGCATGGATTTTACCGCCCCTTCTGTTGGCCAAGTGGCAGCAGCACCCAAGAAAGCGGTGATCCATGCTGGTCCGGCGTTCGCATATTCCTTCGTGAGATCTGGCGCAAAATAGGCTCCATTTCCGACGACCGTATGGCAGCCCATGCAGTTGTATGCCTGGAAGACGCGCTTCCCGTCGGTGGCTTGATGCTTGTCGAAGGACACTTGATCAGGCGTGACCTGCTTATGCTGAGAAACGAAGGAAAAGGCTGAGAGCATGATGAAGACGAGCATCATCAATCCCAGCATGATGAGCGCACGAATGCGCTTCTGCGGTTCGAAACAACTTCCGTCGGGACAACTCATTTTTCACCTCCTTCTTCGATATCGAGTGGAATTCTGTATTTTGACTTCGATGCTGCCTTTTTCTTCTCGAACTCATCATGGAGGAAGAGAATCCGAACACAGTCGAGAAATACGTAGAAGACGTATACCGCCAGCACAAATCCGACGGCAAAATAAATCCACCACATGGAGTGGGATTCAGCCCAGTAGCTGAAGTCCCGCCAGTAGGGAAACGATAAGGTGGAGGCGACAATGGTTGCCAGCACCGCCAGAATTAGGTCTCTAACGCGTTGTGTCATTGGTTTTGTTCTTTTTCTATCATTTGGGCCTAATGAAAATCCGAGCCGTATACTTCCGCAAATACGCGAAAGATTCGACTCTGACTCCAGTCTGGAGAGGTGCTCTGTTCTGGTATCGAATCGATGGATTGGTATTTCATACAGGTTCTTCCATAATAGCTCGGACATTAGGAAGCAGAAAGCGCAAGAGTCAATCAAATTTTGACAATTTAGGAAAGTCTTTTACGAATTTTTTCGTTTCGATGCCGTTCTTTCATCGGAGTCGATAGAGATGAACCGAGTACGCGCCAAAATGATCTTTTAAATTTCCATTGACGAGGGAAATAGTGCGGCTTTCACCGATAATTTCCGCATTTTTAGATCGATTCTGTAACAGGGAAATCTGGCACTCCCTCGACTCTGCTCTGGAGTTGACGGCAAAGAGATAATTGTTTCCCTGAAATCGCTTGTGCAGGAGGAGAAGGGGAGCGGTCGCTGTTGCTTCGCCATGAATCGTGGGCTGATTAAGAACAGGTGCCAAGTCACGGATCTCCGAGTTAATACGAGTCACCGCTGCCAGCGTCTCTGGATCATCCAGCAAAGCGGCTTCGCGGAAACGTGGCTGAAACTGGTGGACGAAGTAAATGATCCCGCGAGATCCAGAGATGATACCCAGCCAGACTTCAGAGCGGATCTGAGCTGGATTCGCCTTTTGTCCGACGCCGGGATAATCCGTGCATTCGACACAGTGCCAGATCGGCTTTTGTGAGTGCGACCACTCTCGGAGACGAGAGACTCCACGTGAAACGAATTCGAGCTTTCCCGCGATCTCGGGCGAGCGATGCACGACAGGATAGATGTCGAAAGAGGCGATATCGCAGCCTTGCAGATATTCCGGATAGTCCTCCAGATGTCCTGAGCGTGTTCCGCGACCTCTATACTGATCGTTCGCCACACCCTGCCCGAGGTTGAGGATCACTGGGCGCGTCGGATCAGTACTACGGAATTTTTGATATAGGCTTGCGATTTCCGCAGGAGGAATTGGTGGATCATAGCCCTTGCTCTCTTTTCGTGCTTGTGCATTGTCAGGTTCGTCTGAGTGCATCCAAGCGGCGATGATCGAATCGTCACGATGTGCCAGCGAGACATCGTTCTGCGCACAGATGACTGGCATGTGTGCTTTTTGCAGTGCTGTGAGCTGTTCCTGCGTGGGGCCGTGCCAGAGACCGATGTAGAGATTGATCCCCGCTGCCTGAAACCGCGCTGCATTTCGCGGATTCTGAAGCCAGACGGCAATCGGGAAAAAGCTGGGATCGACCGGCTCGCCCTCGGGGGTGAAAACTCGGCGGCTATTCTCTGAGACGTCCTGTTGAGCCGAGATCGAAGCTGCCCACAGAAGAGTGAGAAATAGTAGGCCGCAAAGTGAGTTCAGATGCAGCGGATGGCTCGTGATCGAATCTATTCTCATTCGGTAATCTCGGTGAGATCGCCTGATTCTATCTACCTCTTGGAAAAATCTGAAACAGAAAAGGTGAAAATACGAAGAAAGCCAGCTTGAATCCTGCGGTTCAGGATTCAAATCTGGCTTTTTAATCTGTCGCGATCAGCGGAATTCAGAGTCCGCTGTCGATACTCTCTTCAGAGTTGTGAATTGTCGCCTCGCAAAAGTAGGAGACGGACTCGTCATCAGTGCTTGGGTCTGTGCTCGGAATGACAGGACTTACAATCAGATGCCTTTTTGAGCGCGCCGAGCGCTTTCTCGCTGTGATCCCCTTTAGCGACCGCATCCAAGCTGGCGATCAGGGTAGAGACGCGCTTGTCATAGTCTGCCTGATCTCCGATGGGGGCTTTCGTGCCCTTCATCGAGTGGACTAGGTCTGTGAGGGTCTTGGTTTCAGCGGGAGTTGCCTCACTCTTCACGACTTTAGCCATCGGACTCGTCTTTCCTTTGAAGCCCTCCTTCATGATTTTTTCGAGAAGCTCGTCATCCGCGTGGGACAGTGAGCAGCAGAGAAGGACGGCACAGGTGAAGACAATGGATTTAATCATGGGTATCGAATGAAAAGAAGAGCGAAAATAACAACTGAAATACAAAAATACGCAAGCAATCGTTTAAATTATGACTTGCCACTTCGATTGTGAATGGACCTTGCTGTGGGAGAGTGAACTCTCCGAAAGATTTTTCTCCCCATTTTTGGAAAGTTGCCTCATGCTCAGAGTGTGTGGATGGCTGAGTCAATATGGGTGAGTCAATAGATGCCAGAGCTTTTGATCGGAGTGTAGTGAGGCGACGCTTGATCTATATTGGTTCGCTACTTCTGATGAGCATCTTATTGGAAGGGTGTAAACGTCGAGAAGGTCCAATCGTCCTCATTGAGCCGGAGCCATCGGTGGAGGGACTTATTTCCATCGTACAGAACGGAGGCGGAACTTTTCAGAATGTTCCGTTTGGGAGGCTGGTGGAAATTTCGACTGGTAAACGGGTGGTGCCGATTGATCCTTCCGATCAGGCTGATGTCGAGATCATCGACGGGATTGCCGAGGCGGCGGACCGAGTGCTGGTTCGGTTGAGCGCCGAGGATTCTCCCGCAAGGCGAGAATCTCGCATTAACGAGGTCAGTACACACTTCGAGGCAGCCCTGCTTGAAGAAATCAATCGCTTGCCGGAGCTGGAATGCTCACTGCCGAGGACGGCAGAAGGTAACTTGCAGAGGGCAGGCTATCCCGATCTGATGATCCGACATCGCCAGACCGGACGCATTGTCTATCTCGATCCTAAGCTGGTGAAGGAGGGGACGATGTCATCCGATCTTCGCACTTTTTACTTCACTCCGAGCGTGCAAACTAAAAAGGTTCTGTTCGATGCGAGCCATTTGCTCATCGGCTTCGAGCACGATGGCAACACGCAGGCATGGAAATTCCTGCGCTGGCATCTGGTTGATCTCTCCAGCTTTCGGGTTCGTCTGAAAGCGGAGTTTCAGGCGAGCAATCGCGACCTGTATCAGCCGGAGTTGATTATTTCCACCGGTGATGGGCAGGCGGGTCCCTCCAATATCGGCGACGGTGGTGGATCGGATCAGGATTCGAGTGAGTAGTGAGGCACCGTTCCCTTTGATTCAGAACACAGGATCCATTCAGGGAACTGCAGGCAGAGGGCGTAACTGGGCGAGAATGTATTTCAGGACATCTGCGGCTGAATAGCTGAGTCTTCCTGATCTCAGGAAGTGGTGGATTTCCGCCAGAGTATCACCCGCCGTGAGAATGGCAGGCTCGACTTCTTCTTCAGACAGTGTCTGGGGGAGATCGATGGCAGCAGCGAGACCGTTGCAGAGACACTTGCGCCCCACCGTATCTTCGATCTTGCCACCTTTCGCAAGGTAATCCTCGACTGGCTCCGCTGGACAGCGATAGCCGACTGAGCCATCGGGTTTTTGATACGCATGACGTAGATAGCCCAAATCACACTTCCGAGTCCTGCGATTATACACTTCTGGATCGGAAACCGTGCCTGGCAGATCGACGACCTTAAAAGGTAAGCCTGTCGGAGACGCCTTCGGATCAGTCGTCAGGGAGACCGTTCCAGTAGCACAGCGTTCGAGCACTGCTCGCTTGAGCTTAGGAGAGAGACCTGACTCGTCGCAGAAGGCGAATGCCGTGCCGACTTGGACGCCTGTAGCTCCGAGATCGAGCGCTTCTTGCAGGCGGCCTGTGCTGGAGCCAGCCAGCCAAAATGGCAGTCCGAGGGTGCGAATCGAGTCGAGATCTGGCTCGTCTCGTGGACCGTAAATGGGTTCGCCACGTTCGTTGAATTCCGATTTTCCCCGTGGAGGTGCATTGTGTCCACCAGCACTCGTGGCCTCGACGATGATGCCGTCGATCCGACCGCTGGCTTTTCTCACGAGCGTATTGGCAATGGTGAAAGAGGAAACGATGGCCAGAAATTGCGGACGTCTGAGAACTGGAGCAGGCGATCCCATAAATTGAGCTGGATCGAAATGGACTGAGTGTCCATTTTCTGATGTATCGCCCTCCACTGTGATACGTAGATCGGTCGGAAGTCCTGCTGCGAAATGGTCGAGCACGCCGGGAATGGCGCGTGGAATCCCTGCGCCCATCAGCACATAGTCCACGGAAGCTAGCATCGCCCCGTAGAGCGAGGCCAGAGTCGGGAGCTGAACTTTCTCTAGGAGATTGATACCGATGATTCCGGTGTGCTCTTCCTTGGCTAGCCAGACTTCTACGAAATTGGCGATGATGGTCAGAGAGATGAGATGATCGGATGAGTCGAGAGAATACATGGGCGCGAGCCTGTATGGCTGCCCCGCCTTCCGTCCTCCCTCGAGAAAGTAGCGATCCAACAATTTTTCTACAGTTTTCTGCAAAGGGCAGTGTCGTAAGGCTCGACGGATGTTTCCATCTTCGTCTCCGTCCTGTAAACGTCGGACAAAAATCGTGCTCAGGGCAGTCCCTGAGATCACTCCGAGTTGCCCAGTCGTCGAAACCGAGCGGGCGAGATTCCAGTTCGATACCCCGATGCCCATGCCTCCCTGAATGATCATGGGAAGCTTGGGTGACAGAGAGTGATGTGGCAGCATTGTGAAAGGAGTAGATTCCCAAGGGGCAAAGTGCAGACCGGACGAGATGCGCTGAGACGGAGTGCGGGAGTGATAAAACGAATGAATTCGCTTTCAGAAGCGAATGCGCCTGTCGTCCGGTCGCGTCGCACCGATTCGGAAATCGGTGTCAGTTTCAGGAGTTCTGGTTTTCTCGTCGCATAGGTATACGCTCGTAACTCAGAATACGTGACGCGGCAGATTGCTTTAAAATTGACGCTGTCAGCATGGTTCTTTATCTAGCACCGCCCCCATGTCGCGTCGGCTCGTCCAGATACCCCGCCGTTACCGGAGATGCGCATGAGAGTGCGGATGTGCTTTTTGACGGAATTTTTGACGGAATTCTTGCTCGTCATGTATCCTGCACATGCTTCACCATTCTACTTGTCCTAACGCAACTTGGCTGCGATGCTGGAGAGTGAGAGATGAGTGACAGGAACGAAATTTTTGAGCTTCCGCGATCCGGTTCGAGCAAGCGTTCTTCTCGTGGGAAGCGAAGGGTGAGCTTCTACGCTTTCTTTTTCTGGATGTCGATGCTGGGATTCTTGGCTGTCGTCTTCGTGCTGGCGGTTGTTAAGTTCTCCGGCAACGGTCCGGCGGCCAAAAAGGTGGCGATTCGCTGGCTGGGTGGGATGCCCAAAGGAGCCGAGAAGATTGTAAAAGTGCCGGTAGAAAAGATCGTGGAGAAGCCCGTAGAAAAAGTGGTGGAGAAGGTCGTAGAGAAAATCGTTGAAGTACAGCCTCCGATGCCGTCATCCTACGTGAGCTGGAAGAAAGTCGACGTGGCAAAGCTCTGGAATGAAATTCCGGTGAAAACAGAAGTGGCCACGCATGAGGGAGCATCCGCGACGATAGAACGAGTTCGGAGTGAGGCGTATGAGATCGAAATGAAGGTACAACTAGCTGTGCCTTCGGCAAATAAGACTGCTGATGATCTAGCGCAGGTGAATCCGCACTTGCCCAAGATGCTGAAAGATTTCGACCTGCTCATGCAGTCCGCTGAAGTGTCTCCGTTCTATCACTATATATACGAACTCAAAACCACTCGAGTTCAGCAGAATACGACGAGAATCGACCAACTCCCCTCGCGGCATAACTATTACGATCTGGAGACTCTCCTGCAGATTCGGCATCCGGGCACCCAGCGTAAGTTGCTGCTGGCACAGGCGGATATGGATACGGTTTCGGATGGCTCTGATGGAGATCGCTGGCCAGAATTGGATAATTACATCTCCATGTCACCCTACTATCAGCCTTCCACGAGTTACGGATGGCCGAAGCAGACGAAGGTTCCTAATCCGCTGTTGGATCGGTGGGAGAGCAAACTGAAGGAGTATGAAGCCGAGTTTGCTCAGCCGGGACTCAGTATCGAGCGCAATCGAGAACTCCGCACCTTAATCGACGAATACAAGCCTCGCGTCGCCGATCTCAAGGCTCGCAGTTATCTCATCGCTGAGGCAGATCCCTTTATCGTTCTTCCACTGTCCTTTCTCGGTCGAAAGTCTGAAAATGAATTCGCTCCAGCGATCGGCGATTATGCCGTGGTGATTCATAATGACCAGCTCTATCCGGCGATCGCTGGGGATGCGGGGCCTACGTGGAAGTTCGGCGAAGCGTCCCTACGCATCGCGCGGACGATCAATGAGAAGGCATCGCCATACAACCGTCCGGTGAGCGATCTGACTGTGACCTACCTGATCTTTCCTGGGAGCGCGGAGGCGAAGAACTCGCCGCCAGACTTGGAAAAATGGTATCAGAAATGCTCCGCACTGCTCGATGAGATCGGTGGCATCGGCGAAGGCTTTTCTCTGCACCGCTGGGAAGATTTGATCGCGAAAAGAAGAGCGGAGAAGCATCCGGAGGCTATGCCTGCCGGAGCAGAGTCCAAACCAGTCACGACTCCGGAAACAACAGTAAAGCCTGATCCCAAAAGCCCTGCTCCGGCTGAAACTACACCATCGGTCCCAGAGAACCCAAAGACGCCCGCTCCGAATGAGTGAGAGGTGATAAGACGAAATTTGACTGAAAAGAACGCTCGAAAAGAAAAACTGGATTTTTACTCTTCACTTCGATAGAATCAACGTCATGCCAAATCTTAACAGAGTTCAGTTGATGGGGAATCTGACGCGTGATCCCGAAGTGCGTTACACTCCCAAGGGAACCGCCGTGACCGATCTCTCTCTGGCGATCAATCGCTCTTTTTCAGGCGATGATGGACAGAAACGCGAGGAAACGACCTATGTGGACATCACCTTTTGGGGCCGTCAGGCCGAGGTTCTCGGGGAATACATGAAGAAAGGTCGTCCTCTCTATGTGGAGGGTCGCCTCCAACTGGACAGTTGGGAGGATAAAGCGACTGGGCAGCAGCGCTCACGACTGAAGGTGATCGGAGAGAGCTTCCAGTTTCTCGGAGGGCGTGATGACTCAGGAGGTGGGGGAGGATCGCGTTCTACAGGAGGGAATTTTAGTTCGGCTGCCCCAATCGCAAGCGACGCCTCGCCATCGAGAACCTACACTCCGGAACCACCTCCACCGAGCCGAAACGAGCCGGAGGGCTTTATTGAAGAAGACGATATTCCCTTCTGATTCCGTCCTCTCACATCGCAGCGATGGTGAGAAGAAGTTTCACCTTGTCGTATGGAAGTCGAAATTTCTGAAAGCGTTCCTTTTTACGACACGGATTGCGGAGGTGTGGTTTCGAATATCGCCTACCTCCGTTATGTAGAGAAGGCCAGGATGGCCCTGTTCTCTCGACTGGGGATGGACGCATCGACTATGACGGAGACTGGTATTTTTCCCACCGTGATCCGTACGGAGATCGACTATCGCTCACCTGCTCGACTGGGAGATGTGATTCGTATCACGGCACACCTCACATCCGTGGAAAAGGTGCGTACAATCTGCGCGTATCGCCTGACGGTAGACGCAGGAGCTGGGCGCGAGAGGACTATATGTGAAGCTGTCCAGACCGTGGCTCTGGTTCAAATGCCATCGGGACGTCCGAAACGAATACCCGAGGCATGGAGTCGTTTGTTATGAATTTTTACAATTTTCTTTTTGATCAAGAATTTTTGCTTTTTGCCTTGCCTGAAAATTGAATTTTTGACAATGTAAATACATTCTTCTCCTGTTTTATGAGTAACGCCCCCACTCTCGAACCCGATTCTCAAGAACCCGAATCTGATATTGAATTCACGATTCTGAAGCGTGGAGAACGTAATCCTAGAGGCCCATACCAGATGGAGGATCTGCTGCAATTGATGAACGATGGGGAGATCGGACCGAACGATCTTGTTTTCTACGATGGAATCGAGGAGTGGAAGCCGATTCATGAAGTCTTCGAAGTGCAGGAACAGATTGCCCACTTCGTCGATGATGGACAGGATACGCAGCGGGTGGGAATTGCCTTCCGCGAGGTATCGAACGTAGTAGGAGCAGGAGAGAGTATCTATTATATCGCAGTGCAGGCGAAGGTTGGGCTGCTGAGCAAGACGAAGGAATGTGTGATTATCACAGATCGTCATCTGTTCCTGATGACGGAGACTCGCCGTGGATTCGAGTTGGAAGCCCATCCCTGGAGTACGGTGACGAATACTCTGATGCGGGATGAGGGCAAAGGATTGGGAACTTTTTCCATCCTGCTCGGAACGGAGCGTCGGACCGATGTGACGAATATCCCGCTAAAGCAGGTTCATCGCCTGTTCCAGCTCTCTCAGGAGATGAAACACGGTCATGTCTCGTGATGAACCGTATTGAGTGAGAACAAGAGGGGGCTCACCGTCGCCCGTGATATTTCACCATCGACCGCAGGATCGCTTGGGCGAGTTCGGAATGACGTGCCAGCAGGCGGTGCAGAGCCTCGTGCGGGACGTATAAGCAGCGTGTTGGTTCCGCAGTGCGGACCGTGGCGGTGGCGTGGAGGAGGGAGACAGCACTGATCTGGCCGATCACTTCTCCCGCACGGTCGATTCGATTGACCAGATCTCCATCGACGAGAATCTCTAGAGTCCCATCGATCAAGATCCAGATTCCTCGACCCGGATCTCCCTGACGGATGAGGACTGAGCCGAATGTCATTTCACTGATCGCCCCCGCCGCAATCAGAGCCGTGAGTCCTGACTCGCTCACCCGAGCGAAATCCGGATGCGAGGTCAGGATCAGGAGAATTTCCGGGTCATGCGACATTTCTTGACTGTTATCGGTCATGGATGAAAGGCGAATCATTTTGTCAAAAAATGTTGAATGACTGCGAGAACGGAGAATGCTGGAGCGTGCGTGTAGTCTTCAGCCGCTAGGAGTCGGAGTCCATCCGCCCCTCTCTTTTTCCTCTTGCTTTTCCACTCCAATCTCATCACCCTATCCTGTATGTCAGCCGCGTGGGAACCACCATTACCGGAAGAGCTTCAGGCGCTCCTCCCCCAGTATGAGATTACAGACATCCTCGGTCGAGGTCGGTAGCTGTCAAGCGAGTTGACTGTTTTTAGGCGGCTTGTTTTTGACGTTTTTCTAGATTTCTGTTGTCGATTGGGTAGAGATTGACGGAGATCGTTGGGGCGCAGTTCCGGACTTTTTTGGCGATCCAGCGATCAGGA
>CAUJIH010000088.1 GCA_963205275.1 Verrucomicrobiota bacterium | reverse complement strand
GGAGTCTAATAATCAAGGTAAAATGGAAACGCGGAACCATAAGCGAGCGCGACTACACGGTGGACGCACAGAGGCGCGATTCTCGGTCCGGTCGTAATGATACGGGAAGAATTGAGAACTCGCCGAAAAAATTCGCTCACTCCGGCGAAGCTGAGCGACTCCGTCAAAGGAATCACGGCCACGATTCACGATTTAAACTGTGCGATCAGAGCAGAGATCGTCTCCTTCGCATCACCGTAGATCATGCGACAGTTTTCGCGGAAAAAGAGGGCATTTTCCAGTCCGGAGAAGCCAGAACCCTTCCCACGCTTCAGAGCGAAGACTGTGCGAGCTTCATAGGCCTTGATGATAGGCATTCCGTAGATGGGGCTCGAGGGATCGTCCGCAGCAGCGGGATTCACGACGTCGTTTGCTCCGATCACCATGGCGACATCGACCTGGTTCATCATGGGATTGATGGCATCCATCTCGCAGAGTTGCTCATAGGGGACATCGGCCTCTGCCAGCAGCACATTCATGTGTCCAGGCATCCGTCCAGCGACCGGGTGAATCGCGAAGCGTACTTCGGCTCCGTTTTTCTCCAGCATCACCGCTAGCTCTTTCACGACGTGTTGCGCTTGGGCCACCGCCATTCCGTAACCGGGGATGAAAACCACATTCTGCGCTGCTTCCAGCACGTAATAAGCATCCTCTACGGAGACGCCTTTCATTTCGCCCTCGACCCCCTTGCTTCCACCACCACCTGCCGCACCGAAGCCGCCGAAGAGAACGTTTCCGAAGGTGCGATTCATCGCCTTGCACATGATAATAGTCAGGATGATGCCCGAGGTGCCGACAAGACAGCCTGCGACGATCAGAACCTTGTTCAAAATTACGAAACCGGCGGCGGCACCCGCGAGACCGGAGAAGCTATTGAGGAAAGCGATGATCACGGGCATGTCACCACCTCCGATGGGTAACACTCCCATCACGCCGAGTAGCAGAGACAGCGCGATAATCGCATAGAGTGACCAGGCGGAATTCTGAAAGATATATACGCCGCCCAATCCGAGCAGAATCAGGAAAATCACGGCATTAATGGCCTTCTGTCCGGGGAACAGGGTCGGACGACCACTCATTTTACCCGCTAGTTTTAAATAGGCGATGAAGCTCCCTGTGAAAGTGATTCCACCGATCAGGATGGTCGAATAAATCGCGAATAAGGTGACAGTATCCGTATTCTTGTGAAACTCGAACTCAGCCCAGCCCACCAGTAGAGAAGCCAACCCACCGAAGCCGTTAAACAGTGCCACCAGTTCCGGCATGCCCGTCATTTTCACCTTTACTGCCCAGATCCAGCCGATGATGGTTCCGACTGCGACTCCGGCGATGAGTAGCTTGTAGTCGATGACTTCCTTGTAAAAGAGCGTGGCCACCATTGCCAGCAACATACCGACGGATGAAAGCAGATTCCCTTTGCGTGCCGTTTCCGCCTTCCCAAGCATCTTGATACCGAAGATAAAGAGGATGGAGGCCACGATGTAAGCGAGGTCGATGTATTGTTTCTCGTCCATAAGGAGTGGGGGCGTGGAGATAAGAGGGTTAAAGAGCGGAGCAAACAGGGTTTGGTCGGATAGAACTCACAATCGGGATCACTTTCCCTTTTTCTTAAACATACCGAGCATTCGGTCCGTGACGACGTAGCCGCCGACTACGTTGATCATAGCGAGTACGACAGCGGCAAATCCCAGCCATTTCCCGAAATTAGCGTCTGCCACACCACACGCGAGGAGAGCTCCGACGATGGTGATTCCAGAGATCGCATTCGAGCCGGACATCAGCGGAGTGTGCAGTTGGCTTGGAACTTTCTGGATCAACTCGAAGCCGAGAAAGGCCGACAGAGTGAATACAAAGAAAAGAAGAATTAGAATTTCAAGATTTTCCATATTTGAAAATAAGAGAATTACAAGATACAAAGTAGGATACTAGATCGGGAGTTCAGGATTTGAATCGCTCGTGAACGATCTCGCCGTCATGGGTGATCAGGCAGCCCTTCAGAATTTCATCATCGCGACGTAGGGCGAAAGTCTTTGATTCCGCATCCCAGAAGTGTTCGATCATGTTCGCAAAGTTTGCAGCCAGCACCTGAGTGGCGTGCTTGGCCACGCGTCCTTCATAATTCGCCAGTCCGATCAAGCGCACACCGTTGTCTGTCAGGACTTCTTCGCCTGGCACGATGCCCTCGACATTGCCCCCAGTCTCCGCAGCGAGATCGACGATTACGCTACCGTGCTTCATTTGCGCCACTACATCTGCTTTGATCAAGATCGGCGGCTTCCGTCCGAAAACCTTCGCCGTGGTGATGACCAAATCACTCTCCGCACACACCTTCGCTTGTGCGGCGATCTGCTTGGCGATTTGTTCGGGAGTTAGTTCCTTCGCATAGCCCTGAGCCGTGCTGCCAGTTTCCCCTAGGTCGATGCGGAGAGCCTTCGCTCCCAGAGATTCCGCCTGCTCCAGAGCTTCTGGCCTCACATCGAATGCCGTTACCCTTGCTCCGAGGCGCTTCGCCGTAGCGATGGCCTGCAAGCCTGCCACGCCGATCCCCAAGACGAAAACCTTCGCGGGCGAGATCGTGCCCGCCGGGGTCATCATCATGGGAAAGATCGTCGTCATGCGGTCTGCTGCCAGAATTACCGCCACGTAGCCAGCCAAATTCGCCTGAGAACTGATCGCGTCCATTTTTTGCGCCAAGGTTGAGCGCGGGATCATTTCTAAGCTGATCGCGCTGATGCCACGCGATGCGAACTCAGAAATTAGACTCGATTCATGAAAAGGATCGAGGAAGCTGATGTGAATCGTTCCCGAGCGCAACAGCGCGACATCCTCGGAACTCGGCTTCCGCACGCGCACCACTAGATCGGCTCCCGAGATACCCGCAGCACGATCTGAGATGATCGTTGCACCAGTCTCCTGGTAGCTCGCATCCGGATGGTCACAGCGACCTCCGATTCCCGTTTCCACTGAGACCTCAGCGCCGAGGCCTACAAGTTTCTTCACTGCAGCCGGATCCAACGCAGCGCGAGTTTCAATTGAGTCACTTTCCTTGGGAGCAAAAATCTTCATGCTTGAGAGCGTTCCATTCGGCGGGAGACCGGAGTGGATAAGTGCCGAGACTGTAGCGCGAGGACGCTATCTGTCGATAGAAATTCCACAAAATGAATCATTTCCGAAGTATCGCTTCGAAAAATTTCTTGCTCCGATTTCTTCAGCTCAGTCTATCTTTCTCCATCGACCTACGCCTGTATACACCTGATTTCACCGTGATCGACGAAACTGAGGATTATCTCGTCGTCGATAAGCCCCCTCACCTGATGGTGCATCCCTCGGTGCCGGGAAATCCACCCACCTTACTCGACGGCATTCAGGCGCTCTGTGCGTACGAGATCGCCTGCGGAAAGCAAATCTCCCTAGTGAACCGGCTGGACCGAGAGACGAGCGGCATCACTTTGGCGGCGAAGCATCGCGAGGCAGCTCGCATGCTAGGAAAGGCCATGGAACGACGCGAATTTCAGAAAGGGTATTTCGCTGTCGTTCGAGGTTGGCCGGAGGAAGAAGAGTTCACGGTCGATGCTCCGATCCTTCGCAAAGGCGAGATTGCTGCGTCTCCAGTATGGGTGCAGCAGGCGGTTCATCCTGCGGGGAAAGCTTCGCTTACGCATTTTCGCGTCCTAGCTCGATTCAAAAAGACGACATCGAACGGAGAACTATTTTCTCTACTGAGCTGTTCTCCGAAAACGGGTCGAATGCATCAGATTCGCGTTCATGCAGCTCATGCAGGCTATCCTCTCGTCGGTGACAAGATTTATGGAATCAGTGAGCACTCCTATCTGGAATTTATCGAACAGGGCTGGACTTCGGCTCTGGAGCACACACTTTTACTGAACCGGCAAGCTCTGCACGCCGCCTTTCTCTCATGGGAGTTCCACCGTTGGCATTCCCCTCTGCCTGCCGATCTTGCCTCATTTTGTGGAGAAAGTGTGGCGAATTTATCGAGTGCAAATCCGGACTCCTTGTTTTAGATTCCCGCCCTTTGTCTTTTGGAGGCAAAAAACTCTCCCTTTTTCGATTATGAATATCTCCCTCGAACACCTGCCTGAGTGCAAAGCTCGCCTGTCGATTACCATTCCTGCCGATGTGGTCGGCAAGGCTCGGCAGCAGGTCGTATCCGCCTTTGCACGAGAGGCGAAAGTCCCTGGATTTCGTCCGGGGAAGATTCCTGTCGCCGTTGTTGAAAAGCGCTTCTCCGATTCCATTGACTCCGAATTGATGGAGCGCTTGAGAAAGTCAGCAGTGAATGAGGCGAGAGCGAAGGAATCGGTGCGCATCCTTGGAATTAGTCAAATTGAACGCGAGCAACTGGAAGCCGATGGCTCCTGCCTGTTAGCGCTCGAAGTCGTAACTGAACCAGATGTGGAGGTGCCGGATTATCAGAGCATTCCCGTAGAGGTCGTGAGAATCGAAATCACGGATGCGAATGTGGATTCCGTCCTTGAAGGTGTGCGTGAGAAAGGCAGTTACAAAGCCTCAACTGATCTCCCAGCAAAGGACGGTCAGATGATTCAAATCACCTATTCGGGAAAACTCGATGATGAGGCGCTCAGCGCGGAGGAGTACGGGTTTCTCGCTTCAGGAGAGGGGCTAGACTACCGTGTGGGAGAGGATACCACCTATGATTTCATTCCAGGACTCTCGAAGGCGGGTATAGGGCTTTCTGCTGGGGACACGATTAGTCATACATCCGATTTCCCGGAAGATTATCCGAACAAAGAATTCGTCGGAAAATCGATTGTTTTTGACGTGTCAGTAACGGGGGTCTTTGAAATGCGACTGCCGGATATCGATGATAAATTTGCACAGCAGTTTGGGCATGAAAGTCTCGAAGAGCTTAGGATTTGGATTCACGATAAGCTGGTAGCTGAGGCGGAGGCGTCTCGACGAGACGATATCAGTAATCAGATCGTTACCTTCCTCACGAAAGATTCTTCCTTCGACCTGCCGCAGCATCTCGTTTTTCATGAGACGCAGAGCGGGGTATCAGAAATGGTGATGCAGGGGTATCGCCAAGGACTGAGCGAGGAGATGATCACTGAACATCGAGAGCAGATTGTTGAGAACGCCGAGAAGCGCGCCAGAAATGGGATCACTGCTCGTTATGTTCTTCTTAAAGTGGCGGAGCTAGAAGGCCTAACTGTAAGTGATCAGGAAATCTATTACAGAATTAAACAAATCGCTGCTGAGCAGAATCGCCCATTCAAGAAGGTGGCTCTGGAGGTAAGGGGTTCTATAAGTAGGATTAGAGAAGATGTGCTGATCGGTAAGACGTTGGATCATCTCCGGAAGAATGTAGCGATCACAGAGGTGGAACGTCCTTCTGCCTCAGCAGAGGCTCAGTCCATTGAAGCCTCAGTCGGTGATCCTGAGAGCGCAACTGTTGAGCCGCCTGCTGAAACGTCCGCTGAATCATCTGAATCATCTAAATAATCTGTCGCTTCATCCCATTTTCCACTCTTGCTTATGAATCCAAACGATCTTGATTCCGTTCAGGAACTCTCACCTCTTCTTCCGCCTCACCTGCAGCAGCGCATCATCGATCCGATGCGAAACGTGAGTGTGATTGAGAAAGAAGGGAATACGATGATTCAGTTCGATCTGCTTTCACGCCTGATGAAGGATCGTATTATCTTCATCGGCGAGCAGGTGAGCGATCCTCTGGCGAACTACGTCATCGCGCAGATGCTCTATCTGCAGATGCAGGATCCGAGCAAGGACATCAACATATACATCAACAGCCCTGGCGGGTCCGTGACCGCTGGTCTCGCGATCTACGATACGATGCAGTTCGTCACCTGCGATGTGAACACTTACTGCATGGGCATGGCTGCGAGCATGGGAGCTGTGCTGTTGACTGCTGGCACCAAGGGCAAGCGCTACGCCCTGCCGAATTCCCACATCATGATTCACCAGGTCTCTGGCGGAGCACAGGGCACAGCCTCGGATGTGGAGCGCACAGTCGAGTTCATGTACTCACTGAAGAAGCGTCTCAATCGCATTCTTGCCCATCATACAGGGCGCACGATTGAAGAGATCGAGCGCGACTCCGACCGCGATAATTATATGCCCGCCGAGGTCGCAGCGGAATATGGTCTCATTGATAAGGTTCTTGAAAAGAAGGAAAAGCCTTGAGTTTGTTTCAGGGCTCGTCTGGATTTCCGCCGATCTGCATCCGTGAGCCTCCTCGGTTTGAGCATCAGATTTCGAAGAAATTTCGAAGCCTTGGAACTGAACTGACTGAGATTATCGCAGATTCAAGAGTCTAGCGCAATCGGAGTGACAGTGAAAAGTCCAGAGACTGTGTGGAGCACTTTGTTGATCAGAGCGGATGCCGTGTTTTCATGTCGAGATATACGATGTTCGACACTTCTCGTATCATATTCGCTCGGTTGGTGATCCAAGTACTGTAGGAGGACGTGTTACGTTTTGCGCTCTCGATGATCCCCACGACCAAATAGGGATACTGCTTCCCATCGCGCCCTCTGGCGACCAGAATCCCCATGTCACCACAGCACATTGCAGTACTGCCGGTTTTGTTGTAGAGCTTGGTTCCCTCCGGTACGCTTTTGACTCGGGAGCAGAGACGATTCGTCCCCGGCAAGCCCATGACGCGGAGAAGTTCTGCGGACTGAGGAAGCTTACGATACCAGAGGGCGTGAAGATATTTTGCGTAATCGCGCCCTGCCGCTTGATTTAAATAGGTTTTTCCACCTTCGGGAATGTACTCCACGATGTGGACTCCTTGGCTGAGATCGGGATAATTCTGCTTCAGGATCGCACTGATCGCGGCTGGCCCGCCGACTTGACGCATGATCCAGTTGGTAGAGTCATTACTACTCTTCTGAATCATTAATTCCATGTGCCTCCGGGCGGTGGAAGTATAGGTCACCTTGCCCGCCTCCATTTCGTGAAAAAAGGCCAATGCGACAAAGGGCTTGATCATGCTGGCCGCCTGTAATGGTGTCATGGGATTGATCGCCACCAACTCAGATTCATCAGAAAGATCATAGACGATCCAAGCGGTTCTCTCGTAATTTCGGAGACTACCGGAAGAACGCAGAGACTGAACGTATGACTCTATCTTATTCGCTAGGCTCTGATTCGCAGCAAAAGCTGACAGGTTTGGAAGGAGAAGGATTAGACTAAGAAATGCGGCGACTTGTGAGAATCGATTCATGAAGAGAAGAATATTCCGTATGATTAATAAATATTAGAAATATGGAATTTCAATGCGCTTTTGTCAAATCGCACCAGGTTCACCGACTGCGAATTACTATCATCAAGTTCTCACTCCCGAATCTCCCTTTGCGTTTTCGCGTCGGCAATGAGAATCTGCTCGCGCGTGAACGTCGCATCGCTACGGAATGTCAGCCGAGCTGCGTGGCGGCGTTCCAGTTCAACAAAGAGTTCGCCGTCATGTGTCCGAAGGCGCTCCATCACGTCAGGATGGACTACGAGGAGCAATTCACGAACAGAGGATTCTTTTTTGGCTAAGATCGCATTGATTCGGCGCTGAAGTTCAACGCTCATCGACTCAGTGCTCTTTACGACACCACGTCCATTACAGAAGCGACAGGGTTCGTTCACTGTGAGGCTCAGGCTCTCGTGCAAACGCTGGCGAGTCATTTCCATCAGACCGAAAGGAGAAATCGGGAGAAGCTGAGTCTTTGCCTTGTCCGACTTTAGCTTTTCTTGCATCGTCTTATAAACGGATTGCTGGTCTCGCCTCGATTTCATATCGATAAAATCGACGATAATCAGTCCACCAATATTCCGCAGACGCAATTGGCGAGCGACTTCTGCCGCTGCCTCTAGATTGGTTTGCAGAATCATCTTGTCCTGCGTCTTCGCCCGTCCAGTATTTACGTCGATGGCGATGAGCGCCTCCGTCTCGTCGATCACGAGATATCCACCACTGGGGAGCCAGACCTGACGGTAGAACGCATCATCAATTTGACGTTGGATTCCTAATTTTTCAAAGATCGGTACGGGGGTTTGGTAATGTTCAATCCGCCGTCGCGAGCGGCGAGAAATCTCTCCGATCAGTTCCTGCATTCGTTTGACTGCGTCGGCATCATCACAAAGAACTTGGTCGATTTCCTCCGTTAGGAAGTCACGGACGGTGCGCTCGATCAAATCGGGCTCTTTGAACACGCAACTAGCACCCTTCTGGGCATTCGCTTTCTCTTCGATCTCTCGCCATTGATCGACCAGAATGGCCAGGTCACGGACGAAATAGCGCACCTTTTGTCCGGAAGAGACTGTACGCAGAATGACTCCCATCTTGTCTGGGATCGTCAGTTTCTCGCTCATGATCTTTCGGAGGCGAGCACGCTCTTTCGGATCTTCGATTTTACGGGAAATCCCGAGTTGATCATTGCGCGGCATAAGAACCATGTAGCGACCGGGTAGCGAAATGTTAGTGGTGACGCGGGGCCCTTTTGTCCCGATCGGCCCCTTGGTGACTTGCACGAGGATTTCCGATCCGACAGGATACAGATCCGGAATATCTTTCGACTGTATGCGTTTCTTACCTTTACCTGCCGACTTCCGGCTGGCTCGCTGAATTTCCTCCAATCCCGAGTCGAGGGCTTCGGGAATCGCATCCCAAAAGTGGAGAAAGGCGTTTTTCGGGAGACCGATGTCCACGAACATCGCGCTCAGGCCTGGTTCGATATTTCGAACGATTCCCTTGTAAACAGAGCCGATGATATTCTCATCGTTCTTTCGCTCGACTGTGTATTCCTCGACGGAACCGTTCTCTACGAGAGCGACTCTCGTCTCGAGTTTCTCACAGTTGATAATAATCTTTATGCCTTCATTGAATTTTTTGGAACCAAAGAGACTGCGTAGTTTGGCAAACATGATATTGAATAAATGAGTAGTTGAGAGATTGCGCCGAGGTGGCGCGGAGTTGGAACGCTCCGATCAAAAGAAATGGGGGCGGTTCAGATCGGGGAGTCATTGCTTCTTTTTAAACCATTTGAAAAGTCGAAATTTCGGAGCGGAATTAGAATTAAGTCGCCCGACCTGACCACGGTGGTCGGTGGCCTGCTTGATTGTGGGTTTCGCCAAGCCCTGAACCGGACGAAAATTTCGCTCTCGCAGAGATTCGGGAACGAAGGCCGCCACGTCAACCGCAGAATCAGCGTTATCAGCTTTTGCAATCGTCGCGACATCACGTCCGTCGAATTCAACACTCATGATGCGATCCGTATTCCCTATTGCTTCATGCAGAGCGGCGACTTCGATCTTCGCTCCCTTTTCCAGCATCGCATAATTATCAATAATATTCTTCGCAATTGGAGAGGCCGCTCCGCCACCTGAGTTTCCGTTCTCCACGAATACGCAAACAGCGATTTCGGGTGTGTCGTACGGTGCGAAGGAGATAAACCAAGCATTCGTTGGCTGGCGGGGGTTCGCCGTCTGGGCGGTTCCGGTTTTTCCCGAAATCACCGTCAGATCAGAGTGTGCTCGTCCGCCGGTACCGCCGCCCTCGTTGACGACTCGCCACATTCCTCGCTTGACGAGTTCGACGTCATCAGGCTTTAGCCCCTCGCGAGTGAGATCGGTCCGTAAGATCGGGGCATCCGGTTTGACAATCGTTCCGTCCCTGTCTGCCACTTTTCGGACGAGGCGTGGCTGATAAACCTTGCCACCGTTGGCGACCGAGGCTGCGACTGATGCCATCTGAAGAGGGGACATTTCTGTCGCTCCCTGGCCGATCGCAACGAGTGCGGTAAATGCGTCACTCCATGCCAGACCCTGCATCCGCAGCCATTCCGGATTGGGAATATTCCCTGGGTTTTCTCCCGTCATCTCGATTCCCGTCGTATGTCCGAGCCCTAGCAAGTTCGTGACAGTCTGGATGTTTCGAATTCCTGCATCGTTCGCATAGCGATAGAAAAATCCGTTGCAGCTCACCTTTATCGCTGAACTGAGATCGAGGGTGCCGTGACCACCCGGAGCCCAACATTTCATGAATTTATTTCCATACTGTGCACCGCCGCCGCAGTTGAAATGGCGTTTTGAGGAACCAGATAAACATCCGGCGAGCGCCACAGGGATCTTACCGGTCGATCCGGGGGAATACGGATTAATCGCACGGCAGAACATAGGACTGGTCGGATCCTCGGTGTATCGCTTCCAGTCACTCAGGCTCACCTCTGGAATAAAGACGTTCGGATTGAAGGATGGAACGGAAGCCAATGCCAACACGTCTCCATTGCGGGGATCGATGGCCACAGCAGCTCCACGGCCGATTTTTCGCAGGCTTAGCTCCACGACCATCTGGAGACGCGCATCTATGGTGAGATAGACATCAGAACCAGGCTCAGGTTCCGTGCGACTGATCTCGCCAACAAATTTATTTTTAGAGTTTTTCTCGATCACCACTTTTCCTGCTTTCCCTTGTAGATAGCGGTCCATGGTCTTTTCCACACCCATGACTCCGTAGTCATCCCCTACATAGTAGTTAAAATCGCGCTTTTTCTCTGGAGAGACTTGATCGGGATCTGCTAGGTTCATATAACCTAGCATGTGACAGGCTAGGGAGTCATAGAGATAGCGTCGCCGTCCAGCGCGCGTAACCGTAACGCCGGGAACTCCAATATTGTTTTCGGCGAATCGGGCGAATTCTTTGAAGCTCAGATCTCGACGGTAGGTGAACGGAACGACGCCGCGGGTGGATCGATAGTGGATGCGCATCGCGCTCGTGCTGTAGTCAGCCAGCAGTCCCAGATCCTGCAATCCGGGGAAGACTGTTTCCTCCACGATGGCGATGATGTCCGTCTCTGTTTTGACTTCCTCCTGCCCGAATCGATCAAAGCGCTTCCACTCATATTTCGGTAGCGATTTGTGTAAGCGAAGATAGGCCGCGACAACTTCATGGAGATCGATTTGCATCTCGTAGGTGGGAGTGCTGTCCACGAGCGTCAGTCCGTTTCTATCCTTAATTTCTCCTCGGATCCCCGGAATCCGCACCGATTCAAATTTGCTTCCGGGCACGCGAGCGGACCACGTCGGAAACTCGATCACCTGAATATGATACAGACGATACACGAGCAGGGAGAAGCCCGTGATCACCAGTAAGGCTACAAAGTAGAGTCTGATTCTATAATGCGTCACCATCGTGAGGGTGGCGTCGCTTGAAATCGTCCCCAGCGGTACGAAACCGCAGACGCCCCGCGAGCCAAGCTAATAATAGCAGCAAAACGGGTGCAAGGAGAGCAGAAAACAGGGACGTCATCAGTAATTTTGACCAGAGTTGTGGCGGTAGCTCCAGTGTTCCGCGATGAAAGCAGATCAGGAGATACTCGAGAAGGAGAATGAACCCGGTACACAGCCCTATCATGAAGACGGGAAGTTCCCACCGTCCCCTTCGGAAATACGGGCGAACTCCCTGAATCAGAAGCCCGGCGAGAGCGAAGAGGAAAATGGTAAATCCGAAGGGGAGTTCAGCCTGTCCGATAGCTCCCATCAACGAGTCATGGGAATAGATCGGAATGTAATATCGGGCATCCCAGAGGAATCCACACACTGTTGCGAGAAGAAGCATGGCAGGAAAGGGAATCGCGACCGCTGCCGAGAGAAAAAATGCGTGAACCAAAAGTGGGCGTGCTCCATACGACCAATCAAAGACGGGAAGAAATTCCTGGAGCAGGAAGGAGAACAAAAGCAATCCGCTGATAGAAAGGAGCTGCTTCATTGATGCGGAGGCGCAGGCTTGGGCTGTGCCTGGTGATCGGGGGGATCTGCTTCGTCCGGAGTCGGCAAAATGACAAAGAGATCACTGAGTTCATCGAAATTGACAGCGGGGGTCACGACCGCCTCCGAATCGATTACCCCACGCGATACCACACTGATTTTGCCCAACAGAAGATCCGGAGGGAACAACTCTCCTGCTCCAGAACTCTCTACCTTCGCGTCGACGGCGACATTCGCCTCTTTCGACAGATAGCGAAGCCGAAGGTTCATCTGAGAAAACAGAGCACCTCTCCGACCGCACAGAATCCCTTGTTCTTGCGAATTTTGGATTTTTGCAGAGACTTGGCACATCTCATCGCTCAATAGGAGTAGGACGGCAGATTTCGGCCCCAGAACTTCGGAAATTTTCCCTACGAGGGCGGCATCGTCTCCAAGGGGAACGATCACGGGACAATCGACTGCGATTCCGGCATCACTGCCCTTGTCGATCATGATCGTATTATACCATTGCGATGGCTTTCGGCTGAGCACGCGTGTGGCAACCAGCGAGAGGGGGGATTTTTGAATGTATTGAAGAGCGTGCCGCAGTTGATTATTTTCGCGCAGAAGATCGTCGAGCTGCATCGCCTCCAGTCTCAGTCGATCTCGCTCCAGTACGACTTCTCGCAGTTGCTCGCCGAGTTGAGCGGAGTTCTCTTGCGAGTCGGAGGCAGACTGCCTTACCGTTTTATCCAACTCTCCGGAAGCCTTGATAAACGGACGTGCAGCGATCATCGCTCCCCGCTGAATCGAAGAGACGATGTTCGGTTGAAACAAGGTAATCCAAGTCACCAGCCCGACAAAGAGAAGGAGGAAGATGAGATTCAGACGACTCATGAATAATCCAGCGAAATGAGAGAGTGCATTGTCTCAACGTCGGGCAGGGCGGGTAACTCTCTTGAGAAAATCCAATTCTTCAAGGATGCGCCCCGTACCTTCGGCAACCGCCCCCAGCGGATCTTCTGCGATATGGACGGGCAGATTGGTGGCTTCGGACACTAGGTGATCGATTCCCCTCAGAAGCGCTGTCCCACCAGTCAGAACGATTCCGCGATCAACCAGATCGCCAGCCAATTCGGGAGGACAGCGTTCAAGCGTGGAACGAATCGAGTCGATGATCACTCGCAGCGGATCGCTCAGGACTTCACGGATTTCTGTGGATGACAGTTTTATCGTCTTGGGTAGTCCTGTGACCAGATCGCGGCCTTTGATTTCCGCCGAACTTTCGCTGCTTTGAGGAGTCGCTGATCCCATGCGAATTTTGATCTCCTCGGCCGTGCGTTCTCCGATCAGCAACTGATAGGATCGCCGCAGATAGGTGGTGATGGCTTCGTCGAGTTCATCCCCTGCGACTCGAACACTACGGCTGTAAACGATTCCGAAAAGCGAGAGAACCGCCACCTCCGTAGTGCCTCCTCCAATATCGACAATCATATTGGCGGCAGCCTCGTGTATGGGTAATCCGGCCCCGATAGCTGCTGCCATCGGTTCCTCAACCAGATGCACTTCTCTTGCGCCAGCAGCGATCGTGGATTCATTCACGGCTCGTTTTTCTACCTCTGTGATTCCGGCGGGAACGGCGACTACGATGCGCGGCTGCGTCCAGCGTCGATTGCCGTGCGCCTTGCGGACCAGATGTCTCAGCATCGCCTCTGCGACCTCATAATCCGCGATTACTCCATCTCGCAGCGGGCGGATGGCTACAATATTTCCCGGTGTACGTCCCAGCATACGCTTGGCATCATCTCCCACAGCGAGTACGTGAGATGTACCGGATTTCACTGCTACTACGGAAGGCTCTCGCATCACGATTCCATGATCCCTCACGTAAATGAGGGTATTCGCCGTCCCGAGATCGATACCGATATCGTTCGAGAAGGACCCAATGAATTTTTTGATCATGGATGAGAACACGGAAATCGTAAGGTCACTGATAAAGTAATGTGAAGTCAGTGGAGACTATAAATGATAAAATAGTTCTAAAAACTGGAAATTTAAGCTTTCCGTTGAATTTTCCTATTTTTGCTGAATGTACAGAGAAATGCCTTGGAACCTAGGCAGGAACTTATTTTAAGCTTCCAGCGCGTCCAGGGAAAGTCAGTTCTGCGATACCTGACTTGTCGTATCCGCCGAGTCCCAGAGCGACCATTCGATCATATTGTGCTCGGGCTGCGTCGTTCATCGGGAGATGGAGGTTTACACCAGCTGCTAGGTCAGCTGCGATTCCAGAGTCTTTGGCCGCGTGCTCAGAGGAAAACCAGCAGTCGTGCTCGCGTGCGATCATGTCTGCTGCGTCGGTCTCCAGTACCCGAGAGTTCGCGCCGGTCTGAGAAAATACTTCGCAGACCATCTCCAGATCGTGGCCCAGTGCGGCTGCTAAACCCAGCCCTTCCGCCAGTCCAGCGGTATTAATATTCATCACCATATTGACGAGCGCCTTGATCTCGGCGGCTTTTCCTACGGCTCCGATGTGGCGCAGATTGAGGGAGAGATCTTCCAGCAACTGGTGATTCTTTTCAAACACTTCCCTTTCGGTTCCAATCATCAGGTAGAGCTGTCCGCTGCGGGCGTGACTAATGCTGCTGGCCATACAGGCCTCGATGGTATCTGCTCCCGCCGCTGAGGCTGCCATTGCTACTTTTTGCTGAATGGCCGGACTCAATGTGGCGCAGTTGACGAAAGTGCGTCCATGGGCTCCCGTCAGTAGATTGTCGTCGGCTCCGAAGTAGATCGTCTCCATTGCCGCATCGTTGGTTACGACGGTGAAGATTACGTCTGACAATTCAGTAAGCTCGGCGAGTCGAGCGCATGATTTTGCCCCCAATTCGTTCGCGACTGCCGCTGCGGAATCGGCGTTCACGTCGTAAATCGCACTGATCGGATAGTTGAGATCATGGAGGTGGCGTGCCATATTCGCCCCCATGCGTCCGACTCCGACGAATCCGATGCGGGTGTTGCGGGTGGGAGTTTCAGAAGAATTGGCATTTGTGTCAGTATTTTTCATTTTGTCAGGTAGATTGAGGATCGTTAAATCCTTCTTTAGGTGTACCAAAATTCTTTGTAAGGCCAAGTAAATTATGAGAGACAGCGCACGACGCTATCGTGGGTGGCAGAGTTTCGTAGATGCCGGACGCGGATTCGTGACGGTGTTTCGGACGGAGTGGAATTTTCGTATTCACTTGGGAATCTTTGCATTGGTGACGCTGTCGGGCTTTGTCTTCCGTATCGGAGCGGGGGAATGGATTGCCCTTCTACTGAGCACGGGATTGGTGCTTGTTTCCGAGATTTTTAATACAGTGATTGAATATCTGAGCGATACCTTACACCCAGAGATGGATCGGGGGATCGGCATGGCGAAGGATGCGGCCGCTGGAGCAGTGCTCGTGGCTGCTGTTACCTCTGCGCTGATCGGAGGGGTCATATTTTTACCCAAATTATGGAATTGGCTGATGACGATAATTCAATGATTACGGACGATTCGGAACAGAACTCGCCTCCTCCTTGGCTGCCAGGACTCAGAGAACTACTGGAGCCAGATCGTATCTCGATTGACGAGGAATTGCGACAGGAAATGGGGACCGATCGTTGGTACGCGGCGGCTCTGCCCGACGTGGTGGTGCAGGCTCGGACTCGGGAGGATGTGGTGGCGACGCTGCGCTATGCCAACGAGCACAGAATTCCAGTGACGACACGAGGGGCGGGCGTAGGCTACGTCGGAGGATGTGTGCCCGTACAGCGGGGGATCTTGCTGTCGGTGCGTAAGATGGATCGCATCTTGGAGATGAATCCGGCTGATGGCGTGGCTGTAGTCGAACCAGGTGTGATTTTGAATGACCTGCAGGAAGCGGCTCGCAAGGCAGGATGGTATTATCCACCCGATCCCGCCAGCTTGAACGAATGCTCCGTGGGTGGCACCATCGCCACGAATGCCGGTGGACCGCGCTGTGTAAAATATGGTGTGACTCGCCACTATGTGCTGGGCTTGGAAGTCGTGTTGCCCGATGGGCAGGTGCTTGAGACGGGAGGCCGCTGCCACAAGAATAAAACCGGACTCGATCTGATCGGCATGTTCGTGGGATCGGAGGGACTGCTGGGGGTCGTCACCAAGGCTACCTTACGCCTGATTCCGCATCCTGAGGCGCGAGCAATGCTGGCGGCGACGTTTCCGAATTTCGAAACAGCTGCAGCTGCTGTGCAGGATATTTTGAATCACGGGTGGCAACCGTCGGGGCTGGAAATCACAGATGCCTTTACTCTCAGGGCTGCTCGGGATTATCTTGGCCCGGGCAGTCTTCCAGATGGTGATGCCCATCTGATCGTCGAGTTGGATGGTCGTCGAGAGTCTGTGCTCAACGAGATTAGCTCTCTGCGCAGCTTAGTCGAAGATTTGGGCGCTATCACCGTACAAGAGGCGCGGGATCCTGAGGCCTGCGAGGCGATCTGGAAATTGCGGCGAGAGTTTTCCTACTCCCTTCGTGCCACAGGGCTGACTAAGCTCAATGAAGATATCGTCGTTCCTCGGTCCAAGCTGGTCGATCTGGTGCGTTTCGCGAAAAAGCTGGAGACTGACGCTGGTGTTTTCATTGCTTGTTTCGGACACGCTGGAGACGGGAATATTCATACGAACCTGATGGTGAATGAATCTGATCCGGATGAGTGGAGTCGGGCTGTAGCAGCACTTGACACGCTATTTCAATGGGTGATCGCCAATGAAGGCAAGATCACTGGCGAGCACGGAATCGGACTGGCCAAAAAACGCTGGTTTTCTGATGCTGTTTCGCCCACCGCACTGGATGTTCATCACCGTCTGAAGCTGGCGCTCGATCCGAATGGTATCCTAAATCCCGGAAAATTTATTGAGTAAGACTTTGAATTTCGAAACTCTTCCTGTACATCAGTGCCGAAATGACTGAAGAAGACGCTTTCCCTGACGAGACAAATGAGAAAACGCCGCTGCTGACCTTCGAAGAATCCCGAGTGCTGGGATGTCTAATGGAGAAGGAGGTCACTGTGCCGGATCAGTATCCGCTGAGTTTTAATAGCCTACAACTGGCCTGTAATCAGTCAAGCAATCGAGAGCCTGTCGTGTCCTTTGACATGGAGACGGTAGAGGAGGCCATGGAGAGCTTGCGTTACAAGAAGCTCACCATTCTAGTCCACCAGGCGGGGGCTCGAGTTGCTAAGTGTAAGCACACGCTGGAGAATCTATTTCCTAATCTGACCAAGGGACAACAGGCGCTGCTCTGCGTTCTTCTTCTGCGAGGTCCTCAGACTGTGGGCGAGCTGAGACAGCGCACAGAGCGGATGCATTCATTCACCGATCTCGATCGTGTGCAGACCGTTCTGGATGAGATGGCGGCTTATACTCCGGAACCCATAGTAAAGCTTATCCCCGCTGGAGGCGGGCGAAGAGTGGCGACCTACATCCACACCCTCTGTGGCGATACTGTACCAGTGGCGCTGATAGCAGAGTCGGGAACTAAACCGGAAGTTTCGGCAAGCACTTGGCGGAGTGAGATGGAAGATCAGCTCACTATGTTACGCGAAGAGGTCGCGACCCTGCGTGCGCGAGTCGAAGCACTGGAAGGGGAACTGGGACTCTGATCTCGCTGAAAATACTCTTCATTAAAAACCTGCCTTCATGAAAAGCCTCGTATTTTATCCCTTCTCATTCTCAGTGGGGCTGCTATTTTTCGCGATTGCTCCGACGATTGCACAGGAGGTGCTCCCGCTGTGGACAGAGGGTGCGATGCCGTATGCGATCTCCACAGTAGAGGAAAAACCAACTCTGAATTGCTATCCCACGCAATCTCAGTCCAATCATACGGGAGCTGCTGTCGTAATCTGCCCTGGCGGGGGATACGGAGGGTTAGCGAAGGATCACGAGGGGCGTAGACCGGCTGAGTGGTTTAATCAGCAAGGAGTCTCAGCCTATGTGCTCCATTACCGACTCGGATCGCAGGGGTACCATTATCCCGCCGAACTAGCCGATGTACAGCGAGCGATTCGCTGGGTGCGTGCTCACGCAGCAGAGGAGAAAATCGATCCCGAGCGCATCGCCGTTATGGGGTTCTCGGCAGGTGGTCACCTCGCCAGCATGGCAGCGACGCTCTTCGACGAGCACGCTTATGATCCAATCGATGCCGTGGACAAAGTCAGCGCACGACCCGACTTAGCGATTCTCTGCTATCCAGTGATCAGCTTTGATCGAGCCATCACGCACGGCGGATCGCGCAAGAATCTCCTAGGACCGGATCGCGATGGAGATGACGCGCTGGCGAAAAAACTTTCATCTGACCTCAATGTCACAGAGCGGACTCCGCCCACCTTTATTCTCCAGACGGATGCCGACACCGTCGTGCCTGCCGAGAATGCTCTGCGTTTTTTCCTCGCTCTACGAGAGAAAAAAGTGTCCGCTGAGCTTCACGTCTATGAGGCAGGACCGCATGGAGTCGGGCTGTATCTCGCCGATCCCGTGCTCGGCACCTGGTCGGGGCATCTGAAAGACTGGCTGCGGCTGCACTTTTTCTACGCCCCGCCTCAGCCGCGCTCCGCCGTCTCCGGTCAAGCGACTCTGGATGGAAAGCCTGTGAGTTGGGGTGCTCTCGTCTTTTATCCCGAGAATTCGAACTTGCCGCCGACGACCGTCCGGATTCGCAAAGGAAAGTTCTCCGATCCGATAGAGACAGGACCGATCACCGGAGTCTCACGTATTCACTTTGAAGGAAGCATTTGGGAGGAGACCGGCTCCCCAGACGATCAGACGGTGCAGCTCGATTCCCTCCACTTCAATGACAAGACTCCGCTTCGCGTCGATGTGAAAACAGGGTCGAAACCACTGCACTTCGACTTTCTCTCACGCTGACGAGCGGAAGCTGCCACTGCTGTCCTCTGTCCCGCTTTACTTCGGTAATTGCCACTGGACGGGGACTTCGATCAGTTGATGGAAACGGTTGCGATACTTCACCGAGCCGCATTTGGCTCCATATTCGTGGACCATTTTCGTCACTTTCACGTCGTAGCAGCAGTATTCTGCGATCTCCATGATTCGGCCCTCTTTCCACCAGCGTAGGGCATCGGTTCCGACGGCGGTTTTTCCTTCTCCTAGAGTTTCGCTGGCCACAGCATCGAGCTTGGGGCGATGTTCGAGGATTTTCTCCAGATCCACCATCAGATCAAGATTATTGGTAAGGCTGGGAAGATCGAAGGCGATTTTTCCCATGATCACCTCGTAGTCGAAGGAAATATGATTGAAGCCGATCACGAGATCTGCTCCCCGCAGTTCGTCGACCAGTTCGGCTACTTCTGATTCCTCGTAGATCCGGTAACGGTTCAGGGCAGTGCTGAAGGTCACTGCCACGGAGATTCCCATATCTCCCTTTCGATCCCATCCGCCCACATCGTTCGCGGAATGCCGCGTTTCGAGGTCAAAATACACAAAATTTTCCGCCATGCTTTTAGACCACTGCTATGCGCTCAGGAGTAGGATTCGAATAGATTCCAAGGCAGGTCAGAGAAGGGAACGCCCTGTGGTTCTCCTTCTTCAAGTTTTGCAAGATCGGCCCCGCTCATCGTGAGGTGCAAAATCTCGTCAAATCGAGAGAGATGGGAGCGCACGCGATTTTCAGCATACTCGTGAGAGGCATCATAGAGCAGGAGAAATGGCCAGTCACTCGATTGCACGAAGAGAAGCTCTCTCGTCATGAGTTGAATCGCTCGTTCGTGAAGTTTCACAGATTCCTCCGGAATCTCGGTACGATTCTCCATGAAAAGCTTCACGAATCGGACGAGCTGCTCGGCTCGCTCATGCAGCTCCGTCTGCACCCACATATTCTCCTCGTCCGTCCATACTTCGAAATATCCACCTTCTCCCCATGAGGAAGATACGGGTGCGGCGGTAGGAAATGTCTGCTCGCGATTCGTCGCGAGATAAGCGCCGGGAGTCGTCAGCCCCATGTCCTGTCGGCGGGCCATTTGACGGAAGATTTGTTCGAGAAAATCGATCCCCTCATACCACCAGTATCCGAACAAATCGGCATCGAATGCACAGACGGAAATCGGATTCTCGATTCCACTCGATTCCAGAGCGGCGAGTTGAGCACCACGACTCAGGACGAAGCGCATGGCGTGTTCTTCGACGGCTCGTTTCGCGAGAGCAGGATCGTATTTTAGGCGTTGATCGTTTTCCCGAGCTGATCGGTAATATTTAATCCCCGTAGGCTGTCTCCTCTCGCTTCCACCGAGATATTCCCGCAGATATTCCATGGGGGCTTCATCACCCATGTCGCTGCTGAAATCTCGATAACGATCATCCCCAGCGAAGCCGTCATCCACGTCCCAGACCTCTCGGCTGCTCGCTTGGTCTCGTCCGAAGACGTGCAATCCGGCTTCTGTAATCCCTGGGACGAAGGGAAAGGCAGCGTCAGCCAGCGCTGAGGTGGTGAGCGCGTGCTCCTCTACGATTGTCCAATCGATTCCCTCGCGCTTCAGAATGGGACTCAGTACCGGGGCGAAGGCGCACTCAGGTAGCCAGAAGCCGCGAGGCATTCGGCCAAAGTTCTGAACATACTGACGGATTCCCGCTCGTACTTGTGCTTGTACAGATTCCGGCACTCGCATCAGCAGGGGCAACAGTCCATGCGTCGCCGCACTCGCCATTAACTCCACATGTCCAGTGTCTCTCAGATCAGAATAGGCACGAACTAGATCGCACTTCCAGACATCGACGTAGAGTGATCGGAGTCGAGAGTACCGTGCCTCATACTGGGTCGCTAGATCTCCATTTCTCGTGATGATGCCGCGTTCTATTTCGTCTCGGCATAGGGAAATCGTGCGGTCTAGATAGGTCACCGTACGCCTCTGAAGGGCCGCATCACGCAGCATGGCCAAGAGCGTCGGCGAAAGATCGAGCGTCAGCCGAAAGGGCACGCCTTCTTCCCTGAGTCGGAACAGCATTTCCAGCAGAGGGAGGTAGGCTTCTACCACCATGCTGTGAAACCAATCCTCCTCCAGACAGTGAGGCACCTCTAGGTGACGCACCCAAGGAAAGTGAGCATGTAAAACAATGGAACAGTTCCGACTCATGACATCGCGGCTGACTGGAGGCCAAATAAGACTAAAAAGGCAAAAATCGCCAATAATATCCGTACTGGTCCGATGGGCGAGTGCGTTACTCGTGTTCCCAGATGGTTATCCCACAGGCATAGTCCGGTGGTTACTAGGCGAAAATAGCCAAAGGCGGCCCCGATCAAAAAGAAGGGAAATTGATAAAACCCCACTCCGAGGAGATACACGTAAAACGATCTCCCGAGAGAAGTGCGAAGAGAAATTCGAGAGCCATTTGCAGAGCGAACTCGAATCCCAAAAATCGCTTTTCCGGGAGTCGTTCCCACCAGATGCAGCAGGATCGATTCCACGACATGCCATGCGAGTAGGGAGAACACCAGAATTTTCGTGTAGGCGATGACTTCTGGCTGTCGCATCGCCTCCATGTAGCGTGAGAGAGAACTCGCCAAGGCCTCGTCTAGTTGGGGTTGGGGGAGCTTTATCCCCGAGAAGTAAAATACAATTACGGAAACTAGGGTGTAATCGAACATCCGCGCCCAGAAGCGGAGAAATGGGTGAACTGGCTCAGAAGCGGCTGCTGATGCAACCATAGGGCCGACTTCAGGCACTGCGGACGGAGGAGGAAATGGATTGCGATCAAAGGGACGAGAAACTCGCTCGGGCGACGGAGTCTGAGATGACAAAGGTGGAGATTCGACCTTCTCTTCTCCCTCCAGATGCTCCCGCAAGAGGTTGAGCGCCCCGATCTCTCGAATCGGTTTCCAGCCATCGAGTCCACGGTGCCAGGCCAGAGTATCTATCGTGGCGACCCCACTTTGCAGCAGTTCGCCCACCTTGAAGATAGAAAAGGGTCCCGCTTTGGAACCATCTAGGGCTAGGTAAAAATCCATGAATAACAGTGTATGGTGCTGATGATCGTTCGACGGCAGGCTTTCCTTATTGGCTCCGCAGTGCCTTGGCCGGCTGGAGAAATGCCGCGATTAGGGCCGGAATCAGTGCGGCTAGGGTGCAGCATGTGAAAGCGCTCGCCATAATGATCGAGAGATCCCGAGGTGTTTGCTTCGCAGGCAGTCCTCCGTCCACTTTATAGATTTCAGCTGCGAAGATGTCCACATGAAAGACTTGGCCGATCCAAGCCGACATTTCGTTTCGGAAATGAAGGGTAAACTCTGCGATCAAGAATCCGCAAATCACGCCCAGCAAGCCCACCAGCATCCCTTGAAAGAGGAAAACCCATGCAATCTGGTGTTCGCGAGATCCCAAGGCTTTCAACAAGCCAATTTCTGTGCGCTTCTGCACTGTGATCGTGATCATCGTGCTCATGATGCCGAAACTCCCCACGATCATGATAATGAACAGAATGAGAAACATTGCTTGGCGCTCGGCTGCAACGGCATCAAAGACCATTTTGTTCATCTGTGCCCAAGTGAGTGCTCGATATTTCTGAGGAAGAATTTTATAGAGTTCATCTCGATACTGATCGACTCGGAAGGCATCTTCCGTGCGTAGCGCGATGCCGTGGCACTCGTCGAGTCCAAAACTATACAGAACCTGAGCCGTTTCGAGATTCGTGAAGATCACATTCGAGTCCACTTCCCAGTTTCCCGAGTCAAAGATTCCCTTCACCGTGACCTCCTGAGGAGCCGTCATCTGGCGGATTTCGTTAAGTCCTGCCTTGCGATCCTTTTCATCTTTTGCTCCCTCGATTTCGTCGAGGGACTTCATGATCGCGTCGATATCTCGGGGGGAATACAACAGCACCGTGTCGCCAACATTGATGCCCTGTCCCTCTGCAAGGCCGTCTCCGATCACGCAGGAATATGGATCCGATACATCGAATTCTCCCTTCGTGATCATCTTGTTCGGGACGGCTGGATCGGGTTGTTTAGCCAGCTTGCTGCGCATCCGCTCTAGTTCTTTTCCTTCCGGAGGCAAAATGCCCCGCACGAGTGGAGCACTGCGAAGTCCCTGAAAATCCATCACCACCTGCCCTCGCACGAAGGGAGTGACAGCCTCGATCCCTTTCACCTTTTTCACCTCTTCACACAGATCGAACCAGTCTTTCATAATCGACCCGTTATCGATCACGATATGCGGCTCGAAGCCGAGGATGCTCTCCTTGATTCGCTCTCCGTATCCCGTGAAAACTGAAATCACCACGATCATTGCCCACACGCCCAGAGCTACGCCGAGAATCGAGATCACGGTGATGATGGACATGAATGTCCTCTTCGGCGTGAGATAGCGAATGGCCAGAAAGGGGCTAAAAAACATGATTTATAGTTGACTCTGCCGTAACCTAACCGCTTATCCTCTCTCCGACACGCGAATTTACTTTTTGTGGACTAATCTTCTATCTCTTCCATGAGCAGCGCTTCCCTTGACCGCTATAAAGCCTTCGTTTTCCTCGGTGCTCCCGGCTGTGGCAAAGGCACACAGGGCACAATCCTCGGCTCCATTCCGCGATTCTATCATTTCTCCATGGGTGACGCCTTTCGCTCCATGGATACGCGGACACCCATCGGGCAGGAGTTTATTTCCTATTCCCGAACGGGAGGACTCGTCCCCGATGAGCTCACGATTCGCTATTTCCAGCAGCAGATTGACGCCCGGGCCATGCTGCACATGTTCAAGCCTGACATTGACATCTTGGTGCTCGATGGGATCCCTCGCAATGTTGAACAGGCTGAGCTGCTGAAGCAGCATATCGACGTTCTTCAGCTTTTCCATCTTTCCTGTCCAGATCGAAGCGAACTCATGGTACGCATCCGCAAGCGGGCGCTCAAAGAGGGCCGGCTGGATGATGCCAGCGACGACGTCATCCATCGACGCATTCGAACCTACGAGGAAAGCACACGAGTGTTGATCGACTACTATGCAGAT
>CAUJIH010000087.1 GCA_963205275.1 Verrucomicrobiota bacterium | reverse complement strand
GCTAGATAGGGTGATATCGCCTGCGGACCAAGATCGCGAGGATGCTGCTTCTGATGAAACAGAATGAAGCGTCGGATGATGTCCACATAGCTTTGTTCGGTTCGGTAGGAATATCCCCGAACCCGGAGTGCCGAGCGAACTTGATCCAAAAGTCGAGGTTTTGGTGAGGCTGGGAGCATCGTCATCGCTTCAATTTTTGCATAAAGCGAACAAATGAACAAGTAAAACTTTTTTCGAAAAACTCGCTCAAAGGGCCTTCTCACGCGATTCTAGTGTTAATGGCACCTCCGGCTACCCTCACTACCGCACCGTCTAGGTAAAGCCCGCTCGGCCTGCGACTTCGTCGTAGGCTACGAGAGGCGGAGCTACGAGAGGCGGCATCGTGTTTATGATCTCGTCAACGCGATTTCTTCAAGATAAAGCATCCGCCGTTTCCCGGAGTAGCTCTTCTGTGGTCTCCCAGCCGATGCATGGATCGGTAACTGATTGTCCCCAGCGCATGGCTGAGCGGTCGGGGAGAATGGACTGATTGCCTTCGCAGAGATTGCTCTCCAGCATCGCACCCACGATGTGGTGATTCCCGGAGAGTCGCTGAGCTACGATTTCGTTAAACACAGATGGCATCTTGGAGTAATCCTTGCAGCAGTTGGCATGACTCGCGTCGATTACGATGGAGCGATTCACCCCGCCCTTTTCCAGAGACGCGAGAGCCTGCGCTACCGACTCAGCGTCGTGGTTCGGCCCCGAGGTTCCGCCTCGGAGAACGGTGTGACAGTTCGCATTGCCCCGAGTGCTCACCATGGAGGCGACACCTTCTGGACTGATCCCGAAAAAAGTCTGTGGCGCCCGAGCTGCCTTCAGTGCATTCACGACCGCGTCCATGCCCCCGCAGGTGGCGTTCTTAAATCCTACCGACATGGACAGGCCCGATGCCATCTGACGATGGGTCTGCGATTCTACTGTGCGTGCGCCGATCGCGGCCCAACTGATGAGATCAGCGAAGTATTGAGGCGTGATCGGATCGAGGAATTCTGTCGCAGCGGGTAGTCCGAGATCGCTGATGTGAAGCAGGATTTTACGAGCCAAGCTCAGGCCAGCGGAAAGATTCGCCGTCCCGTCCAGATCGGGATCCATGATCAGGCCTTTCCAGCCTACGGAGGTTCTCGGTTTCTCAAAATAGACCCGCATGACGATCTCCAGCTTATCTTGCAGTTCCTCTTTTAAGGGAGCGAGCTTTTCTGCGTAAGCGATTCCTTGATCGGGATCGTGGATGGAACAGGGACCGACGATGACTAGGAAACGGCTGGATCGTCCATGCAGGATATCCTCGATTCGGAGGCGAGCCTTCGAGATAATCGTTGCCTGACCAATGCTGCGAGGTTGCTCATACATGAGCAGAGCCGGAGCAGGGAGGGGAACGTTCGAGAGTATATTGAGATCGGAGACTTCTGCCATGAGATGAGGGGGGCTGAGATGGATACGGGAATAAAGTGATGAAACAAGGACGAAATCAGATGAGATCGCAAATTTAGATGGGCAGCACGTCCACTGGATCGCCGAGAAGGATTGTCTGAAAGGGTGCTAGGCGGATCAGGCAGTTCGCCTGACTGAGACCCCAGATCGCGTGCGAGCGCTGAGAGCCTGCGAGATGAAGCTCATGCCCGTCTATCGTTCCTCTCATATAATGGGGACGCTCGCCCTGATTAGTCATCGCATCGGAAGCGATCACGGAAAGTCGTCGGGGAGCGGAATTCCGCCCGACGAGGCGACGGATCACCGGTGCGACGAAGAGAGTGAAGGTAACAAAGGCAGAGACGGGATTCCCCGGCAGTCCGAAAACAGGGACTCTGTTCTTATGGCGACCGTAGAGAAAAGGCTTACCCGGTTTGATATTCACTCTCCAGAAATCAGTTTCTACACCGAGATCGGTGAGTACGTCCTTCACGTAATCTCGCTCTCCGACAGAGACGCCACCGACCACGATTACGAGATCGGCAGATTCGAGTGCCCGTGAGAAAGTCTCTCTCAGTTGTTCTGGATCATCCTCGACGTGGCAGGCTGTGGCTGTGCCCCCCTCGCGAGAGACAGCTGCCTGGAGCATGGGGGAATTGGAATTAAAGATCTGTCCAGGCAATGGCAACTGGTCCGAGTTGATCACCTCGTCGCCAGTGGTGACGATTTCTACGAGAGGGCGGGCATAGACGGGGACTTCAGAAATTCCCTGAGATGCCAATAGTCCGATGCGCATGGGATTGAGCAGATCGCCCCGTTCGAGTAGCAGTTGCCCACAGTGGACATCATCTCCCCGCCGACGAATGTTCTCTCCCGGCTCGACCGCTTCGCGTACGATGATCCGGTCTCCTTCACGAGTGACGTCCTCCTGCATGAGGACGGCATTTGTCCCTGTCGGGATGGGAGCACCAGTGAAAATGCGGATTGCGTGTCCGGACGTTAGTTCGAAACCTTGATCCAGTCCCGCAGCTTGGGTCTCAGGAGCGACGATGAGCTCCGCTCCCACGGTGGCTTCTTCCGCCCGGACGGCGTAGCCATCCATCGCTGAATTGTCGAAGGGAGGCGAGTCAATGCTGCCGGAGACCTCCTGTGCGAGAATCTGATCGAGAGACAGCTCCAAAGGTACCCAGATGACTGATCCTGGAGACGTGTGCTCCAAGATGCGGCTCAGGGCTTCTTGTTCCTCTAACATGTATCGACGAAAGAGGAATCCCGCAGAAGTGTCAAATCGTGAATGGGCGTAAAACGGGGCAGCCCGGTGACTCGAAAGAGGAAGAAAATATCACACTAAGCGGATTTTTTTGCGTAGTCAATTCGGAGAAGGCAATGCAGAACTGGCGCTGGTCGGCGCTATTGGCAGGTTCGCATCCGCCTTTTTCGCCTCTACTGCTGCAAGAATGCGAGGCATGAAAGGTTCTGGATTGGCATCGAAGGCATGGACGCAGGGGGTACAGCAAAACAGAACTTCCTGCCCCTTATAGATACGCCGGTGTTTCGGGCCTTCCGGACCGAAGGGACGCTGGAGAACTGCGCAGGAATCGAAAGGGTAGGGGACTACGGATTTCCCGAGTTCGTGATCGAGTCGCTTCGTCTCCTTGAAGGACGAAACCACCGGTGCCGAGGCTCCCTCGCTCTGGGGAGATACTGGACTCGCGATTGGCTTAGTGGATGTGCTGGATGGAGTCTGGGCTGTCTGATCTGCGGGACGGGTGGTGCAGGACGCCAGAAGCGAAGCGGACAGAGAGCTTACGATGAGGAAAAGACGCGGATTCATGCGACGTTCGCTAAAGCTGGAACAGACTGGCTCGCTCTGCAAGCGCGGCATTCGTGAATGGAATGGCGAGATCGCGAATGGGAAAATGTATTTTTCAATCGAGTAAAGAGCGCTCTTTGACGATAGGCAGCTCTTGCTCCACAGTCGGGCATGGCAGGTCTCATCATCAAACCCCGATCCCGCATTTTCCATGGCCACGACTGGGTCTATGGCAGCGAAATACTGAAAACGTTTGGCGATCCTAAGCCAGGCGATGTCGTGACACTGAAGGACTTCCGAGATCGTCCGCTAGGGTCGGCGATCTACAATCCTGCGTCTCAGATCGTCGCTCGACGCATCTCTCGGAGAAAGCAGGAGCTGGATCGTGAGTTTTTCGAGCGTCGTCTGCGGAGGGCGCTGAATCTGCGCGAGTCGATGGGGTTTGCCGAGCCAGTGTACCGTCTCGTATGGAGTGAAGCAGACGGCTTGCCGGGTGTTGTGATTGATCGCTACGGAGATCACTACGTACTGCAGACGCTTACCCTAGCGATGGATCTGCGGAGAGAGCTGATCGTAGAAAGTCTGCGAGCAATTTTTGGAGAGATCACTGTGATCGAGCGAAATGACTCCTCGATTCGCAAGGCAGAGGGGCTCGATCTGCGTACAGGTCTTCTGGCAGGGAAATGGAGTGGCTCTCTGGAGCTTACTCTGCAAGGCTTTTCCCTAGTTCTGGATCTGATGGAGGGACAAAAAACCGGAATTTATCTGGATCAGATTGATAATCAGGCAGAGGTGGGTTCTCTGGCCTCTGGGAAATCCGTGCTCGACTGCTTCTGCAATCAGGGTGGGTTTTCTCTCCATGCGGCACGTGCTGGAGCGCGATCTGTCCTAGCTCTCGACATCAGCCCCTCCGCTGTGGAGGCAACTCGCGAGAATGCCGCCCGAAATGGCCTAGAGATCGAAGTTCGAGAGGCCAATGTCTTCGACTTTCTCAAAAAGGCGGAGGAGGAAGAGTTAAAATTCGATCTGATCGTGCTCGATCCGCCTTCTTTTACCAAGTCGCGAAAGGCCTTGGTGGATGCGATGCGCGGATACAAGGAAATCCATCTGCGGGCGCTGAAGCTGCTGAATCCGGATGGAATTCTTTCCACCTACTCATGCAGTCATCATGTGAGCGAGCACGAGTTTCAGGAGATGATCGCCTCCGCCTCGGTCGATGCGAAGCGAACACTGCGCTTGCTTCGTCGTCATTCCCAGCGACGGGACCATCCGGTGATCCTGGCTCTGCCAGAGACTGCGTATCTGAAAGGCTGGACATTCCAAGCTATCGCTGGGTTCTGAAGTGGGAGTTGGTGGGGAAGCAACGCAAATGCGCCGCTTTCGGACTCGACGAATTCGGAGAGAGTCGCGTAAGTAAAAGATATGGCAAATCGACGTCAAATGATCAAGGGTGGCACTGCGGCCACGATTCTGGCAGCTGCTCCGGCAATTATTCGTGGGCAGAATCTGAATTCTCGTCTCCAGATTGCATCCATCGGATCGGATGGAAAAGGCTTTAGCGATATTCGTGAGTTTTCGTCGCACGATAAGCAGAAGTATGTCGCTTTCTGTGATGTGGATTTAAATCGCACCCTCAATGCGACGAAGTTACATCCTGATACGCCAGTGTATCAGGATTTTCGCGAGATGCTCGCGAAAATGGGAGATAAGATCGATGCCGTACAGGTGTCCACTCCGGACCACATGCACGCCTATTGCACCATTTCCGCGATGAAGATGGGCAAGCATGTGTATTGTCAAAAGCCACTCACACACAATGTCTGGGAAGCTAGAGAAGTTGCGAAGATGGCGAAATCTACCGGAGTCATCACTCGACTCGGGAATCAGATCCATTCGCACAAGTTTTATCGGACCGCCGTTCAGTTAATTCAGTCTGGTCGCATTGGTAAGGTCGTGAAAGTCAATTCCTGGTGTTCGGCGACTGGCCACTTTCGCAGTGGATACATTAGCCGTCCGCCGCAGACGGATCCGATCCCAGAGACTCTCGATTGGGATAAGTGGATCGGAGTCGCCCATCCGCGCCCATTCGTAGATGGGCGTTGCTATGCCCCTTGGGGCTGGCGCGACTGGCAGGAGTTTGGCAGCGGAGCTGTGGGTGATTTTGGCTGCCATATTCTCGATCCAGTCTTCACAGCGCTCGATATCACTGGAACTTCGACTGAATACTTGGCGGATCACACGGGGATGAACGACGAGGTCTGGCCCGCGCAGACAGATTACAAGTTCAAGGTTCCCGGTACAAAATATACAGCCAACAAGCAGCTTGCGATTCATTGGTTCAATGGTGGAAGGCAGCCAGGGGAGAGGACGCATATGCCGCCTCTCGAAGGTCTGCCGAGCAGTGGCTCCCAGTTTATCGGTGAGACCGGGACGCTGATTCTTCCTCATGTGGCAGAGCCGATGCTCTATTTCGACGGGAAGCCGATGAGCAAGGAATATGAGCTGGCTGATGATCAAAATCACTATCATGGATGGATCGATGGATGCTTATCTGGCAAGCAGCCCTCTGACGGATTCGATTACGGTTCCCGCCTCACCGAAGTGATTCTGCTGGGCAATATTGCAACACGATATCGCGGACAGCAGTTGGATTGGGATGGTGAGAACATGAAGTTCACGAATAATGAAGATGCCAATCGTTGGCTTACGCGTGACTACCGCGAAGGTTGGGAACTGAAAAAGCTGATCGGCTGAGGCGATGAGTAGCCTCGGGTGTTCCAGAGTGAGCATTCGAGGGCGCTGCGAGGGCTTGGAATGATCCAGCTCACGCGAAAGGCTTCTGAGTGGTTCGGAACGAGCGATTCGTGCTTACGTCCGGATTTTTTTGCTTCGTGTGTCGCCGTTTCTAGCATCTTTCTGCCATGATAAAATACCGGAGCTATTCTTTTCTCCTTCGTCTTCTGGTCCTGTCTTCCCTACTACTCGTAGAGCGAGGATCGTCCGAGGATACGCCGAAGCCTGCCCCGACCGAGGTCGCTGGATCGCAGCAGGCTCTGGACGTGATCCGGAGCTATCCGGGGCGAGGTGCCTTGGCGGATGGATCGAAGCCGACTCCACCTCAGGAGGCGATGAAGACTTTTCGCGTTCGCGAAGGGTTGGCGCTCGATCTGGTCGCTGCCGAACCGGACGTAGAGCAGCCGCTCTTTCTCACTTGGGACTCTAAAGGGCGTCTCTGGGCAGCTCTTTATCGCCAATATCAGTTCCCCGCTGGCTTGAAGATCGTGGAATACGATGATCATCTCCGTGCCCGATTTGACAAAATGCCACCGCCACCTCCTCTGGGAGATCGTGGTGCGGATATCATTCGCGTTTTTGAGGACAAGGATGGAGACGGGAATTTTGACTCCCATAAAGATGTAATCACGGGGTTGAATATCGCCACTTCTGTCGCTGTCGGTGCCGGTGGAATCTGGGTGGCTAACCCTCCCTATCTACTTTTTTACCCAGATGCGAACGGGGACGATGTTCCCGACTCTGATCCCATCGTAAAGCTCTCTGGATTCGGAATCGAGGATACTCATGCGGTGATGAACAGTATCCAGTGGGGGCCAGATGGTTGGCTTTATGGAGCCAATGGTAGCACGACCACAGGAAAGGTCGTCGATCCTGCTTCAGGCAAAACCATTGCTTGGCAAGGGCAGATGATTTGGCGCTTTGATCCAGCGACTGATCGATTCGAAATCTTCGCCGAAGGTGGCGGAAATACTTTCAGTCTAGAGATCGATGCTGCCGGTCAGGTCTTTTCCGGAACCAATGGAGGGAAAACGCGGGGCATGTTCTATCCGCAGGGCAGTTATGGGACGAAATCCTGGGGGAAACATGGCCCTCTGACCAATCCCTACGCGTTCGGCTACTTCGAGCACATGAAGAGCGAGGGTGATGAGCGACGCTTCCCTCAGACATTTACGATTGAGGAAGGTGGGCTGTTCGGAAAAGACTTGGCAGGCCGGGTGATCGCGGCGAATTCGCTGCAGAACGTGGTCTGGGCGAGTCGGCTGGAGCGCGATGGATCGACCTACCGCACGGTGGATGAAGAAAATCCGATCGAGTCATCTGATCGCTGGTTTCGACCTGTTTATGCGGGTTTGGGCATCGATGGTGCGGTCTATTTCGCCGATTGGTACGACAGTCGCCTCAGTCATGTCCGTCCGATCGACGATTGGCACAAGACGAGTGGGCGCATCTATCGCCTCCGTCCGAAGGATAAAGAACCTCGCTACAAGGAAGGTGATCTGACGAAACTGGCCAGTCGAGACCTGATCGCTCTGTTCAGTCACCCGAATCGAGTCGTTCGCCGTCGGGCCGAGCTAGAACTGGGCTGGCGCGGAGATCGCTCGGTGAATCCGGAACTGATCGAACTAGTGGATAGCGCCTCTGGCCAGGAGTCTCTGGAGGCTTTGTGGGCGCTGAACCTACTGGGTGGACTCAGTGATGATCTAGCGCAGAAATGGCTCACCCATCCCGAGGCGTCTATCCGTCGCTGGGTCGTGCGTCTGATCGGTGACAGGAGAAAGGCGCAGCCAGAGTTGGCGACTGCCTTGGCTGATCTGGCCTTGGCGGAAAAAGATGTCCAAGTGCGCGTGCAACTCGCCGCTTCCGCAAAGCGACTGCCTGACGCTATCGCGATGGGAATGATCGACGGCTTAGTTCGGCATGAGGAGGATCTCACTGACCCACACCAGCCGCTGATGATCTGGTGGGCGCTGGAGGCTCATGCTGAGAGTGCTCGCTCCGCTGTGGAGAAGTGGATTTCCAATTCGGAAGTATGGCAGCGCAGCCTCTTCCGCGAGGTGTTGGCCCCTCGATTGATGAAGCGATATGCCATCGCAGGAGGAGAGAAGAACTTTGGTAGCGCGGCTGCTCTTCTGACAGCAGCACCGGATCAGAAAATCCAATCCGTTCTGCTTGAGGCGCTCCAGTCCTCCTTTGAAGGGTTACCACTGCCGTCTCTACCCGAATCCCTGACGAAGGCACTGCACGATTTCTCCGCTCAGCTCGGAGACAGTGGATTGGTACTGCGGCTGAAGAGCGGAGATGCAACGGCGCGCAAAGAGGCATATCAGGCGATGCTGAATGAATCCATCCCTGTCAGTGTACGCAGCGAGATCATCCGCCAGCTCGGAGCAGCGCACGATCACGATGCGGTGGCACCGATGCTCAAGATTCTCGGATTCAAGGAAGATCATGCCTTGAAACGAGTCGCATTGCAGACGCTGGCTCGCTTTGACGACGAAACCATCGCAAAAGGGATTCTGTCGCGCTATGGATCGACGCTTCCGGATGAGCAGGGAGTGCGCACCACAGCGGAGCGAGTGCTGGCTGGACGACTGCCCTGGGCACTGTTGATGATGGACGCTGTGGATCGTGCTGCGATCAAGGATCGTGACCTGTCGCCGGAGATCGTGCATCTGATGATGGAGCACAAAAATTCCGATTTGGACGGGAGGATTCGCAGGCACTGGCCGGGAATCATGGACGGCTCCGGAGGGATCGACGTCGATGCAGAGAGTGCCCGCATTCGCTCCGTTCTGACAGCGGGCAATGGAGATGCGATCCGTGGGAAGCAAGTCTATGAAGCCCGTTGCGCCGCCTGTCACAAGCTCTTCGGGGAAGGTCAATCCATCGGACCGGAACTGACAGGCTATGAAAGGCAGAATCTCGACTTCTGGCTTCCGTCCATTCTCAACCCCAGTTTGGAACTGCGCGAAGGTTATCTGAACTATGTCGTCACGATGAAAGACGGGCGGAAGATCAGCGGTTTTGTTGCCGAGCAGGAACCGCGCACGGTCACTTTGCGAGATCTGGCGGGCCAAGCGTCTGTTATTGATCGATCCGAGATTGCGTCTCTGGAGGCATCTCCTGTGTCGATCATGCCTCCCGGACTTTTGGTGGGCCTGAGCGATGGAGAATTGCGGGACTTCTTCGCCTATTTAATGTCAAAAACGGAATAACAGAGAGACGCTGAGTTCCACAGAAATACCTGAAGTCTAGATATTTCAGATAACTAAATTTCCGTAAAAATTATATCGAGACATTTAGATTTAGATTCTCACGACTTCTTGCTTGCTTTGCCTCTGGCCTTACTGTTACAGTCAGCGACTTTCCGATTTTCTGTACGGGAAAGGTTAGAATTCTCTTTCGACAGCCCCTTATTTTCGTGTTTCAGCCCCTCCAGATTGAGACTTTCAACAGGCGATTCCTTCTCGTTGCGGGAGCGGTGGGCTTGCTGCTTTTCCCATCTGGGCGATTGCTCCAGGCGGGCGGCGTCCAGACACCAAGCGGTATTTCCGGAATTGCTGCATCAGAGGTTCAGAATCGACAGAAACGAGTGGAGGCTGCTCAGACTCTTTTTACATCTGCATCCAAGGCCTATGCAGATCAGTCCTACGCCGAGGCGATGGACTACTATAAGGCAGCCTTTGAAACTCTGCCTGATGTTCCTGCGATGGCCGCGCAGCGCCAAATTTTCTTTTCTCGTTATCAGTCAGCCGCTTTTCGCTATGCCCAGACGCTCGCTGATGATGGACGGTGGGGAGAGTGCGAGCAAACCCTGGATCAGATTGTAAAACTCGCGGATGAATCAGGGATCCCGGCCACCGAAGTGAATCCGGAGGTGCGCAAGATGTTGAAGGAATTGCGTGAGCATGATGACCGCTACAATCAGGCGATCAGCCCTCGTCACATCCGTGACGCGGCGCAGGTGAATACGAAACTCATCATCGCTAAGGGATACCGAGAATTGGGAGATTATGATCGTGCTGAGCGCACCTACAACGAGGTCTTGAGGCTCGATCCCTATAATACAGCAGCTCGCCGAGGCATGGAGGAGATGGAGCAATTGCGACTGGACTATTACAGCGCTGCCTATTCACATACTCGAGCGAAGAAAGTCGCTGAAGTCGCTGCTGGTTGGGAAACTCCCATAGCACCATTGCTGGATGAAATCGGGACAGATATGGTAGGGGCCGAGGTGGCCGTCGGAAAGAATGTCTCAATCGAGAAAAAGCTGAAGGAGATTATGATTCCCTCTCTGGAGTTTCAAGGAGCGACGCTTCGTGATGTCGTGGATTACTTGGGACAAAAGGCGCAAGAACTCGACTCGTCTGAGTCCGATCCCGTGAAGCGCGGCGTGAATTTCGTCATCGATACGGGGGGCGGCGCTACAGACCCGGCCAGTAGTGTGATCAACATTAAGCTGGCGAATATCCCTCTGGGCGTGGCCCTCAATTATGCAGTCTCCCAGGTCGGGTTGACCTATCGAGTGGAGGGCGTCGCGGTTCGCATTCTTTCTCCGACAGCGGCTGCCAGTAGCAATCTCTCGACTCGAGTCTGGCGAGAAATTCCTCCCGGATTCCTCTCTGGCGGAGGAGAAGCTGGAGGGGCCGAGCCCACATCACCTGCCAATCCATTTGACAATTCTTCCAAGCCCGAGGGAGGAGTCCTGATTAAGCGAGTCACTGCCCAACAATTCCTAGAGGGGCGTGGAGTGAAGTTTGAAGCAGGTGCTTCGGCCAACTTCATCGCGGCAACGAATACGTTGATCGTTCAGAACACGGGCGAGCAGCTTTTGCTGATCGATAATATCGTTCAGTCCGCTAGAGAAACGGTGACAAAGCAGGTAGAGATTCACATCCGCATCGTTTCTGTCGGAGCGGAAGACTTGAGGCAGGTTGGCCTCGATTTCCTCTTGGGACAAAGCAATATGGGTTCCAGTGCACGGGCTTTCTTTGGGGGTGGAGTGGACGGGAATGGCGGCTTAGGGACTAATTCGCTGGACTTCCCCTTCGTGGGACCTGGTGGGAAGCCAGTCGGGACCTACCCTGTAACCGGTGCTCTGCGCACGGGAGACATCGGCGGTGGAGATTCACTTGATTCCGTCATCATGAGGAATTCTCCTACGCCGTCCACTGCGAAAGCTCCAGGGATTCTGTCGGTTGCGGGAGTCTTCACCGATCCCCAGTTCCAGATGGTGCTGCGTGCGCTGGATCAGATGAAGGGGACTGATATGTTGACAGATACGCATATCGTCGTTCGTCCGGGGGTGAAGGCGACGATTGAGCAGGTGCGTGAGTTTATCTACCCTACGGAATACGATCCACCGGAGATTCCGAACCAATTTGACGGCGTTTCGACAGGGGGTGTTTTCCCTGTTACTCCGGCGACTCCGACAGCTTTCGAGACGCGGAAACTGGGGCTCACTCTGGAGGTGGAACCCACCGTAGCAGCGGATAATAAAACGGTGTCTCTGAATGTTCTAACGGATGTCACGGATTTTAGCGGATTCATTAATTACGGAACTCCGATCACGTCCGGATCATCGCTGACGGGAACGACGACCGTGTTAACAGAAAACGCGATCCTGATGCCTGTCTTCGACGTCATTCGGGAGGCTGCGAATCCTGTCGTCTGGGATGGTCAAACTGTAGCAATCGGTGGTTTTCATGGTGAATCCATTACTGCGACGGAGGATAAAATTCCCTATCTCGGTGATCTTCCTGTTCTCGGACGAGCCTTTCGCTCGAAGACAAATCAGGCAAAGAAAAAGGCTCTGACGATCTTTGTCTCCGTGCGCCTGATCGATCCGGGGGGAAATCCGATCAACCGCACGCAAGAGGATGAATTGCCCCCCGCTGTCACCACGAGAGCGCCCGTGCCACGCTCAGAGTTCGCTTCCGGTCCGCCTCCTGTCGTTCAGGCCAAGTAACGATCAGTCTTGGAAGTTTTCCTACCTTCTGGGAAAACGGGCTTTGCTTCTTGAGAATCTCTTTACATTGATCTTGTTCCACTTAAAGTTTCAGACTTTCATTTCTCGTATATTTGTACTCTATGAGTTCCACAACGACCTCAAACTCAATTGATCAGGCCAAAACCAATTCCGGCGGGAAGGGGGTTGAGCTTCAAAACGCCGTAATCCGCTTTGCGGGGAACTCGCAGGATGGGATTCAGACGATCGGAGGATTGCTGGCTCGTCTGGCTGGGCGCAGTGCGCGTGAGGTGATGACCTACATGACGATCCCGGCGACGATTTCGGGAGGCCCTTCGATTTTCCAAGTGCACCTTGGCTCCGGAGAGGTGCTTTCGGCTGGAGATGAGTCAGACTTCCTCTTCGCATTCTATCAGCACAGCTATGACAACCATATTTCATCGCTGCGTGCTGGGGGAATCTGTATTTATGATTCGGATGAGGTGAAGGAGATTCAGGCGGATCGAAATGCAGTACATGTGGCACTGCCGCTCACGAGTACCGTAGTGGAAGTCCTCGGAGGGAGTGCCCGTGATCGCGGAAAGAATATTTTCGTCCTCGGCCTCGTTACTCAGATGTTCAAGCTCGACCGAGAGAAAATCGTGGGACTCATCTCGAAGCAGTTCGGCGGAAAGAGCGAAGATGTCTTGCGCAATGCGCTCCTCGCATTTGATGCAGGATATGCCTATCCGATTGGCAATTTGCTAAGCGAGGACTTCGTAATGCAGGAAGGGCGCGGAGCACAGGTGGATAAGGTCACTACGGACGGAAACACCGCTCTGGTGATGGGACTCTTGGCAGGCGGAGTCCGCTACGGGGCTGCTTATCCTATTACCCCATGGTCATCCATCATGGAGCAGCTTCGAACAGAGCTGCCCAAGTACGGAGGGCTTCTGGTCCAAGCAGAGGACGAGCTGGCTGCTGTCTCGACCGCGATTGGATTCGCTTATTCTGGACATCTTGCCGTGACTGGAAGTTCTGGCCCGGGTTTATCGCTAAAGATGGAGGCTCTGAGCTATGCGACGATGGCTGAGTTGCCTCTGGTGGTCGTTAACGTGCAGCGGGGAGGGCCGAGCACCGGAATGCCTACCTCTGTGGAGCAAAGTGATCTTCTACAGGCGATTTACGGGAGTCACGGAGATTGTCCTAGAATCGTCTTGGCACCAAAGAATGTTGCCGACTGTTTCTACATCGCCGTCGAAGCCTGTCGTCTGGCTAAGGAGTATAGCTGCCCTGTATTTATCCTCAGTGATATGGCTCTGTCTTCTCGGATTGAGGCCTTTGAGCAGCCGGATCTGGCCGAGTTCGTCCATGAGCATCCGCTCGATCTTTCTGCGCGAGATACATCGTTTAAGCCCTACCCACTGGATGGACGCACCCACCATGCGCCTCCAGGCTCTGTGATGCAGGGGGAGAAGTATCCTGTGGTGACCGGACTCGAACATGATGAATGGGGCCACCCGAGTGCTAATCCTGCGAATCACCAGAAGATGACTGATCGCCGTCGGGATAAGATTAAAGCCTGTGCCACGACTCTTCCCCTACCAGAAGTCTATGGCGATGAATCTGGTGACGCCCTGCTAATCGGCTGGGGTTCGACTTGGGGGCCGATACGCGAGGCTGTAGGACGACTCAATGAGAGTGGGAAAAAGGTGGCAGCTATGCACTTCCGTCATCTACATCCGATGCCGAATGGGCTGGAGGAAGTTTTCGCCCGCTACAAGCACGTCATCGTGATCGAGATGAATGACGAGGGTCTGTATGGCTACGGTCAGTTCGCGACCCTGCTGCGTGCTCGCTATTGTGATCCAAAGATCGTTTCTGTTTGCAAGACTGATGGTCTGAATTACAAGGTGCGTGATATTGTTACGCGAGTAGAAGAACGTATCGCTAATTCCTAATCATTAGACTTTATTCAATTTATTTTCTTTCTCCTATCCAGCCATGTCAACTACTGCTGAAGCCCCGAAGCGTCTGACCAAGAAAGAACTCACTGCCGACCACCCGACTTGGTGTCCTGGTTGCGGAGACTTCGCTGTTCTCGCTGCCTTTTTTAAGGTGATCGAGAAATTACAGATCCCACACGAGAAAATCTGTACTCTCGCTGGGATCGGATGTTCTTCCCGTTTTCCGTATTTTGTTAATAGCCATGGAGTCCACTTTCTCCACGGTCGAACACTGGCTTTCGCCACCGGAGTTAGCCTGTCTCGCCCGGATCTGCATGTGTTTGCCTTTGGCGGCGATGGAGATGGGTATTCTATTGGCGGCAACCATCTCGATCATATCGCTCGGAAGAATGTTAATCTGACGTATGTCGTCATGGACAACTTTGTCTATGGTCTGACCAAGAAGCAGACTTCGCCGACCAGTCCGATTGGCTTCAAATCGAAAACTGATCCTACTGGTGCGATTGATCAACCAGTGAATCCGATGAAAAAGCTGGTATACGGAGGTGCTACCTTCGTGGCTCGGACTCATGCCGCTCAAGTGAAACATATGATGGATATGTTCGAGCGCGCGATCTTGCATCCTGGATTCAGTGTCGTGGAGGTTCTCTCTGAATGCGTAGTTTTCTACCCCGGAGCCTTCGATGCCGCAAATCCGCGTAAGGGTGGGGAATTCGAGACCATCGACGAGAAAACGGGTGATGGCACACCGGAGGATGAGGCGCGTCACGACATTACGGACGATGTCGCTGCCTATCGTTTGGCGGCACAGGAATTTCCAGGAAAGTTCGGCGTATTCTACCAAGCGGAGCGTCCGACGAAGAATGATCTCGAGCAGAAGTGGATCGATGCCTCTCGTGCAAAGACGGGCAATGCTTCTGCGAAAGATCTTTTATCGGCTCGTTTTGATGCGATGAAGTAAAAATGGAGAGCAGGGGGAGTGGCGGAGCTTTGTTCACCGCACTCCCACTCGCCATTCTTCCATTAGGGCTGAGGGGATTTCTTCGAGAAATCGAGAGGGCTGCTGGTAAGCTTCGCCTGTGAACGATCCGTACCAGAACTGAGGGTAGGTCAGATACAACTCGTTCTTCGCTCGTGTCACGGCGACGTAAAAGAGGCGGCGCTCCTCTTCGAGGCCATTTTGCTCGCCATCGTCTTCATCGAGAACTCGATTATTCGGGAACATTCCTTCTGTCAGCCAGACACAAAAGACCACGTCCCATTCCAGCCCCTTCGCCTGATGGATAGAACTGAGACAGACAGACTGCTCGCGTTCTGATGACGCCGCTTCCACGGCATCTTGCCCTGCCAGAAGGCTGAGCTGCGTGAGAAACTCGCCTAGTTCTTCGAATTTCTCCGCGTACTCCTGTAGTTGAAGAATGTCCTGCCGCCGCGAGTCGTAGTTCGCGAATTTCGCCTTCATGTAATCCTCGTAGACGCCTTCTAGGATCGATGGCATCATCGTCGATGGCGGTCTGGGATTCCCTTCTTCATCGACGAGTTCGTCCAGAGTGTAGGCGAGCTGTTCCCAGCCGGGACGAGACTTCGCTCCCACTTTGAATTGGAGCAATGTGTCGGAAAAATTCGTAACTTTCTCTGCTGTCGCGAGAGGACTCGATTGAAACTCAGCCCATAGTTTTGAGGTGCCTTTGTCTCCGATCCCTGGAATCATGCGCACGAGGCGACGGAATGAGAGTTCATCGCTGCGATTCAGAATCAGCCGCATAAATGCCGCTACGTCCTTAATATGTGCCTGCTCGAAGAACCTTAGCCCACTGGTGATCACGAAGGGTATCTTTCGCTTCGTCAGCTCTAGCTGAATTTCCATCGCATGAAAATGCGCGCGATAGAGGACAGCGATTTCTGACGGGTCGGTACCTTGATCGATTAGCTCTCCGATTCGCTGAGCGACGAAGGCGGCCTGTGTCGCTGGATCGGCCAGTGAGATTAGAGCAGGTCTCGCACTACTGTGGGATCGCGAGGGTGCCAGATTTTTACGAAACTGGCGAGTATTCGTCGCGATGGCGGCGTTCGCTAAGCTCAGAATTTCTGGCACCGAGCGATAGTTAGTCTCGATCACGAACTTCTTCGCTCCCGCGTATCGCTCTGGAAACTCCAAGATATTTCGGAAGTCCGCTCCTCTCCATGAGTAGATCGACTGGGCATCGTCTCCCACGACCATCAGATTGTATTGCGGAGCGGCCAACAGATCGATTAAATCTGCCTGCAGACGATTCGTATCCTGATACTCATCCACCAGCACCCACTGGAACTTTTTCTGATAATATTCGAGTATTTCCGGAGATTCCTGAAAGAGTCGAATCGGTTTCTCCAAGAGATCATCGAAATCCATCGAATTCGTCTCCTTTTTCTTATCGGCGTAGCGATCTCGCAGTGCGTCGATTTGCGGTAGTAGGGGATGAAAATACGGATAGCGTCGTGCGATTAGTTCTTCCAGAGACTCTCCCGTATTGAGCGCCAGACTGAAAAGATCTCCGAGCAGCTCTGGCTTGGGAAAGCGAACCGCTTTTGTATCGATTTTACTTTCTTTTAGACAGGCGGACAAAAGCTCCTTTTGATCGTCGCGATCTAGGATGGAGAATCCTGCATCCCACCCGATTCTATCAGCATGGCGTCGAAGAATGCGGTTGCCCACGGAGTGAAAGGTCCCACCCCAGAGTTCACGAACGTCGTGTGGGACCAGTGCTGCGACGCGATCCAGCATTTCATGGGCGGCCTTATTCGTAAAAGTGAGGAGAAGGATATTCTCCGCACGGATTCCATGCTCCAGCAAATAAGCCACGCGATAGGTCAGAGTGCGCGTCTTCCCGCTTCCCGCCCCAGCGATCACTAGAGAGGGGCCGGGAGGAGCCGTCACGGCCGCTAGTTGACTCTCGTTCAGAAGAGAGGCGAAATCTATATGCGGCCCGTGACTCGCAAAGTGATTGTTGACCGTATAATCTCGTGCCATCCTGCGGAACTTAGCAGAGTCATTGGAATCTCCACAGGGAAAATCCACTCGATTTCAGGAAAAAGAAAAGCGCCGATCCGGAGAATCCAGATCGGCGCGGTGGGAATTACTAAAAATCAGAGAGCGAGAATCAGTTCTCGTCAGGCACAGTCGATTCGACCAAGCTCTCCTCCTTCGGAGAAGTCGGACGACGCTGATCCTCTCGAGCGCCGTTCACGATGAGTCTCCGCCCCATGAATTCCTTGTCATCGAGCACGCTGACCGCCCGTTTTGCTTCTTGGAGTGATCCCATTTCGACAAAAGCGAATCCTTTGGACTGCTGAGTGCGCGGGTTTGTCACAACTTCGGCGGAGAGGACGCTGCCTACCCCGCTGAAAAGCTGTTCCAGTTCCGATTCCGACGTAGAGAAATCAAGATTTCCCACGTAGAGACGACTATTCGTAACCTCTGTGCGAGTGCGGTGAGATTTTTTGGATTCTTTCGCTGGAGTCGTCGATGCTGCGAGAGAGGATTTTCCAACGGCAGATTTTTGCTTAGACGAATTCGACTTGTGAGATTTCCCCAGTCCGAACCAGGACAGAATCTTCTGCCAGAAACTCTGCTTCGCCGACTTTCGACGGCGGGAGCGGGATGAACTACGATTGCTGCGATTGCTTCGGGACTCAATTGAATCTCTCGACTGAGACTGAGGGCGGCGATGGCGGCGACGATCGGAACGATTGTTTCGATGGCGGGCTGATGATTGATTTTGAGATTGGTTTTCCATAGATTGTGGAAGAGTTTGATGAAGGGTTCGAGTCTAATCGAATCCTGTGAGTTGATGTTGAATGCCCGTTCAAGCTTCGATTTGCCATCCATGAGGAGGGCGAAATCATGTCTGGCTCGACAAAAAGAGGCTGCGATGCAGTCCGGCCATCATGAGGGCAAGTCGGGATCACAGCGACACCGGAATCAGTGACCCATTCCGGCGAACCGGCGATGGAGATAAGATTCCGCAGGGCGAGAGTGAGGCTGAATCGAAGTTCCTGGAAAATGCAGAGAACCCCTGCCAACATAAGGGTAGAAGAGAACTCTGTCGTCAAAGCACTGGATATGTTCGGTGACGGAACGATACGCATTCCTGGTGGGTAGAAACAACCTCTTCGAAAGCTACAAGGGAGGAGGGACTCGTGCAAGCTCCCAGTTTCAAGAATTCTCTCTATTTTCTAATCATTTGCTATTCAAGTGAAATTGAAAGAACTCACATAATTTGCGAATTTCTCTCACATCTTCCCGCCTTCGCGTGAGATTGATTCTGCTTTGCGTCGGGCGAGTCTGCGTTAGAGTGAAAAGCAGTCATGACACAGTTCGCCACCCCCAGATGATCACTTCCTCTTCATCTAACCCTGTGTTATTGATGATTTAACCCTATTTTATTCGGTTTCTGACCATGTCCCAGCCCGTCGAGACTCTTCCTGCGATCAAGGTGCCCCGTTCGCTCCCGCCGACCGTTACGCGCTTTCGTCCGCCGAAGAAGAATATCCCGCAGACCAAGCCCGAGCGAGACCGCTTTCTCCGCGTGATCCGTAACTACGTTGCTCGGGAGAATCCCATTCCGCCCATGCCAGTGGAGGAACTCGATGTTCACGCCCGCAGAATCCTAGCCGAGCTTGGCTATGAGAATGACGACACGTATCTCCACTACACCGCTGTCTGTCTGAATAATGAAATGTGGCGGGAGACTCTGGCAGCGATTCCCTTCGAGCGCCGCCTGCTCCTGATGCCCAAATGTCTCCGTGTTCAGGATAAGTGTCCTGCACCCTTTGACGAGTTCGGACTGCTCTGCAAACAGTGCGGTCTGTGCTCGATTCAGGACTTTCAGAATGAGGCGGAACGACTCGGATACGCCGTGCTCGTTGCCGAGGGATCTGCCATCGTGATGTCCCTGATCCAGACCGGCCAGATCGAGGCGATCGTCGGAATTTCCTGTCTGCCTGTGCTCGAACGGACATTTCCCTACGTGGAGGCGGCTGCGATACCCTCGATCGCCGTTCCTTTGCTCCAGGATGATTGCATCAATACCACTGTCGATATCGACTGGGTGTGGGAATACATCCATCTCACGAGCGATGATCAGACTCGACGCCTAGATCTCACTGGCCTGCACGAAGAGGTCAGAACTTGGTTTTCGCCTGAGTCTATCGAGCAGATCATGGGGCCTGCCGATGGCCGTCAGGAAGAAATCGCTCGGGAGTGGCTAGCTCGCGATGGCAAGCGCTGGCGGCCCTTTTTGACTGTCGCTGCTTTTCAAGCTCTGCGTGCTGATAGTGGCCAGCCGATCCCGGATGATCTCCGCAAAGTCGCCCTTGCCACTGAGCTTTTCCACAAAGCGTCTCTGATTCACGATGATATTGAGGACGAGGATTTCAGCCGCTATGGACAGCCTACACTACACGCGGAGCATGGCACCCCCATCGCTCTGAATGCTGGAGACTTACTGATCGGGGAAGGCTATCGCCTCATCGTAGAATGCGCTGCGGCTCCGGTCGTGAAAACCGCGATGCTACTCATCGCTGCGGAAGGGCAGCGCGAATTGTGTCGTGGTCAGGGGGCTGAACTCCTATGGGCACGCGAGCCGCAAGCTCTCAAGTCCTCTCAGGTTCTGGACATCTTCCGACTCAAGACAGCGCCGGCGTTCGAGGTGGCGCTGAAGCTGGGGGCTGCCTACGCAGGACGGCTCGACGAAGTCGCCAGCGTTCTCGAAGAATACTCCGAGAATCTAGGGATCGCCTATCAGATCCGAGACGATATGGATGATCTCGGTGCCGATGCTGGAGATAACCAGTTGGAAAAGCTGCGCCCCAGTGTCCTGCTCGCTCTCGCACGGGAGCGAACGAAAGGCAGCGATCACGACACATTGACTGCACTGTGGAGTCATCAAGGTGAGAACGCCGATCTCGCCAGCATTCGCACCATCGTTCACGAATCAGGCTCCGATGAAAAGTGCCTCCTCCTTCTCGAGACTTATAAGGCGACTGCCATTCGTGCCTTGGCCGACCTCGAAGATGCCAATCTTAAAGGCCTCCTCCGCCGAGTGATGGGTAAGATTTTCAACGATCTAGAGATCAAAGGTTGGTGTCGAGAGTTTGAAGAGAAAAACGGAGTCACCAGAGAAGAGAACTCGTAACAGACGATCAGGTCTGTGGGTATCGCTTTCAGTCGATCTGTCGCGAGCGTGTATGTCGATCTCTCACGAATGTGATTGAGTGAGATACACTGTCGCTGTTGGGACTGGAGTGGGGGAACGGGATGGGTATTTTGCTCCCTTTCAGCCCGTCATGACACCTAGGATTTTCTGCTTGTGAAAAATTTCACAAAGTCCCCTTGACCCTGTGAGTCCATGATTCGATACTGCGAACACAGGATCACTCTCTCCCATTCGCAGAAGAGTTCCTGTTCCCGCCATGTCGACCACCTCCCGAGAGATTGAAGTCAAAGACGCGGCCGCCAAGGCTGCGGATTTGGATGGATACCAGTTGACCACAGACGAGATCGTAGGGGAGAAACTCGTGCTGAACGTGGGGCCATCGCACCCTGCGACGCACGGAGTTCTCCGCCTGATTCTCGAGCTGGATGGTGAACGGATTACGAATGCCGATGTCGTCGTCGGTTATCTGCATCGCGGCGATGAGAAGATCGCAGAAAATATGCAGTATAACCAGTTCGTTCCCTACACGGATCGACTGGACTACTTGGCTCCGCTGGCGAACAATGTCGCCTATGCACTGGCCGTGGAAAAGCTGATGGGCTGGGAGCTACCGCCACGGGGACAGGCGATCCGCACGATCTGCTGCGAGATGGCCCGAATTTCCGCCCACCTGCTCGGAATCGGGGCCTACGCGATGGACGTGGGAGCGATGACGGTTTTCCTCTACACTTTCACCCAGCGTGAGACGGTCTACAATCTCTGCGAGATGCTGACTGGGGCGAGATTTACCACGAGTTATACCCGCATCGGCGGACAGACTCGCGACTTGCCAGAGGGCTTCACGGATGCGCTTTTGAAATTCACTGATGAGCTGCTGGAATGCTTGGATGACGTGGATAAGCTGCTGACTCGTAACAAGATCTTCCTCGACCGGACTCGCGATGTCGGTGTGATCTCGAAGGAGGACGCCATCGCCTGGGCGTTAAGCGGCCCGAATCTCAGAGCAACTGGCATCGAGCATGACGTGAGACGTGCGAATCCCTATCTCGATTATCACCGCTACGATTTTGAAATTCCGATCGGCACGGTGGGCGACTGCTTCGACCGCTACCTCGTACGGATGGAGGAGATGCGCCAGAGCGTCAGTATCCTGCGTCAGGTTGTCGCTGGATTGCCCGATGGTCCGATCAATGTCGATGATCCGAAGCAATTCCTCCCGAAGAAGGAGAAGGTGCTGACCGACATGGAAGAGCTAATCCATCACTTCATGCTCGTGACTCAAGGAATCGACGCCCCGGCTGGTGAAGTCTATTTTGGTGCCGAGAATCCCAAGGGAGAGCTCGGCTTTTTCATCCACTCGAAGGGCGGAGGCGTGCCGTATCGCCTGAAAATCCGCTCACCCTCTTTCGTGAATCTCAGTATCCTGCCCAAACTCCTGCGCGGAGAGATGCTGAGCGACACCGTGGCCATTCTGGGTAGCCTCGATTTCGTGATGGGCGAGTGTGACCGATAACTTTCTACTTCCCTTCGTCCATGTCCCTGGAAATTCCTCCTGATCTGGAAGCCCTAATTGATGAGAGCATCACTCACTATCCGGTGAGCAAGCGATCTGCCGTGCTCCCTGTATTACACCATCTTCAGACCCATTTTCGCTATCTCAGCAGTGAGATTATCGAGTGGGCTGCCGCGAAACTTGAACTGGAACCCATTCATATCCTCGAGGTCGTCACCTTTTACCCCGGATTCCGCCAGGAGGCACCGGGAAAATTCCATATCCGCGTGTGTCGCACGCTGAGTTGCGCCATGGCGGGCAGTCACGAGCTGCTGGCCTCGCTCTGCGAAAAGACAGGGATTGATCGGAAGAATGTTTCCCATCATCATCCCATCGCTGTATCCCCAGATGGAAAGTTCAGCATCGAATTCGTCGAGTGTCTGGCGAGCTGCGGATCAGCCCCTGTCTGTATGGTGGAAGATGATTTGTATGAACGCGTGAAGGATGCTGACGAGGTCCTGAAGAGTTATTTCTGAAAGTTTGTCGATGAGCGAAATCACCTACAAGAGCGGTTACGAACCCCATGCCAGAGAGCACCGGGTGATCTTCCGCAATGTTGATCGAGTCGGATGGGACACGAGCATCGACACCGCGCTGGCAGATGGTGCCTATGAGCAATTGCGCAAGGCGCTGACAATGGAACCTGCCGCCGTGACTGATGAGGTCAAGAAAGCGGGCCTGCGCGGTCGAGGTGGAGCCGGATTCCCAGCCGGAGTGAAGTGGGGCTTTATACCCAAGGGTAACACGAAGCCCGTCTATCTGATCTGCAATGCCGACGAGTCGGAACCGGGCACTTTCAAGGATCGCTACATCTTGCACCAAGATCCGCACCAGCTCTTGGAGGGCATGATTATCTCCTGCTTCGCGACTGGCGTGCATCTGGCCTACATATACATTCGTGAGGAATTCCCTATGGCTGCGAAGATCGTGGAGAAGGCCATCGCCGAAGCGCACGAGAAGGGTTTTCTTGGGAAAAACATCCTCGATAGCGGATTCGATCTAGAGATTTATGTCCATCGTGGGGCCGGAGCCTACATCTGCGGCGAGGAAACCGGACTGATCGAGTCGCTGGAGGGCAAGCGAGCTTATCCTCGGATTAAACCGCCCTATTTCCCAGCGGCGATGGGACTCTATCTGTGTCCCACCATCGTGAACAATGTCGAGACCCTCTGCCATGTGAAGCATATCCTCGAGATCGGCGGTGAAGAGTGGGCGAAGACCGGTACGAAAAACAACACCGGCACCCGGATTCTCTGCGTCAGCGGCGACGTGCAAAAGCCCGGATATTTCGAAATCGAGGTAGGCAAACTAACGCTCGGCGAAGTCATCAATGACATGTGCGGTGGAATGAAGCCCGGACGGACGCTGAAAGCAGTCATTCCCGGCGGCTCTTCGTCCAAGGTTCTGCGTGCGGACGAGACTTTCACCATCGGACGCGGCGACGACGCGAAACAGATCAGCATCTGGGATATTCCGATGGACTTCGACAGCCTCGCGGCCTGTGGCTCCATGGCCGGATCAGGTGGGGTGATCGTAATCGACGACAGCCGTTCCATTAGTTGGATTCTGAACAACATCAATAATTTCTACGCTCACGAGTCCTGCGGGCAGTGTACGCCCTGCCGTGAAGGTTCTCTCTGGATGAAAAAGATCACGGATCGTCTCGTCACTGGACAGGCCTCCCCGAGCGACATCCCGCGTCTGGACAAAGTGGCACGCAGTATCGAAGGTCGGACGATTTGTGCCTTCGGCGAAGCCTGTTCCTGGCCCACAGAGGCCTTTATCGAAAAATTTCGCGATGAGCTTGTCGGGGATACTCGGCCTGAACTGGAAGGGGCCGTCGTCAACCCTGAAACTCGTATCGCCAACGCCGGATTAAAATGAGCGAACCGACCACATCTGATCTCGTGGATGTCCAGATCGACGGAGTCTGGCACCAATTTCCTAAAGGGACGCGCATTATTGAAGCCTGCCGTCAGGTGGGAGTCGAGGTTCCTCACTATTGTTACCACCCGAAACTGAGTTCGCCGGGGAACTGCCGTATGTGTCTCGTGCAGATGGGCACACCGCCTCGTACTGCGCCAGGGGCCGAGCCTACCGCGCCGGATGAAACGGGACATCTGCCGATCTCTTGGAGTCCTCGTCCCATCATCGCCTGTGCGAATACGGTCTCGCCGAATTTGGGAATACGGACGAAAGGCGATCTCGTTGACGATTGCCGAAAAGGTGTGCTCGAGTTTCTCCTAGCCAACCACCCGCTCGACTGCCCGATCTGCGATAAAGCAGGCGAGTGTGGCTTGCAGGAATATAGCATGGAGCACGGTGTCGGGCAGTCCACTTTCCGCGAGAGGAAAGTGAAAAAGCCGAAAAACGTGGATGTCGGTCCGCGTATCCGCCTCGACGATGAGCGCTGCATCATGTGCAGTCGCTGCATTCGCTTTGTCGATGAGATCGTGGACGATCCTGTCCTCGGCTTCACTGACCGTGGCAGCTACACCACGCTGATGGTCTATCCTGGGCGGGAGTTGGCGAACAATTACTCGTTGAACACCGTCGATATTTGTCCCGTAGGTGCCCTTACGTCGAATGATTTCCGCTTCCAGATGCGCGTCTGGTTCATGCGCGAGACGAAAACGATCGATACGAACTGTGCCACGGGCTGCAATATTACCGTGTATGCCCGGGAAAATAAGATTTACCGCGTGATGCCGCGTCGGAATAACGAGGTCAACTCGGACTGGATGCCGGATTCTCATCGCCTCAGCTTCCACTGGATCGATGGCGAGGACCGCCTGTCCGATCCCATGCTGAAGGCCGAAGGTGGCTTCCGAACAGCCAATTGGATCGAAGTGATCAAAGCGGCGGCTAAGCGACTATCTGGCCTTTCAGGCGACCAGATCGCCATCGTCGCCTCGGCCCGGATGACGAATGAGGAACTCTACGTCGTTTCCAAGCTGGCGAAACAACTCGGCTCCGAGCTTCTGGCCACGGTTCCTCGTCAGGGCGAACCCGATGGTTATCTAATCTCTGCTGACCGCAATCCGAACACCAATGGAGCCCGTCTGATCTTGGGTGAGAAAGCTGTCTCGGGAGGACTTGACAGGGTCAAGTCTGCGATCCAACAGGGTCAGATCAAAGCCCTGCTCGTCTTTCAGGAAGACCTCATCGCCGATACCGGATTGGACGGAGTGTCTCTGAAAAAGCTCGACTTTCTGCTGGTCGCTCACTCCTGTGCGAACGAGACCACGGCTATCGCTGATATCGCCGTCCCTGCCGCCTGCTGGGCGGAGGTTTCCGGCACTATGATTAATGGCACGGGACGGCTGCAACGACTGAACAAGGCTCTCGAAGGCCCCGGCCAGACTCTGCCCGTCTGGGAGATCGCCCGAGATTTGCTTCGGGCGCTGGGATCGGACGACAACTGTCAGTCTGTCACCGAGATTTTCCGCCATCTCGCTGACGATGTGGCCGAGTTCAAGGGTGTCGCCTGGGGGCAAATCGGCGATCAGGGGATGCCGCTGATTGAGACGGGAGAAATCATTCCTCTGCTGGAGCGCGAGCGCGAGCGCAAGGCGGCGGGCATCATCGTAGGCTGAATTTTCCGGAAGATATGGATTGGCATTTACTCATCGCTGCTGGCGTCAAAATCGTGGTCTTCGTCTTTCTCTTGACGCTGCCTCTCGTCGCCATGGCGGTCTGGGCCGAGCGCCGGGTCAGTGCGGCGATCCAGGATCGCGTTGGCCCGAACCGCGTCGGTCCTATGGGCCTGCTGCAACCTGTGGCGGATGGGATCAAGTTCCTGCTGAAGGAGGACTTTACCCCTGCCCATGTTCGCAAAACCTTCTTCTGGCTCGCCCCGACTCTAGTCATGGTGCCGGCCCTGCTCACCAGTGCGGTGCTTCCTTTCGGGACGAAGCTCTTTGGCGAGCCCATGGTCATCGCCGATCTCGACGTGGGACCGCTCTTCATTTTCGCCGTCGCATCGCTCACGGTGTATGGCATCGTGCTAGCGGGCTGGTCGTCGAATTCGAAATATCCTTTCTTGGGGGGGATTCGCTCCTCCAGTCAGATGATTTCCTACGAAATTTCCCTGGGCCTGTCCGTGGTGCCGCTCATCATGCTCTACGGCGACCTGAATCTCGGGCACATCGTTCGCGAGCAGGCGCACAATGGCTGGACTCTTCTGCCGCTCTGGGGTGAGGGGTTGAGCGTGCGCGGACTCATTCTGGCGATTCCGATGTTTATTTCCTTCGTCGTTTTCACCACGGCGATGTTCGCAGAGACCAATCGCCTGCCTTTCGACCTTCCTGAGTGCGAAACCGAACTCGTGGCGGGCTACCATACGGAATACAGTTCGATGAAATTCGCTCTCTTCTTCCTGGGCGAATACGCAGCCATGATCGTAGGCTCCGGCCTCTGTGTTACGCTCTTCCTCGGCGGATGGAGCTTGCCGTTCGGCTGGTTGACTCCTGCCGATACCGCCGTCGATGTCCCTTTCTGGCAAGGCCTGATCCACATCGGCGTCTTCTTCGCCAAAGTCATTGCCTTCATCCTGTTCTTCATCGTCATTCGCTGGACGCTGCCTCGCTTCCGCTACGACCAGTTGATGAAGCTCGGCTGGATTTATTTTTTCGAAATCGCCGTGCTGAATATTATTCTGACGGCCGTGCTCATGTGGCTGCTTGCACCCGGTTCCGCCGCCTGATCCTTCGCCTTTCTCTATCGCCATGTCAAAAATCGTCCAGCGCCCTAAATTAAAGTGGTCGGAGCGACTTTATCTTCCAGCAATTTTCGGAGGAATGAAGGTCACGCTTCGGCATTTCTTTGCGATTTTGACGCGGAAAAAGAAAGTAACGATGCAGTATCCCGAGGAAAAATGGGATGCGCATCTGCCCAACCACTACCGGGGCGCTCCCACGCTGGTGATGGACGAGCACGGACGCGAGCGCTGCGTCGCCTGTCAGCTTTGTGAATTCATCTGCCCCCCTCGCGCCATCACCATCCATCCGGAAGAGATCGCCAGCGATGAGAAGTGGGCGAAGGTAGAAAAGCGCCCGAAGACTTTCGAAATTGATATGGCTCGCTGCATTTATTGTGGACTCTGTCAGGAGGTCTGTCCGGAGCAGGCCATCTTCCTGCGCAAGGACTATGTCGTGGTCGGCCACTCCCGCGAGGAGATGGTTCATGACAAAAAACGCCTCTATGAACTCGGGCAGACGATGGACGGCCTAGTTCACAAGTGGAATGAACTAAAATAACTCATCTGTCTCGCTTCGAGTCATCTACGCCCCGAATCTCACTTCTTCACTCATGACATTCCTGTTCTACTTCTTCTCTGCGCTCGTCCTGTTCGGGGGACTGGGCGTCGTCTTTGCGAAGAATCCTGTCTCGGCGGCCTTCTCGATGGTGATTTCCTTCCTCGGCATGGCTGCCCTCTTCATCCAGCTCGACGCCTTTCTGATCGGCGTGCTGCAGGTGCTGGTCTATGCTGGGGCCATCATGGTGCTCTTTCTCTTCATCATCATGCTCCTCGATGTGGAGGAGGTGGAAAAGCGCAAGCTTTCTCTGCCGACAGTCATTCGAGCGGGAGGCGTCGGAGCGGCCCTCGTCGTTCTGATCTCGACCGTTCTCATGCGCGGTGGTACCGCAGGGCAGGCTCTGCCGAAGCTGGTGGCCTCACCGGAAAAGAGCGACGTGCTCCGGATCGGAGAGCTTCTCTTCGGAACTTATTGGCTGCCGATCCAGATCATCGCTGTCCTCCTGCTCACCGCGACCGTGGGGGTCGTGGTGCTGAGTAAACGTGAACTGAAGTAAATTTTGAATCCTTTTCTCGCCTGACTCTCAACTGATGGACCCTAGTCTGACTCTCAATCCTCTGCTTCTCGTCAGTGGCCTGCTGTTCGCCATCGGGCTGACGGGGGTTCTGGCGCGGCGGAATCTGCTCATCATCTTCATGTGTCTGGAGCTGATGCTGGCAGCGGGCAATCTCACCCTAGTGGCTTTTTCTCGATTCCATCTCGTCGATGGCGCTCCGGCCTACGATGCGCATGTCTTTGTCTTTTTTGTGATCACTGTGGCGGCGGCTGAAGTCGCCGTCGGTCTAGCCATCATCATCGCCCTCTTCCGATCGAAGAAGACCACCGATGTGACCGAGGTCACTACGATGAAATACTGATTCTCCCTGCCCGCTTTTCATGAATCCCGACACCCTCACCTGGCTCATCCTGCTGCTCCCGCTTCTCTCGGCAGCGACCATCGTGGTCGGCATCGGACGCTGGTCGAATCTCTCGGCTCTCGTCTCCACGGGAACGGCCTTCCTATCCTTGGTTTTCAGCGTCATGTTAGCGACGAATGGTGAAGCAGTCGCGAGCATCGCCTATCCTTGGATCGATCTTAGCCCCAGCTTTCAAGTCAATATCGGTTTTACTCTCGACAAGCTCGCTCTCGGCATGATGCTCATCGTGTCGTCCATCGGCTTTCTCGTGCATCTGTTCTCGCTCGGCTATATGCGGGATGACAGCGGGAAATCGCGCTACTTTGCGGGACTCTCGCTCTTCCTCTTTTCCATGTCCGGTATCGTGCTCGCGGATAACTTCGTGATGATGTTCATTTTCTGGGAGTTGGTCGGTGTCAGTTCCTATATCCTGATCGGGCACTGGTATGAGAAAAACAGTGCCGCTGAGGCGGGGAAGAAGGCATTTCTGGTCAATCGCATCGGTGACTTCGGCTTCATGACGGGCATCTTGTTGGTCTGGATTCTCACGGGTTCCATCTACTTCAAGGAAATCGCTCAGGCCGTCGGAGGTGTCGCGAATGCAGGACTGCTGAATGCTGCCGTGCTCTGTGTCTTCGCCGGAGCCGTCGGAAAATCCGCTCAGGTTCCGCTCCATGTCTGGCTGCCGGATGCCATGGAGGGCCCGACTCCAGTTTCTGCCCTGATCCATGCCGCTACCATGGTTGCCGCCGGAGTTTACATGCTGGCGCGAGTTTCCTTCTTGGTTGACGCCAGTGCTGTGGCCGGGACCACCATCGCCTGGGTCGGAGCCATCACCGCTCTGCTCGCTGCTCTCATGGCTCTGCAACAGGACGACATTAAGCGCGTCCTCGCATACTCCACCTTGTCACAACTCGGCTATATGGTGATGGCGCAGGGGCTAGGATCTGCGGGAGCCGATGCCGGAATGTTCCACCTCTACACCCACGCCTTTTTCAAGGCACTGCTCTTCCTGGGATCGGGTGCGGTCATCTACGCCTGTCATCACGAACAGGATATCTGGCGCATGGGAGGACTGCGGAAGCGTATGCCCATTACCTTCTGGACTTTCGCCCTTGGAACAGCCGCTCTCATCGCTGTGCCTTTCACGAGCGGATTCTGGAGTAAGGAGGCCATCTTGGAGGCTCTGCTACAGCAAAAAATGCACGGCCCCTATGCGGTGGGGATCATCGTCGCATTCCTGACTCCTTTTTATATGACGCGACTCGTCCTCGTCGCCTTCTTCGGTCCGTCTCGCACGAAAGAAGCGGAGCACGCTCGCGAGGTGGAACCTGTCATGTGGATTCCGCTCGCCCTGCTCGCCGTCATGGCTGTTTTCTCCGCCTATCGTTTTCTCGCCGCCCCGCTCGTCGCTGCCGGACATGCGGATTTTGGCCACTTCTTTTCCCACTTCGGACTCACCGCCACTCTCTCGCTGGTCGGTCTCGTGGGAGGAGTCGCCGGAGCTTGGTTCCTCTACCGCACGGCGCAAAAGGATCCGATCAGCATTCCACTTTTTCGAGACAAATTCCGCATCGACGAGCTCTATCTCTTCTTCGTCGACAAGATTCAGGATGGTCTCGCCAGAGGACTCACTCGCCTAGATCGCGACGTGATCGATCCTCTCATCGCCCGTTTTCCCGCAGCCCTGTCTCTCGCCGGAGGATCAGTCTCCCGTGCCCTTCAGACGGGAAATGTGCAGACTTACGCCTTCCTCTTCGGCCTTGGGGTCGTGGCACTCCTTTACTTCGTCCTCTGATCGAATTTCCTGAACCTTTCCTACCGTGAGCACGCTCGAATTTCTCGTATCTCTGCCGCTTATCGCCGCACTAGCCATCGCGCTCGGTGCCCCGGCCCGATGTACTGCGCTCGGAGCCTCGGTGCTGGTGTTCCTGACCACGATTTATTGTGCGATCAATTACAACACCTCGATCGAAGATTTCGCCGCTTGGCAGTTCGAGAGCGCTCGCACAGTACTCGATATGCCAGGTATCCCGACCATCAGTCTCGCCTTCGGTCTGGATGGAATCAGTGTCGTTCTGATTCTTCTCTCATCCATCGTCCTGCTCGCTGCGGTGCTCGCGGCACCCGATGAGTCGAAGGTCCAGGGCAATTCACGCCTGTACTACCTCTCCTTGCTCCTGATCGGAGGCGGTGCTCTCGGTGCCTTCACGGCCACGGATCTCTTCTTTTTCTATGCCTTTCACGAACTGGCACTAATTCCGACCTTCCTCATGATAGGCCTTTTCGGGCGAGGGGAAAATCGGATTCGCACAGCTTGGACGATCACCATCTTCCTCAGCGTCGGGAGTCTGATCCTGCTCGTTGGACTCATTCTGCTGGTGATTAAGCTAGGGGCGCAGACCTTCGCTATCGCAGACCTGATCGCACTGGCTCAGGGGCAGGGGATCGATGCTGCGTCGCAGAACTGGATTTTCCTGCTGCTGCTGGTGGGATTCGGTACTCTGGTTTCGCTCTTCCCCTTCCATAGCTGGGCTGCGCCCGCCTACGCAGAGGCTCCGACACCGGTGACCATGCTCCACGCCGGAGTGCTGAAAAAATTCGGTCTCTATGGTCTCATCCGCATCGCTCTGCCCATCGTGCCCGATGGATTCCAGCACTGGCTGCATCTGCTGCTCATCCTGCTGATTGGAAATATTCTCTTCATCGGACTCGTTACCATCGCTCAGCGCTCGCTTGATCGAATGCTCGGTTTTTCCAGCGTCATGCACATGGGCTACATCTTCCTCGGAATAGCCGCTTTTAATACGATGGGAGTCTCTGGTGCCGTGCTTCTGATGTTCGCTCACGGACTATCCATCGCCGCTCTGTTCGCGCTGAACGGAGCACTGCGCGACCGCTTCGGGGATCTGACCTTTCGCCGCTTTGGAAAGCTCGGAAAGTCTTTGCCGCGACTCGGTCTGCTCTTTGGCTTCGCCACTTTTGCCGCCATCGGGCTTCCGGGCTTCGCCAACTTCGCCGCTGAAATTCCGATCTACTTCGGAGCCTTCGACGGAGATGCCTCGGGTATGAACTGGCTGCGCTGGGCGACCGTGGGAGCGCTTTGGGGAGTCGTGATTTCCGCTGTCTATCTGCTCCGCGCCTACCGCTCTATCTTCATGGGGAACGCCCCTAAGGTGCGTCTCGACGATGCCCCAGATATGCTTTTGCGCGAGATGCTGCCGGTGATTCTTCTCATCGCCGGACTGCTCATCGTTGGATTTTCACCAGAAGTGCTGAACCAATATATTCGTCCCACAGTGAACGGTCTCTTCCTTCTGAGTGCCGGTTAATTTTTCTGTTCAAGTTTCATTTTGTCTTCCGAATCCTGATTCTATGCAGGTCTATTACCTCGAATTTTTCGTAGTCGCTCTCGGGCTGGTCATGTTGATGGTCGATGCCTTTGCGAAGCTGCAGGACAAGCGTTCACTCGCTCGTCTCGGCATCCTTGGCCTAGGTGTGGTTTTTTTACTGCTCTTTGCCGTTCAGTCACCCAGTAACGCCGCAAGTCCCGTCTGGAAATTCTACGCTGCTCCTGACAATCTCTCGCTGTTCTTCAAAGGAGTCGCCCTGCTAACCACCATTCTCTCACTGGTGATGGCCATCGACTTTGCCCCCATCGTCCTATCCAAAATCGCACCACCTGATCAAGGCGCTCATCCGCAAGCAGGACTGGGCGAATTCTACTCTTTACCCGTCTTCGTGTGCGCCGGACTCATGTGGATGGCGTCTGCGAACAATCTCGTCAGTATCTTCGTCTCTATCGAGGTCGTTTCCATCACCTTCATCATCCTCGCCGGATACATGAGACGGAACGTCGGCTCGCTGGAAGCTGGGGTGAAATACCTCATCCTCGGAGCTCTCTCCGCTGGTTTCCTCGTCTATGGATTCGCCTGGCTTTACGGAATTACAGGCAGCATGGAACTGGGGCCGATCACAGAGGCTCTGGCGAAGCCGGGAGTGAATTCTACGGCGGCTATGTTCGCATTTTCGCTAATTCTCGTCTCCTTGGCCTTTAAGCTAGGAGCCGCACCGTTCCATATCTGGGTACCCGATGTTTACCAGGGAGCGCCTACGCCCATCACCGCCTTCCTCTCGGTAGGATCGAAAGCCGGAGCTGCCATTGTGACTCTGCGCCTAGTATATCCCTATCTCACGAGCCCTGTGCTGGGTACCAAGGCACTCGCGATTCTCGTGGTGATCGCCATTCTCACGCTTCTTCTTGGAAACCTCGGAGCTTTGGCACAGAAGAACTTGAAGCGACTCATGGGATATTCATCTGTTGGACACAGTGGATTTCTCATCATGGCGCTCGCCTCCACCTCCTATCCCGGTGCCGTCAACGCTCTTTCTCCGGTAGCGGTGTTTGCCTACTACATCGGAGCCTATCTGCTGATGACTCTTCTCGTCTTTCTCGTCCTGAATGTGCTCAATGCTGCTGACACGGGAGAGACCCTCGATTCCATCCGAGGTCTCGCCAAGCGTTCGCCTTTCCTCGCTGGAATTCTGTTGATTGCTTTGGCCTCTCTCGCAGGAGTTCCCCTCACGACAGGTTTCATCGGCAAGTTCCTCGCCTTTAAGATCGCCTTGGACGCAGGACAATGGATGCTCATCGCCGCTGCCCTGATTGGTGCCGCCGCAGGATTTTACTTTTATCTGAAGATCGCCGCTTCCATGTATCTCGATGCCCCGAGCAGTAGCGATGGTGCAGCCATTCCGGTCAATCTGCTGACCAAAGTCAGCATGGTGATCCTCGCCATCCTCATCCTCCTCACCGGCATTGTCCCCAACGTGATCGTGAAGCTCTTTTCGTGAGGCAGGGTAGGGGGCTGAGACCGCGCTTTTGATGGCGCGGAAATCTGGGTCCGCCGACGTCCCCGTCGGCATCATCTGCTTTAATGAGACCGCGCTTTTGATGGCGCGGAAATCCCAATGCGCAGGGTGCGCGAGATGCCGGATGGTCTGGCTTCAATGAGACCGCGCTTTTGATGGCGCGGAAATGCGGAAGTATTTTTGGCGCGATTCCTGCGGCTCAATGCTTCAATGAGACCGCGCTTTTGATGGCGCGGAAATCTACCGAGTCCTCCGAGACCGCAGGCCCCGATGGGGTGCTTCACTGAGACCGCGCTTTTGATGGCGCGGAAATTCGGCACTGTAGTTTGCAGAGTCGTCCGTAAGCCATCCTGCTTCAATGAGACCGCGCTTTTGATGGCGCGGAAATGCGTGCCCATCCTCCGTCTGGGCAGCCCTATACGTGCTTCAATGAGACCGCGCTTTTGATGGCGCGGAAATATCGTCGGGGAATACCTCCCCGACCCTGCCTTTGAGGCTTCAATGAGACCGCGCTTTTGATGGCGCGGAAATCTGCCGTCGATACTCATAGCTCGACACCATCCGATCCGCTTCAATGAGACCGCGCTTTTGATGGCGCGGAAATGGGTCTCTCTGCGTTCGGTTGAACAAGCCATAGAACTGGCTTCAATGAGACCGCGCTTTTGATGGCGCGGAAATACTCGTAGCGATCCGCACATCCCCCGTCCACCCCGTCGCTTCAATGAGACCGCGCTTTTGATGGCGCGGAAATGAGCGGTATCCGGATGTGGATGGCATCTACCGCCGCGCTTCAATGAGACCGCGCTTTTGATGGCGCGGAAATCTGGGGCATACGTAGACGCTGTTCGGTGAGTTGACGATGCTTCAATGAGACCGCGCTTTTGATGGCGCGGAAATCCTCCGTCTGGATCGTTGCCAGCTCCGCTCGCACCGAGCTTCAATGAGACCGCGCTTTTGATGGCGCGGAAATCATATCCCTGTCTAGCATCCGATTCTGCATCCCCTCGCTTCAATGAGACCGCGCTTTTGATGGCGCGGAAATCGGCCCCTCCATTCTCAGGACCCTTGTGAGTCCCGGCTTCAATGTGACCGCGCTTTTGATGGCGCGGAAATTTCGCCAAGCGTGACTCCATCGATCGGAGCCGCCGTTGCTTCAATGAGACCGCGCTTT
>CAUJIH010000086.1 GCA_963205275.1 Verrucomicrobiota bacterium | reverse complement strand
TCCTGATCGCTGGATCGCCAAAAAAGTCCGGAACTGCGCCCCAACGATCTCCGTCAATCTCTACCCAATCGACAACAGAAATCTAGAAAAACGTCAAAAACAAGCCGCCTAAAAACAGTCAACTCGCTTGACAGCTACCGGAGGAATTATGGATGAAATCCAGACTTTTCGGAATCTTTTCTCAAGATACTTGCGATTGAATCGCTAGAAAATTGGATGAATGCGGCAAGAAGCCGAATTCTGATTTATTTCCGAAATCACGCTTGTAAAAAATTGAAGATATTTCCCTGTAATTTTGCGTACAGTCCATTATCTCTTATATTACTCGCTTTAGAATTAAATCTGTAGCCACTGGATACTCCTCTTCCTTCTCCTTCTTCTTCCATGAGTGACCGTTATAAAATCCTTGAACAAATTGGCAAGGGGGGCCTAGGTGCCGTGTACAAGGGACTTGACACCCAGTTGCAACGAGAGGTCGCCATCAAACGCGTGCTTCCCTCTGAAAAGGCGACGGAACAGGAGATCAAAGACGCGGCGTCCAAGCTGATCGCGGAGGCGCAGACCTTGTCGAGTTTGAATCATCCGAACATCGTCACCGTATTCGATGTGGGGCGAGATGAGCAAGGTGGTTTCGTAGTGATGGAACTCCTCAAAGGGGAGACTTTGGACGAGACCGTCGAACGGGGAGTGCTCACTCAGGAGGATTTTGTCGAGGTGGTACAGCAGACTATGGAGGCGCTAATCTCGGCGCAGGCAAGCAATGTGATCCATCGTGATATTAAGCCATCGAACATCATGGTGATCTGGCAAGCGTCAGGCAAGTTCCAACTCAAGATCCTCGACTTCGGTCTAGCGAAGTTCAGCAAAACTCCCTCCGTCCAGACGATGGATCAGGATGAGTCCGTGATGGGTTCGATCTTTTTCATGGCTCCTGAACAGTTCGAGCGTGGAGAGCTGGATGTTCGGACTGATCTATATCAGATGGGATGCGTGTATTATAACGCTCTGACGGGCCAGTATCCATTCAATGGAGATACGGCACCTCAGGTGATGAATGCGCACCTCCAGCATCGCGTAATTCCATTGCAGCAGGTGAGACCCGATCTGTCACCGTCGATTTGTGAGTGGGTGATGTGGTTGATCAATCGCGATATTGCGCACCGCCCCAGTGATGCGAGAGATGCGCTGAGTCGCTGGCCGAAAAATCCACGTTCGCCTGGCAGTGATGCGGTGTCCGTGTTGCCCATCGAGGACACTCCAGAGATTGCGACTGGAGCTGTCGTCGTGGTGCGTGCAGCGAAGGGAGCCACGGCACCGCCGAGGCTGATTATTCCCTCTGGGCAGACGGGGAAGGCTCCCACACTCGTGGTGGGAACTGGTCCGCAATCGTCTCAGGTTTCGCTCGGTAAGTCGGGAAAAGTGTCGGCTATTTCTTCTAAGCACGGTGTCAAATACGAAGAGACTCCGTCTAACTTCTTTGCTCGGCATTGGAAGTGGATTGTCTACGGGTTGGTTCTCCTGATTGGTTCCGTATGGTGGATCACTGGTTCTGTCAAACGGACGAACGAGCGTGCCCGAGAGAAGCGAATCCAGTTCCTAGCGGGGAATCCTACCCCGACCGGGACGACGGCAGATGTCGATCTCGCGGTGTCGTTTCTCACTCGTTCCGAGCTTCCGGAATCGATGAGGAGCGATGCCTTGAAGGTGTTAGCCACACTTGAGGGAGTGGGAATCAGCGAGAGAGTTTTTGAGAAGATGCAGTCTGCGCCCTCAGTCGATCTGAAGATCAAAATCGCCGAAACTCTGGCCGAGAGGAATTACGTGCTCAATGTGAGTGATGTTCTCGCGATCTACAAAGCAGCGACATCCGACGAGCAGCGAATTCGGATTTTGGCATCCATTCGATCCCTCGCGAGTGCTAAGGACGTTCCCGTCCTGATGGGGTTTCTTCAATATCCGCTGACGATTCCAGTAAGAACAGCCTTCGAGGAAACGATTCTCGCGATCATTCGTAGGACGGGAGACAGCGATGCGACGGTGGACCCCATTCTGAATCGCATCGGAACGACGTCCGGAGACGAGCGTCAGAGTCTGTTCCGAGTTCTCGGCACAATCGGCGGTGACAAAGTACGCGAGCGACTGAAATCAGTCTTCGGTGAGAGCGGAGATGTGAAGTACCAGAGAGATGCGATCGGAGCCTATCTGAAATGGAGGGATCGATCTGTGCTCCCGGATCTGGATGCGATCATCGCCGCTAAGAGTGACGACAGTGTGGTGGCGGTGGCGCAAGAGGCTTACGTGCGTCTCTGTCAGATTCCTGGACCTGAGCCTGTAACGGAGATGGTGCCCTTATGGAAGAAAGCATTTACCTATGTCAAGAAAGCGGATAAGGCGCGCGACCTGATCGATTCGCTACTCGACTATCCCTATCCTGAGACCATCGCCGTGTTGAAGGAGTGGGGAAAGCACCCCAACTATGGCAAGACAGCAAACGACTATGTGAAGACACTCACTCAGCAATCGCAGCAGATCGCGGAGTATCAGCCTGGCGGAAAAATTGAGGCGACGAAAGGGCGAGTGAGGGGAAGAGTCGGAGGTGCGGCGATGAATTCCAGTCTCAAGTCTTATACACAGTGGACATCTCCGGAGACTTGGTTCCGGTGGGAGTTCAAGCCGACGATGGCTGGGCAGTTCCACGTAGAAGTGGTTCAGTCGTCAATGAGAGACGAGCCGAGCGATTTCTTTGTCTATTTTGCAGGGAAATCACTCAAAGGGGAATCGAAGCGTACGGAGTCATGGGACAAATTTGAACCAGTGCGGCTGAGTGATCCGGTGACTGTGGAGGCGGGAAAGCCCTATGTGCTGATCATCTCCGCCGGATTCAAGGTGCAGCCGAGAATGATGGACATCGGCGAAATCAGACTGGTTAAACCGTGAATTTCTGGATTCAGGCAGGTGGATAACGCACGCTTTACATTCGCCGCAGGCCTTGGAGTGCGGCGTGAAGCGCCGCTTTGGCGGAAGACTAGGCGGCAGGGTGAGAAGGGTGCGTTTTTGGATGATGGGTGGATGGCAATTAATAGGGGCAGGCGATTATTGGCTATCCACAGATTGCGCAGATTTTCGCAGATAAGAATCAAAAAAATCTGTGTTCATCCGCGAAATCTGTGGATAAAAATCTCAAACGTCTTCGACAACTCCTCGAATTAATAGGGACAGCTTATTGTCCCCGGCTATTGTTTCCTAGAATCGCATTGCCTCCGCCACCTCAAATTCAGCAAACCGAAATCAGGGCAGTATCCAAGTGAAGACGAATGCTGGGAAGTAGCAGACCGGGCGAGTGATAGATAAGCTGTCCCTGTAGATCGGAGATCGGTATGCTTAGTTCGGAAAGCGGCGCTTCACGCACGCACTCCAAAGCGCTTCGCGCCGAGCGCGTCGAGCACTTTAGGTGCGCCGCTTTTGAGGAAAGCTAAGGATAAATAGCCGTCCCTGTCAATCTTGTTGCACTTCTATCTCACGGATTCAGGAATCAAATATTTTCTGCATACAGAGGCCAGATTGTTCGTCATACCGCTGTGATCGAAATCGGTTCTTCTGAAACCCGAGATCGAACAGCCAAGTCAACAACTCCAACCTCCAACTCCTGCTCTGATATGAAATCCATCCTTCTTTTCGCCGCCGCCATCTTTGCTATCAGTGGGGCCTCCCCTCTAATTGCCGGTCCTCATGGACATGGTTCTGGACATGGTTCTGGACATGGTTCTGGGCATGGTTCTGGGCATAGTGGACATGGCTTCAGTCACGGCCACGGTTCTGGGCATGGCTATGGCTACGGTCACGGCTATGTCGCTCCTTCCTATGGGCATTATCATCATCATTATGCCGGACCTATTTACACGCTGCGCACGGTGGAAGTGAATCGTGGCGTATATCCTCGTGTTTCCTATGATTCTTGGGGACGTGCCTTCACTACCTATATCACTGTAGTAACCTACTGCGACTACTACTCCAACGGGACATCTCGCACTTGGACACGCTCGTTCTGAGCTGTTGCGTGATTCAATTCCACATGCGAGACCCGTCAGTCTCGTGAGACAAAAAACAAAGACTCGGGATTCCCAAGTGAAATCCCGAGTTCTTTTGTGTCTGCGATCCCTGAAATCGGTTCACTCCGGCTGAATCCCGATTTGATTAATGGGCGTGGGCTGAAAGCCAATTTTTAGAGCAGGAGAATTATTCTGGAGACGGTAATCTCCTTTTTCTGGATCGACAAACAGAGGGTCGGCAACAATACTGTGCTGATCCCAACCTTCTTGCTGCCAAGAGCGCCATTCATCCATCGGCTCGGCTTCGTGAACCGTTAATTCGGCGATTTCGATCTGTCCGGTCGCGGATTCACTCGAAAAATAGGTCCAGCAATTCTCGATCCAGCTCTGATACTTATTGTCTCCGGGGGCAGGGAGAGTCGCCACTGTTTCGATCTCCTGCCAATCGGTACCGAGTGTGTAATTGGCGAATTTATCCTGCCAGTATCCTACGCCTCCTTTATACGCTGCGATGGCGAAACGAATCGCCATGTTCGCCTGTGTGCCTCGGATTTTAGCGCGTGCGCGATAAGCCGCTCCGGGGCGAATGGGAAAATCAGGGCCTCGGAAAGTGGCGTATGGATTCTTCGCGTTTCCTGTGGGAGCGGAGTCCACTACGAGGTTTCTCTCTCGATTCACCACGATTTCGGCCTTCGGAGGTGCCTGCGCCCACCCCCATCCTGCCGGATGAGTGCCCGGCTTCTCCTTTCTAAAATTACTTGCTCCAGCGAGTCGAACCGGCTTGGTATCTTTCCCTACGTGGCGATACCCCGTGCGAACAGGGCCTGCGGAGTTCCACACGAGATTCTCATCGATCGTATTCCATTGCGAGGAGCAGTATCGCAGACTGGTCATCACGACGTCAGGAGCACTCGCGAAGAGGATGTTGCGGCGAATGATGTTTCCGCTCATCATCGTGCCATCTGGATGAAATGCGTCCTTCGGGTGGAGATCCATGTTGCGCATGTTTCGCCAAGCGGGAAGACCTGCGACGGACTCGTAGCCCTCAATCATGTTCTGGCTGTGATTCGTCCAATAGCGCATATCCTTCGTCCAGCCGTGGAGATCGATGGTCCACTTGTCAGAGCGACCGAAGATATTATTCTCGATCACGCAATCTCGGGCGTTGTGCAGATGAATTCCACTGCTGGCGGAGTTGTATACAATATTGCCGATGATATCGAGGCCTCCAGCATTGTCATCCGGGTAGAGTCCGAAGGAATACATGGGGATTGTTAATTTTCCGCCTTCCTGCATACAGCCCATCGTATCGTGAACGAGGTTATAGCTCCAACTGGTTCCGCGTGAGTCGATCCAGTTGCGTCCTCCTGTGTAGATGGACCCGCCATCCTGAGTCTCGAGCATGGTATGGTGGATGTGATTCCAGTCCACTTTGCAATGATTTCCCGCCATCTGGACGGCGATACGCGGGACGTGGTGGATGTGATTGTGTTGCGCGATGAGATTCACGCCATTCATCGAGATTCCCGCTCCGTTTTTCTTTATGGCACCGATTTCGTGGATATGACAGTTTTCGACAATGTGCCCTGGCCCCGTCAGAGTTTTCGGATCGCCTCCGACCAGTGACACTCCGTGGTAGCCTGTGCCCTCGATCTCGCAGCGCGACACGAGGCATTTGCTTCCTTTAATTATGGAGATTCCGCTCCCATTCACGCCACCGCATTGGCTGACATGACAGCGTTCGATCCGGATTCCGTCGCTGTCCTGAATGCGGATCGCTGTATCGGTACAAGCGGTGAATCCGAGTCCACTCAGAGTGATATCGCGTGCTCCATTGATCTGAACGAAGCTTTCCAGCAGGGGAATGTGGATTTCCAGATCGGCGATCTTTCCGGGAGGCCAGAAATACAGATCGCCCGAATCTCGGTCGTAAAACCATTCACCGGGAGCATCAAGTTCCTCCAGAGCGTTTTGAAAGTAATAACGATTGTCTGGTTTCAATTCATAACCACAGTCCTTCTGCAGGGTGAGCTTGCGTGTGACAGGATCGAGCGATTGAATGGGTTCGAAGAAGTTCCAGTACCCCGGCCCGGCGAAGATGTTGATTTCCACTTGTTCCGGATGTTTCCAAGAGCGGATGTCTTCGGCCTTCAGCCAGGTTTCTCGCTTTGAATAGGATTCGGCGGGTGTCTTTTCTGGTTCGTAAGGCGGGATGAAGTTCCATCCGCCGTACAGCGGATTCTGCGGATCGAAGTTCGGATAACGAGCCAGAGGCTGGCGCTTTCCATTACAGAGGAGTTGCCTGGGAGCGAAGCCTTTAGGCAAAAGATTCGCGATGTGGGCTTTTAAGATTTCGCCCTGATGAACCTGCCATCCGCTCACGACGGGTGCTCCGATCAACCATGGCCGCTCGCCAGCAGCCGCTCGTATGGTAAGGAGTGAATCCTGAGCCTCCAGAATCAGCGGCTCGGCTTGCAGATATCGACCCGGCGTGACGAGGATGGTGTATGTCTCGTCTGGTTCCGTCTGGCGAGCTTTGCGCAAGGCATCGCGAGCTTCAGTCAGGCTTTTGATCTGACCGTCAGGAGATACGGTGATGTCGATGGCCTGAACTCGGGGTGAGCATACGGCGGTGATGGAAATCGTCACGGCTACACAGAGCCGAAAAGAGAGTGGAGCGGGCATGATGTGAATTGAGGAGATTAAATTCTGCGATTAGAACTGCAAGAATCTTTTTCTCGCCTCGCGGAAGAGGTGCTACGGGATGACTGACAGGGGAGTTACCTGACGAGCGCTTCTGAAATCGGGGCGAGCAGGGCGGATGTCGATCCAGCGTTCTTTTGCGGGAGGGGATGCCTTGTCTAACCAGGTCCCGAGAGCCATGCGTAGCGACTCGAGGGCGGCACCGGTCTCAGGTCCGAATTTTGACTTTCCGGCATCGTCTTCGCTGGTTTTGACCAAGGTGGCACTCAGTCCCGGAGTGGCTCGAATGGCTGCCATGACACTGTCTCGGCTTTGTCCCGATTCGGTGCAATATTGCGTCAGGTATTCGATGAGTTGCTGACCCGCTCGAAAAGCTTTGAGTCGTAAGCTGGGAACAGGGCCATTGGGAGTTCTGTAGAAGAGGGAGAGGTCGTCGGGTTCGGTCCAGGACTGAATTTTGCCGATGGTGTTCCACGGGACGACCCCATCGGCCCCCAGTGACCAAGTCTCCACACACCAAGCGGCATTGCTTCCATTCGCTGTACCGATAGCGTTCGCGCTGCCATACATGTAGTAGAGGTTCCCATAGTCACGTGCGCGGCGCATCACACGAGGCCAGTAGGTGCGCAAGATACCGCTCACGACTTCGACATTCACACAGTGATCGAACAGTTCCCTCTGCCACTGCGGGCGAGAAATGTCAGAGCGGTACATGAGATGCGCTTTGGGAAAAGGGACTGTGGCCTGCCAGAATTCCTGACCGAATCGGCGAATCGCCCAGAAATCCTGCGTGTGGACGGGTTCGTCGAAAATCCAAGCGGCAGAGCATTTCCTCCAGTCGTCTTTCTTGAAATAAATCTTATTGTTCAAGTAGAATTCGAACATGGGTTCAGTCCAGTCTTTCTCCTGAATATGTCGGGCGATCTCGGCTGCAGCGCTGCGAAACTGACTCCAATAAGTATCATCGTAGGCGTTCTCTATCCAGTACCCGCCCCGAAAGTGCTCCTCGTGTGCCATAGGCCAGTTTTCGTTGAGCATCAGGTAGAAGGCATCGACCGGAATCGGTCCTCGGGGCAGATCTGAGAAGGCGCTGCCATCGAGAAGGGGAGCGAATACTGCATCAAACTCACTCCAGTCCCAGCTTTGGTCTGCTCGTATCTTCGGCACTGGATCGTGGACTTGGCCGCGCCATCCGTAGGGGAGGCAATTTAGAACGGTCCGATGTTCGTGGGCGAGTCGGTAGTATTCGATGGGATGATTCGGCAGTCCGTAGGCGTTCATCTGCGGGAGAAAGGAAAGATGATCCGGCAGGGTAAAGTTCCATACGGTGACGGTGAACGGCAGGGTCTGATTACCTGTCGTGACTTTGCCCTGAATGGTGCCGGCAGGGGTATCTTTCGGAATGAGCAGATCGATGAAGGTTTCACCACCATCCGACGAAGGGATTTCTTTCAGTAGCTCATCGCCCAGATCAAAGCCCTGGGGAACGAGCGGGTCGCGAAAGTCTGCGACTTTGGGCATGGAATAGAGTTTGACCCTCAGGCTGGGAGCATCGACTTTCACTTCTCCGAGCTTCGCTGGCACAGAGAATCCGATGGCTTCTCCTTTCGCCGCGAAAAAGTGGGTGGAGGCCAATGGTTCTCCGAAAAGATTGCGGCAAGGCAATGCGGGAGCTGAGGGGATGTGCGTCGGAGCAGTGGGCAGCTGAGCAACTGCTGTGGCGGTGACGGGTGCTGGTGATGTCTGAGAAGCGGTCGCAGACACGCCATCCTCCAGCCAGAGAGTGAAGTAGGGGTGCCAGATCTTCTTATCCTCACGACTCGAGACGTAGCGATTCCGAAAGAGCTTATATTCAAAGGCGTCTCCATCTCTCGTGTATTCGTTGCCCACGTCGTCGATTGCGAAGAATCCCTGTGAGGCTCCGTCAATGCGAGCTTGGACGACTTCAGGCAGGATGGGAACGATCTGCCAGCCCTCTTGATCGGGCGGCGAAGCATCGCCGAAACCCCAGATTGAGCCACCTTCTCCACAGACGACGGACGTGATATCTGAGGCATCATTCCCCCAACGCTGTTCACCGAATTTTGCCCAGAAAAAGGAACTGACTCCGGGACGTTTTTCATAGTCTCGCCCTTCGCCTTCCGTCCACTCCTGTGTGATCGTCGATACAGTGGTCCTGCGGAGGGGGGCATCCGGCGAAGTCAGATGTAGGTGAAGCTGTGCCCGTTTGACGATTTTCCCCTTCAAAGGCACCGGATCGAAGTCGATCAGAAAGAATTCCTGGATTCCTTTTAATTTCAATTTGGGCGATCCTCCATTATTGCCTTCGGATTCGTTCCGATGCGACGAAATCCATAGATCGCGTGTGACTTCGACACGCTGCTGAGCCGTGAGAACGACGGGGATGGCGATCAGAATGGCGGTCAGAAGGGCGATTCGCCGATGAGGAGTGAGCAATAACATGGACGTGATGATGAGGTCGTAGTCGATACGGAAGTGAAAATGTCAAAATTCGGTCGATCAGTCGAGACTAATGCGAGGATCGACGCAGTGAATCTGGATCGAGATGAATTAATCTGGAACCGTCTGCTCCGCCTCGAATTCTGCTTCCCTGGAAAGAAGCTTCAGATCAGATCAAGAAGAAGAAATAAAACTTCCTTCTTGTCATCTTGCTGTCCCTCTTTAAGATCGCACCTTATGAATCAGGAAAAACCTTCAGAAAATCCGCCCTCATCTTCTGATGGCTGGGTGAGAATCATGAATCGACCGGAGTTCGCCCAGCTTCTGGTAGCGAAGCGGCGATTCATCGTGCCGTGCTGCGTCTTTTTCCTGCTGTATTATTTCGCCTTTCTCATCCTAGTGGGGTGGTTTCCGGATCTAGTGAAGAAACCCGTCATCGGAAAAGTGAACGTTGCCTATCTGTTCGCCCTGTCACAGTTTGTGATGGCTTGGGGAATGGCGTGGCTCTATATGCGACGGGCAGCGGTCTATGATCGGGCTGTAGCGGAGATGCTGAAGAAGGAAAACCTCTGATCTAGTTCGATTATGACGATAGCAATGTTTCTTACCTTCGTGCTCGCCACGCTGGGAATTACGGTCTGGAGTGCACGCAAAAATACGGGATCTAGCGCATATTTTGCCGCTGGTCGCTCAATAAAAGGATGGCAGAATGGTCTCGCGGTGGCGGGAGATTACATGTCGGCCGCTTCTTTCTTGGGAATCTCGGGAATGATCGCGTTTTTCGGCTTCGATGGCTTCATGTATTCGGTCGGATTTTTGGTCGCCTACCTGAGCGTGCTCTACGTAGTGGCTGAGCCTCTACGAAATGCGGGAAAGTTTACGATGGCTGACCTGTTGGCCTATCGCCTACAGGCGCGGCCCGTACGTGCGGCAGCAGCTTTCAGCACCTTAGTGATCTCGACCCTCTACATGGTGGCTCAGATGATCGGTGCCGGAGTATTGGTGAGCACACTGCTGAAGGATTATACTTGGATCACTCCGAATGCAGTCATTGTCGGAGTGGGAGTTCTGATGATGGTGTACGTGATCTTCGGTGGGATGCACGGCACTACTTGGGTGCAGATCGTGAAGGCGGTGTTGCTGATGGGGGCGACCTTTGCTCTGAGCTTTCTGGTGATGCAGCAGTTCGGATTTGATCTCGGGCGCTTTTTTGATGCGGTATCGGCTGTGTCGGTAACTGAGAACGGGGTGGAGACAGCGAAGAATTTCCTCGATCCTGGGTTAAAATTTGGCATCGAAGCGACGGCGGCGACGGGGGGATGGGGACCGCTGGATTTGATTTCGCTGGGGCTAGCGTTGGTTTTAGGTACGGCGGGGCTGCCTCATGTGCTGGTGCGTTTTTACACCGTGCCGGATGCGCGGACGGCGCGGGTATCGGTGGTGTGGGCGATGGTGATCATCGGTATTTTTTATATTTTGACGACATTTCTAGGCTTCGGAGCGGCGACCTTGCTCACTCGTGCCGAGATAGGTAACGAGAACATGGCGGCACCCGAGCTAGCCCATTTCCTAGGAGGAGAAGCGTTCTTCGCCTTTATTTCCGCCGTAGCTTTCGCGACGATTTTGGCGGTAGTGGCTGGGCTGACCATTAGTGCGAGCACCTCCTTTGCACATGATTTTTACGCGAATGTGCTGAAAGCGGGGAAAGAGGTTCCTCAGGGACGCGAAGTGAAGATTGCTCGGATTTCAGCTCTGTTTGTCGGGGCGATCTCCATCGTGTTGGCGATTCGGCTGCAGACGGTCAACGTCGCATTCTTGGTAGGGCTGGCCTTTGCGGTGGCCGCTTCGGCCAATCTGCCCGTGATCGTGTTTTCGGTATTTTGGAAGCGTTTTAATACGGCGGGTGCGGTGACAGGATTGATCGTGGGCTTAGCCGCGAGCATTGTGCTCATCGTTCTGAGTCCCAGCGTGATGGGAATCGACGGACCGGATGTAGCCGCTGCGAAGCGTCACCTGATTCAAGCAGCGCCGATCTTCCCGCTGACCAATCCGGGAATCGTGAGCATCCCCTTGGGGCTGATCGCTGCTGTCCTAGGGACGCTGCTGTCCAAGCGCGAGATCGAGGCGGAAGAGAAATTCGCAGAGTTCTGCGTGCGAACTCATACTGGATTGGGAGCGGAGAAGGCGTCGGATCATTGATTGGAACGATGAGATTGCCCAGAGCGAAGGAAATTTGATTTTCCCCTGCGTCCGTCCATCTTGGCACCGTGAATTTATCTGAACTCCAAGGTCTGCTGAAGCGGTTCGGGATTTCTCCGAGTCGCAAGCTGGGACAGAGTTTTCTGGCGGATTCGGAGATTTCTCGCTGGATTGTCGATCAACTCGATCTGCATCCCGAGGATCATGTGGTGGAGGTAGGGCCTGGTTTTGGAGCGCTGACGGAATCTCTGGTAGGGCGATGTCGTCTAACTCTGGTGGAGACGGATGGGCGTTTGGCGGAATTTTTGCGAGAGCGCTATGGAGAACAGGGCGTAGAGGTGATTCACGAGGATGCGACGCAATACAATGTGCGGACTCTGTTTCAGGAAGATGATGTAAAATTCATCGGGAACCTGCCTTATTCGGTGGGAAATGCGATTCTGGCGAACTTTTTGGACGCTCCGAGTCCTGTGACGGAAGCGGTGGTGATGGTGCAACGAGAAGTGGCAGAGCGATTTGTCGCCCGGCCCCGTAGCAGGGGTTACGGAGTTCTGTCTCTGATGCTGCAGGAGCGTTGGCGTATCGCAGAACTGCGCACGGTAGGGCCGGAGTATTTCTATCCTCGTCCGGCGGTGGATTCGACGATTGTGCGTTTTCAACCGCGATCGATGGGAGAGATTCAGCCACATTGCTCCGAAGGATTTCGAGAGTTGGTAAAGCGTGGCTTTTCTCAGCGAAGAAAACAGCTTTTGAATAATCTGGGACCGGATCGAGAGCGGGCAGGGGAGGCACTGATAACGATGGGCTTGCCCGCGACAGTCCGGGCAGAGGAGCTGAGTCTGGAAGAATGGGTGGAGCTATCGGAACAGGTCGCTCCGCATCCGTGTAAGAATTTACCTCCCAGCGCATCCGAACTTCTGGAGGTCGTGGATGAAGTAGATCGGGTGATCGAATTGCGGACTCGTGCTGAGATTCATTCACGAAAGGTGTTTCATCGGGCTGTGCACGTATTTGTGCAGAACAAGCGAGGGGAAATCTTCCTGCAAAAGCGTTCGCATCTGAAGGATAGTCATCCGGGAAAGTGGGACAGCAGCGCATCTGGGCACGTCGATCCGGGTGAGAGCTATGCTCAAGCAGCGGAGCGAGAATTGTGGGAGGAGCTATGGGTGCGTCCGAAGGAGTCGCTGGTAGAAGTCGGAAAGCTGAACGCCAGTGAGGCGACAGATCAGGAGTTTATCGGAATCTTTCAGGCCGAAGTACAGGGACGTATCCGAGTTCATGGAAAGGAAGTCGAGTCGGGACAGTGGTTCTCACCGGAATTGATCGAGCGATGGATCGACGAACGACCAGGGGATTTCGCACGAAGTTTCGTGACCTGCTTTCGTGTGTGGCGCACGAGAGTGTGAAGGCCACTACAAAGATACAATGACCCCGGAGTAGGGGGCTTCTCGCGTAAAACATAAATTCCATGTTCGGAATTTGTTAAGATTCTTTCGAAGTGAAAGAACGGAGCGGACGGGACTCGAACCCGCGACCTCCGCCGTGACAGGGCGGCGTTCTAACCAACTGAACTACCGCTCCAACGGTATGTCGAGGTGAATAGTAATCGGATCAATTCAAAATAAGTTTCAAAATGAATTTCTGCGATTTTAAGCCCCTCAGATGGCAAGGCGGGTATTATATCAACAATCGCGTTTTGCGCAACAAAAATATTTAGGAAATCCGTTGATTTGTTTCCAGACTTGCGCCAGAGTTCCAACTCGCTCGCGACACACCCGTGCGCAGTGACTTTCCAAAACATTTTCCAGAGATATTTATGAACGTAATCGACAAAATCGAACGCGAGCAGATGAAAACAGAAATCCCGGCGTTTATCCCGGGGGATACTGTCAATGTACACTCGCGAGTTGTGGAAGGTGGCAAAGAGCGGATTCAGATCTTCACCGGGATCGTAATCGCTCGGCGCGGCACAGGAATCAATCAGGCCTTTACCGTCCGTAAAATCTCGAATGGTGAGGGAGTGGAGCGTGCATTCCACATTCATTCGCCGAAAGTGGCCAAGGTGGAAGTGACTAAGAGAGGGAAAGTGCGCCGTGCGAAGCTGAATTATCTTCGTGATCGCGTCGGAAAGGCGGCGACGAATCTGAAGTCTCGTCAGGAGAAAACCGGGGCGTAAGTCACTCGATAGATTTGAATGGTGAGAAGGCGCGGATTTTTACATGATTCGCGCCTTCTGCGTTTTGAAATTCGACTCTAGTGAAGATTTTTTGAGAAAAGTCTCGCCTTGTGTGAGAATCTTCTGCTATGAATGCTTCTGCATGGCAGGAACTTTTAATGCGTTTCTACAGCGTAAACCTCTAACCTTTTAATCTCGTGAGCAGCCATCTTTCCAGTGATATTCAAATCGAAGGTGATCTGAATTGTTCGAGCGATCTCATCTTTGATGGTTCGATCAGTGGCAATATTACCTCTGAGGGCAGTCTGACCATCGGACAGAATGCCAGCGTAAAGGGGAATCTGAAAGCAGAGAAGGCTGTGATCGAAGGTCAGGTCGTCGGAGATAGCTTCTTCAAATCCTGTCGCTTGGCTCCCACTTCGATCATTACTGGTGCCGTGAACACGGTTAGTCTCCAGATGGAAGAGGGTGCGACGCTGGACGGACAGTGCAAAGTCGGCAAGGCAAAGGCCTGAGTTGTACAAAGGCCTGAGTCGTAATTGCTTCGATTTAGAGGAGTGATGGGCGCTTGATTCTTCAAAGGTAGCTGCGGCGATACGGCGAAGATCGGGCGAAGATCGCATCCACCCACGAGATCGTCTTGTTTATGCTCGGACGAGAATTGTCTCGCTCCTACAGGACATCGTCGAGGATCAGGGATGACAGAATGCTAATCAGAATCCCCCAGACCACGACCCAGCAGAGTGACAGAACCAGCGCGATCCACCAAATCGCACGGGAGTGTGGAGCGAAGCCGCCTCGGGTGTTGCGGTAGCGGATCAGCAAAAATAGGGCAATCGGCGTGGTGAAAAGGGAGAGTGGCGCTCCCAAAGTCACCAAAGCCAAGGCGATTCGATCATAAAACCAACGGCTCGCCACGGAGCCGGAATCAAGTTCCTTCTCTCGGAGACGATAGAGACAGGGGAGGCACAGAGCTTGATCGCCCCAGTGCATTCGTGCTTTGTTTGAGAGAAACGCCCCGCATTCATCGCAGACGGCAGTCGCTTGCAATTCGGGAAAAAAGGTGCAGGAAGCATCTCCTAATTCGACGGAGGAGTCGTGAAGCTCAGGGTTGATACGGTGGGAAAACCGAGGCAGAATCAGCGGAGTCAAAGTGGTTTGGCAAACGGAGCAGGTGATCGTCTGTTGCTCGAAAGTCGAAATCTGTTCCCAATGGACAGGAGCGCGACAGATCGGGCAATCCAGTGTCTGGCGTAACTGAGGGAGCGGATCTGCAGGAGTGGAGAAATCCATTTTTCTATTTCCGAATGACTCGAGTAGCAACGATTCTGTCGTGGAGCGCTCTCTTTTCCGAATCAAACGCTGCCATCCAGTATACGCCGAGGCCCAGTAAGACTAGCACGCAGAACAGGATCATGCTTCCTGCAAAAGCGGCTACGAAGAGCGGTGTCTGATCGTCTCCACTTCGACTGAGCAAGGGGATAATACCTCCCATGGTCAGAGTGATGCCAAGAGTCGGTGGAATCCATACGAGGAACCAGTTGACGGGCTTCTTGATGAACCAACGATAAAAGGCACGCCCGTAGGAGATGCGTGATCCGTCGGGAGCTACCACTTTCGCGCCGATCGCCATTTTCCCCAGAGTGGCCTGATAGCGCCCCACCATCCACGTATCATATCCGATACTGATCCCGAGATTCGCGAGCATTCCGAGGCCGTAGGCTAAAATCGTGAATATCGACATGTCTCCCATCGTTGATACAGTCTCCGGGGGCGCTCCTTCACTCGGGTGCGTCGCTTGGGAGACTCCCTCTACGAATGATGCGATGTAGTAGGGGATCATGCATAGGGAGGAGGGGATCATTTTAACCATATAGTCGAGCAGAGCGCCGAGGACGCGCCACCAGAATCCTACGTATGTGAAATTGCTCCCAGCTGCATCTCGGATGTGGGTTTTTCCCTCTTCCATCACCCACTGGACGAAGCGATCTTTGAACTCCGGAGCGACCGTGGCGTCTCCGTAGGGGAGCATCTCCTCCAGCGGCTGGACGATGCCGGAAAAGGCGCAGACTCCAATCGGAACTGGGAGTATCACGCCGTCGCTCGATGCGAGATTGCTCTGCGCCGCAAACAGACGTCCAGCCACAGATTGATAGGGAGTCCATTGTTCGGTCCCATCAGTCCACACTAGTGTCTTGGCAAGCACACGTCCGATTTTTCCGAGATCGGTGAGGGTGGCGTCATCGACAGGCCCCTGCTGTATTCCCGATGCATCCAGATAATACCATGCCGACATGTGGAGGAATCGCCAGAGTGAGAATCGTTCAGATGCTGGGAAAAACAGTCGTTCAGTTCGCTATTTTACAGGAATCACCTGGATTGCATCGGCGTGAACGGTTCCGTCAGCTCCATCATTGCTCACGACTACGGCAGATGGCTTATCCGCATCAAAGCGATAAACTCCCAGCCCATAAAATCCGTGAGCGAGCGGACCTGCGATGCGCTGATTGACGTGAGTCGTCTTCTCGCCATCGGCAGAGATGACGGTGACGGGTGTCTTACTAGAGCGATTCTCGTGAGGCTGGTAGGCAATACGGACTTCGTAGTCACCGCTTTTCGGAGTGGTAAATTCGAAGCGAGCTGTGGCGACATTTTCTGAACCCATCTTCGCTGCAGAGGTATAGCGGTAGCCGTTTTCCACATGCAGAGGCAGCCCTGCGCCCTGAGTCCAATTGCCCGTTAGTTTCGCATCATCATCATCGATGACGATGCCGTCCAAGGAATTTTTGGGTATCCAGTCCAGCACAGGCTCCCCGAGATCGGGCAGAGCCGGATCGATCTCGAATTTCCCGTCGATGGTCGCTCGACGCATATTGCCCGGCATGCGCATTAATTCGATCAGGTCGGCGAGGTGATTTTCGTGCACACCACGGGGAGTTGTATCGAATTTCGCACAGATGGCGGCGGCCTTGCCCACCACGACACCCATCATCCCGCATGTCTTCATCACTCGGACGGTGCCCAGAGCCTCGTGAGTGACACTGATATTGCGCCCTGCCATAAAGAGGTTTTCAATATTGCGCGAGTAAAAACAGCGATAGGGCACAGGATAGCCCCGCTTCCGATCCACTCCCTGATTGTGCTTCGCTACGGAAATGAAGGGATTATCGGGGAAGGCTCCCTCAAACTTCTCTGCAGGATAGTGGAGATCGATGGACCAGGTGGTGAGGACACAGCCGTCGGGGAATGGTTTCTTATTGACGATATCTTCATCGGTCAGGATCACGTCACCGAGGAGCTGTTGGGTCTCACGAGTGCCGCCGACGTAGGCCATCCATGTGAGGCGAGCATTGGCGTGGCCTTTTTCATCGGGGTCATAGCGTGCGTATGCACCTTTGTTCTTGATCGCATTCCAAGAGCCGTAGGCGGCTAGGAGATTCCAGTCTCGAATCTTTTCCAAATCTTCGACCGGGTTCTTGTCGAATCCGCTCTCCCAGAACCATTCGGCATGAAATTTTCTTGGATAGGGAAAATCGCCTTCCTTCATTGTTGGTACCCAGGCAGGCTCGGGGAAGCTCTGTGCGGTCGACGCATTCTCCCAGCGCCACATGTTCGACATGCCCATACGTCCTCCGGCGATCATTTCGTGATCGGCTCCAGCCATGACACCGATCGTCCCGTGCCCGGTGGTGTCGCAATAGGTGCGTGCGGTGAAGCGATGGATGGCGTTCGTGCGCGTATCGAGTGTAAGGATGGCACTGATTTTCGTCGGTGAGGCCATTTCGACCTGATAGGCATGATTATAAAGAAAGAGACGGATATTTTTCTCAGCGCTGACGATACCGAATTTCTTTTCGTCCTCGAATTCCTCGTAAGAGCCGGGTGAGGCTTGGGCATCGTCCTCGAGTTCGCGCACGATGTCCCCGATGGGATAGAGACCGGGAGGAGTTTTCCCTTGTGCCCAGACGCGAACCTCGGAAGATCCGTTGCCACCGAGGACTCCACGATTCTGGATCAGAGCTACCTTTAAACCCATGCGTGCTGCGGAGATCGCTCCACAGGCTCCGGAGTAGCCCCCACCGATGAAGACAATATCGAAGGGGCCTTCTTCGATAGGGGCTTTCGGCAGTCCGAGGAGTTCTCGCCTCCAAGAGGGAAGGACTTCGTTGGTGTTATCGGGCGTGAAGTTCGGGTCTTTAGAAAAGAGCAGGGCGTCACAGCGTCCTTCATAGCCAGTGAGATCGACAAGCGCTACGGGAGTCTTTCCGGCAGAGACTGTGACGACGCCCCCTTTTTCCCAGCCCCATTCTGACGTACTCTTCCCGAACTCATGCGCCAGTTCCTCGCTTCCCACCCTAATGTGAAAACGCCCCGGCGCTGCCTTGGTATCAACATACTCACTGAAAGGTGCAACCCAGTTCTTGGTCCGTGCCCAGACGGTGTATTCTCCCGCTGCGGGGAATGCGACTTCGGTCGTGGCGTCCTGTACAGGATTTCCCAATCCGTGGGCAAGCAGATAGGGTGATCCCATGATCTCGATAAACTGAGTATCGAGCTGCCAGCCACCGGGCTTGGAAAATGACTCCGCCTCCACTAGTATCTGCTGCGCAGACAGGAGGGGAATGAAAGTGAATGCTGACACGAGCGAGAGAAGAACGGGGAGCTTCATCGTCTCACTGTGTCAGAGAGCGTGAGGAATGTCCACTAGAACCCGCTGCGCGAATGTGGGAATAGGGAATCCCATGGTCTCTGAAGAGACAGGTGGTGGAGGAAAGTATCGCACGATTCGAATCATGAAATAGGGGTGTTTCACTACGTAGTGTTGCAGTCGAGCTTCGAACGCTCGAGGAAGTAGGCCAAGGAGGTGCGTGGAGCCTTGCGGCCTTATTGGAGAGAGTTCCTTTTGCTAGGGCTTGATCGCGTCATAAATGATCACCGGCCTTGCGTCTCTACCGATTCTCCTGTATCAAGCGGAGAGACTCATTCATGAACATAGAGCTTCGCCGGACAGTGCCAATGATGATTCTGAGCGGATCGATACTCCATTTCGTTCAAGCTCAATCGAAGGTTCCTCTTGTATCATCGTCTGTCCAAGTGGTTGTTTCGCCTGAAGGCGACGACTCGGGGGCTGGCACGATGGAGGATCCCTTCGCCACACTCGAGCGTGCCCGCACACATGTACGCGAACTGAAACGGGACACATCGTCTTCGCAGCCGATCACTGTATTGGTGCGCGGAGGTAACTATCCGATCCAATCGACTTTCATTTTGAGTGAACAAGACTCAGGCACACCGAAGGCCCCCATCCGCTGGCTTGCGGCACCAAGTGAAGAGGTGCGTTTAAGCGGCGGCAGAGTTTTGCCATCTTCTGCCTTTCAGCCGGTGAACGATGAGAGTGTGGCGATCCGATTCGATCCAGAGGTGCGAGGAAAGATCGTCGTAGCTGATCTCAAGAACTTAGGAGTCGGTGAATTACCTAGGTATCCTGATCGCTTTCGCGGGGCTCCGATGGTTCCGGAGCTATTTTTTAATGACCAGCGTATGACGCCAGCCAGATGGCCAAATGAAGGATGGGCCAGCGTCGCAAAAATCATCGATTCAGGGATCGCCATCGGGCGAAACGAGACTGGAGATCGTCCGGGAGTATTTGAATACAGCGGTGATCGTCCTACTCGCTGGAAGGCGGCAGACGGAGTCTGGCTGCTGGGATACTGGTGCTTCGATTGGTTTGAAGAAACGATTCGAGTGGACAGTATCGACCCAGTGAAACACCAGATTACTCTAGCAAAACCTGCGCAATACGGAATCAAAGCGGGGAATCCCTCACCGCGGCGCTACCGGGCAGTCCATGTGCTGGAGGAACTAGATCAGCCGGGGGAATACTATCTCGACACGGCCGCAGGACGACTCTATTTCCTGCCTCCGGGAGAACTGAAAGGAGCGCGGATGACTCTGTCCGAACAAAAGGGGGCGGTGATTTCGCTCAAGAATGCCGCACATGTGATTTTTCGTGGATTCACTGTCGAGGAATCTCTGGGCGATGGGATCGAAGTTGTCGATGGGAATGATGTCATGATCCAGCAATGTGAGGTCCGCAATGTGCGTCAGTTAGGGATTCGTATCAATGGAGGCACCGATCACCGAGTGGATCGCTGCCAGATCCACGACACTGGTACGGGTGGGCTATTGATCAAGGGCGGCGACCGAACAAGCCTGACTCCAGGGAGACACCTAGCGACGAACAATCACATTTGGCGCTTTTCCCAGCACCAACTTACCTATGCCAGCGGAATCTCGCTGGAAGGGGTGGGGAATCGTGCTGCCCATAACCTGCTGCACGACGCCCCGCACATGGCGGTGGCCATTCGAGGGAACGATCATGTCTTTGAATACAACATTGTGCGTGATGTCTGCACTGCCTCGGATGACGCTGGTGCTTGTTACAAGGGGCGCAATCCATCCAGTCGGGGCAATGTGATCCGATACAATCTCTGGAGCGATATTGGCAGTCCCATGGGCCACGGAACTGCAGCGATCTACTTCGACGACGGAGACGGAGGTGAAACTGTCTTTGGTAATATATTTGTTCGCTGTGGCTATTATGGGAAAGGGAATTTTGGCACGATCTTTTGTCACGGGGGGGCATGACAACACGGCTGAGAACAATATTTTCATCGAGTGTTCTCGCGCTCTGGGAGCGTCGCCATGGAATGATAAGCGTTGGCAATCTGAGTTAGACGGAGCTGCCGGGCATGAGTGGCCGCGTCTCTTACTTGAGGAAGTGGACATCACCCGCCCGCCTTATACGACACACTACCCCGAGCTGGTCGGTTTCATGAATCCCCGGCCCGGTCAGCAGCGTATCAATCGAGCAAAAAACAATCTAATGGTGCGATGCGGACAGGTCACGAACAGTTCCGGCAACTGGAAATTTGCAGCCGATGAAATGTGGAGCACCGATGCGGATCCCGGATTCATTGACGCGGCGAAAGGCGATTACCGTCTGCGACCGGACTCGGAGGTGTACAAGAAGCTCCCGAACTTCCAGCCCATTCCCTTTGAACAGATCGGCCCGCTGCCGAAGCCTGATCAAGAATTCAAGGATCAGTGAGAGGGTTAGGTTGAATCTGTTGCGTCGTAATCTTTTGTCTTGGCAGAAATCATTTTTTTGAGAAACTCTGCCTCGAGATGAAAGAACTGTTAAATCGCGTCGGTATCCCGTCTTCTCTGGGCTGGGGTTATCTGGGGATCCTCATTTTCATGATGGGCGATGGTCTGGAGATCGGGTGGCTCAGTCCTTATCTGGCCGAGCACGGGATGAGCGTGCAGCAGTCGGCGACGCTCTTCGCAGCCTACGGAGTTACGATCGCCATTTCCTCGTGGTTCTCCGGGGTTTTGTCCGAGGGCTTCGGCATCAAAAAGACAATGTTTGCCGGATTTTTACTCTACGTACTCGGTACCATTGGATTCGTCGCCTGGGGCGTACCGAATCTGAACTTCGCTCTGATGCTTCCGACTTACGCTCTGCGTGGCTTTGGCTACCCACTCTTCGCGTATTCCTTTCTGGTCTGGATCGCCTATCGCAGTCCGCAGGAGCGATTGGGGACGGCGGTTGGCTGGTTTTGGTTCGTCTTCACAGGCGGTCTCAATGTTCTCGGGGCCTATTATTCTGTGTGGGCGATTCGGAACTTCGGTCATATCAACACTTTGTGGAGCGGTTTAATCTGGGTGACACTCGGAGCCATCTTGGCCGTTTTCTTTACTCGGGATCGACTGGAAATCGCCGCCGGAAGCTTTCGAGAAAAGCTTGGCGAATTACTTCATGGACTCACCATCGTGAAGACCGAGCCGAAAGTCCTGATCGGAGGTATCGTCCGCGTGATTAATACGACGGCTCAGTTCGCTTTCCCCGTATTCCTGCCGATGTACATGGCGAAGCATGGCATCCCGACAGAGGATTGGTTGAAATTGTGGGGTACTATTTTCATCGCCAATATTGCATTCAATCTCTTCTTTGGCTTCGTCGGTGACAAGATCGGCTGGCAGCGAACGATCATGTGGTTCGGGGGTGTAGGCTGTGGTCTGACGACGCTGTTGCTCTATTATGCGCCGCTCTTGTTCGGGGCGAATCTATGGCTGATCTGGTTGGCTGGAATTCTGTGGGGTGGACTACTCGCAGGGTATGTCCCGCTCTCAGCACTGGTTCCCTCGCTGGTCGAGAAGGACAAGGGTGCAGCCATTGCAATTCTGAATTTGGGGGCGGGCTTACCCGTATTCGTGGGGCCAGCAATCGTCGGCCTTTTTATCGGTTTGGTGGGCGATGCTGGAATCATTTGGATCTTGGCGATCCTTTACTTCCTGAGCGCGATTCTTACTAAGTTCATTACGCTGCCGAAGAGTGGAACTGAGCTAGAGGTGAAGTCAGTGTGAAAGCTTGGTCAGTTTTCATCGGCCATCGCAGACCTAGCGCAGATACGCACAGACGGCATTACAGAAAAGCTCTTTGCCTGTGTGCGAGAGCTTCAGTTGATCCAGCGATCCTGATGGAATGGGTAGTTCTGCACTCTTCGTGACTTTCAGCGAATCGTCCTGAGTTTCAATGCGATACACCCCTTTCGTTGGGAAAAGGCGGATGGTGACGTTTTGCCAGCCTTGCGCTCCTGTGACTGGGATCTCGATCATCCCCAGAGTAATGGTGGCGTTTTGACTGCTTTTCAGGCGAATGTGCACGACGAAGTCGTCCTTCGGAGAATCGGCGAATGAGAATTCAGCAGAAGCGCCTGCCTCGAGTCGCAAGGCGTGTAAATCCACCGGACGATAGCGAGGTACGGTGCTGAGGTCGAATTCGCTCGGGCGCATTTCAGCATCCCAGTCGTTAATCTTTACGACCGAAGCCGGGCCATTGATCTTCCATAGGGAGCTACCTTCACGAAAATTCTCGTATGCCAGCAGTGAGGGCTTCACGAATACGATGTAGGGAAGGCTCCCTAGTTTCGTGACATTCGGTCCGAGCTTGACTTCTCCAGCAGAGAATTCCTTTGAGTAGATGTCGAATTGAGTCGTTTTCGCTGGGGGACGATTGCGATAGCGGTAGGGCCATGCCCACTCGCCCACCGTGAGAGTCTGCCCATCGAGCTTGAATCCGTCTTTCTCAAGCCAGTCGAGCTTGTCTCTCTGTGGTAGCGCAACATAAACGGTGGCGCGTCCATCGAGCTGCAAATGATAGCCTAACCCGTGATCGCTAACGAGCGCTGCGCCTTTAGCTGAGGCGCTCCACTTGGAGTCAACTGATCGAATTCCACCGATCTGAAAGACGCCATTTAGAGGGAATTCTGTGAGAGCTTGAAGCGCTCCGTTGTAGAAAGAGCTGTTCAGTCGCTCGACTTGCGATCCGTAGACTGCATCGCCCACATGCGCCGGATCGTCGGTGACGACATTGCCAAAGTAAGGACGTCGCTGTGGCTCGATCACGGAGACGATGCTCATGGAATCGATCTCCAGTCTCAGACGCGCTTTCTGATAAAGGTTATAAAGAGCATAGAAGTCCTGATTGGTTCCGCCGCGAAACCAGTTCTTCCACTTTTCGCCGGAGCGCTGGCTACGGAAGGCCGAATAGAGTTCTTCTGTCAGTGGTCGGGCATCATTCAGTGCTGTAAGTGCTCCAGCGCGGTCACCATCCTTGAGGTGTGCGATCGCGTCCTGAGTGGCGATGGATAGCTTGTAGATGCCACGGATGAGCCGAATGGAGTCCGTGAATTCATAGTCAAAAAAGGAAAGGCGTTCGCTCGGGATCGAAGGACGCAGAGCCAGAGCATCCTCCAGAACCTCTCCGAGATCGTGAATGCCTTGTTCATAGGCTTCGCGGCTATACTGATAGTTCAGGGCGAATCCATCACGTGTACCGACGTCGATATTTTGGAGGTTGGCGATGATGGTGAACATCGGCTCCATGACTTTATAGTACATCGGATAGGTCTTGAAGCCATCGTCCTTAATAAAGTGTGGATATTTCTCGTAATAGGCATCGTACAGAGCTGATATCCGAGAAGCGAGTTCTTCTCCGAATTGCTCACGACAGTATCGAAGCTGATATTCGCGTGGATCAAAGGTAGGATAATCCCATAGCATCTCAGCGATGCCTCGAATCTCGAGTTGCTGATGGCGAAGGTGGTTCATCGCCAATAGCATATGCTGAGTGTCTCCGCGTTGGTACATCGCGTCCATGTTGACTTTGAGATATGTGTCAATAGGAGTGCAACGGGCGATCTGAGGGCCGCCACCGAAATACTGTGTGTGGAAATATTGACCGTATTTGCGCTGTGGATCACGCTTTTCAGTCCAGAACTTCTTCGAGTAGGACATGCCGCTCATTCCCGCGTCACTGAAGCCAGTGGTGACATCTTTGGGTAGCGTGATCCAGCCTTCGTCATAATATCGTCCGACTTCAGCGTAGAGGGTGGTCATCATCTCCAGATCGGGATTGGGATCGATTTCACGAACCAGCTTCGCTTGGTCAGCCACAGCCTGAGAGATCAGTTCAGCCCGTTGTTGAGGTGTGCCTCCGTCCGGGAGACTCAATTCTTTAAATGGTCCATCTGCCCAGCCGCGCAGATTTAGCTCCCAGACAACTTGAGGGGAAAATTCTGCCCAGCGCTTGATGTAGTAGCTCCAAAATTCGCGGAATGCTTCTGGATGGAGGCGGTAGGAGAATTGCTCTGGTTTCCCTGCGGGATTGTGTTGTGCCCAGTAATGGTCCCAGAAGCCAGTATCTGCTCCAATGCCCTCCATCTGGTGCTGCGTGATGAAAAGCCCACGATCTACCGCCGCTTGTAATCGCTCGCGATCTGGCTGCCAGTCAACATCCACGAAGTACCAGGCGAACATGTTCATTTTCAGTCGCAGCGCTGCTTCCCACAGTCGATCCATCACTTCGGGATGAATGGCGAACATATAGCGACTGTATCGGGTGCGCTGAACCAAGCCGCTCTCCATCCACTCCATGAAGATCGGGTGATCGTTCAGTGTCCAGCCGCGATACTTCCAAGTAGGCTCTTTCGACGGACCAAAATTGATCGAATCATCAAAGGTCAGTTCCCCTACCGTTGGAGGCTCATGATCGGACCAGAACCAGAGAGGATCGACGCCGAGGTGCTTCTGTTCGAAGTCGTACACCCCGAAGATCGTGCCCCGTGTATCGCTCCCACTGATCGCTAAAATTTGCTCCTTGCCCCCGACATCATTCAGGACGCGCCATTGATAGACCTCCCACTTTCCGGCGAGAGGGTCAGTCTCGACTCCGACGGATGCGAGCAGCTTTTGACCTTCTGGACAATCGGCGCTGCCGATCACGATGCACTTACCCCAAGATTCACTGAGCGAGTGAACGATATTAGGGGTCACGCCGGTAATTTTCGTAATATCTCTTTGAAGATCCTTTGCCGCTGCCATGATCCCTCGGTGCTCGGATTTGGCCAAGACGATATAAGCAGGTTCTGCATCTTTGACGAGATCGATTGAAGTCGCTGCTGAGATCGACGTGAGCGAGAATAGCAGGAGACTGTAAATCCAGGGAATAAGCGATTTCACATTCATTCGTATCAGGGGGGGATCGATTGATTATGCATCACGTCTTTTCACTGCAGTGGACTGGTCTAAATTTCGCCCAATGACTCTGATTTCCTCTCTCCTGTTCGTGTCTCAAGGGCACTGCAATCATCATGACCTGATCTCCTTCGCAAATTTCTGATTCTTCCCGACGTTTGAATACGTCCTGACTTGGAGTGGAACCGGGGCGTTTCGAGTGAGGTGTGCGGGTACCTTTGCTGAAGGGAGCTTTGGAGCGCTTGATCTCGTCGATTTCTCCCGTGAGTCTTTCGGCTTTCTTGGTCAGTAACTGGACTTGCGCCGTCAACTCCCTTATGAGTTTCTGCGGGGGCAGGATGATTCCCAGGAATTGCTTCCATAGATTACGCATCAGGTCTTTCCGATTGAACCCCATCAAGGGCACGATTAGATCAGAAACCTCAATTGTCAATAAGGTTTAATCAATTACATTGGCTCTACCTCATGGATGTTCCTTATGTCGTGCGTCTTAAGAGGAATATGATCATCGCTGATCGCTCTGAAGCATTGAGTCACTCTTCAGCCACCTCAAGAGAAGCGAGCTTACGACCTTCAGGCAACCCATCTCACGAAAGGAATCCGTATTGATGCCTTGATGGGAGTTTTGGCCATTGCATTTGCCCTGAGTTATCAGAGGGGGCGAAAGCTCGAAGAAGAGACAGGCGTGAAGGCCAATGCGCATGGGTATCGTGCGAAGAGAGTTTTCCGACAGTGCTTCGAGCATCTCGATCAGATGATCACTCGCCCTGTCTCCCTCGCAGAGCGATTATCTGCCCTCCTCCATTATGTGGTCGCATCGCCCCTAGCTAAAAAATTGTCGGGTCGTGTGACCGGATCGTTCTGTCTCAGTTGTCGAAATCTCGCTTAGTCCGTGCTATGTGAATCTGTCTCTCAGTAGAAGGTGGACACACTAGGCTCTGTTCTCTATGGGGAAGGCGGCGCTAGGCATTACGTCTTCCGCAAGGCCTCACGAAGTGCTCGACAATTCTCTCGCAAATGTGCTGGCTGGATGGTTCCGATAATGGCAGCCGTCGTCGCGGAATGGTCGAAAATGAAACGCAGGGCTTTCACGGCAGGGTCTTCGCCTTCGGTCGATTCCTGATCTTGTCCGAACCATCCGCTGCCGAAGGCCTTTTTGATTAACACGCCCGTCTTGCCGGATTGTGCGGCGGCGTCGAGCACGGCCTCCTCTTCACGGTGCCAAGGATTGTAAGTCACCATGACGGCATCCAGACCCAGTTCGACGGCCCGGAGTCCGCCTGCTACCGTCTTCGTCGAGATCCCGATGGCGAGAACCTTGCCCGCCTGTTTCGCCTCGTGTAGAGCCTTCAGGGCATCGGAGTGATCAAGGACGTCGAGGTCTCTGCCGTCGGAGTGCAGCAGCAGGCATTCAACACGGTCTGTTCCCAGACGTAACAGGGTACGGTCGATGCTGGAAGCAATCGCCTTGTAAGAGAAGTCGAAGCAGGATTGTCCGTTTGCGAACTCTTCGCCCGCTTTGGAGATGATGGTCCAGTCGTCACGACGCTTCCCCAGTGCGCGGCCCAGTCGTTCTTCGCTGCTGCCATAGGCGGGAGCCGTATCGAGCAGGTTTATCCCTTCCTTCCGCGCCTGATCGAGTAGAGTAATAATTTCTTCATCAGATGGAAGATCAAAGGATTGTGGATATTTTACACTCTGGTTGCGTCCGAACTTTACGGTTCCGAGTCCCAAGGCGGAGACAGGATGAGGAATTCCAGGGAGAGACCGAAAGTGCATCAGTGTCAGAATCAGGGCATGTCCCAAGGAGGACGAGCAACTTGGGGGATGGGAAGGGGAAGGGGAAAGGAGGCGGCGAAACCGCTCACTGAGGTCTCGCGTAACACTAGATCGGCCAGTGCAGGGGCGAGGGCGAGCTTGGTTGGCCAGGTGACGATGACATTGCCAAAGCGCTCGCAATACGCTCCGGGCGGACGTGCTCCTGTGGAAGTGCGAGGCTCGGCTCGGTTAATCCGACAGGTGGCCCATTCGGCTCCGGCGAGGTCGATCCAGGGCAGGTGTTTGGCGAAAAAGGCACGAGTGAAATCAATTTGCTCCCTTTCGCTCCGAGCGACTCCGGCGGCCTCTGCCATCTCGCCGCCGAGATACCAGATCGTTCGTCTGATCGAATCACGATGCGTGGTGGCTACTAGGGGCGGTTTTGGGCCGGTGCCGATGCAGACGGAGAAAAAGTCCGGGAGGTCCGCTTTTCTCACGATCACTTGGTGAAGCGGTCGCAACTGCATCTGTGGGGATTCTAGACCGATTTGCGAGAGCAGTGTGCCATTGCCAGCCCCCGCAGCGAATACCCAGCGATTCGCTTTGAGTTCGATCAATGAACCGTCCTCACTCGTGATGCTGACATGATGAATCTCTCCGCATTCTGACTGGATTTTTGCATTCTGCCCCCATGCGACGGCCCTTGTTTCGTCTCTTAGCAAATCGGCTAGTCGAGTGATTACTGCCTGTGGATTGATCACGGGTTCCTCCACGCGAAAGAGCTTTCCTTTGTATTGAGAAGAAGAAAAAGCAGTCGGGAAGTGAGACTTAGAGAGTGGAGCCACTCGTCCGCGCAGAGTTTTGCTGCCGAAAAAGCCTGCGGCCTGGCTGATCAGTCCGGACTGGGTCCAGAGAATCTGGTGATCGCTGAGTAATTCGAGACCGCTGAGATCGACGGAGCCTTCTCCTCTCATCGCTGCGAGCCAGCGGGCAGGCATGGCAGACAGAGCTTCAGATGCTTCGTTTAATTTTCCACCGAGCGCGTATTTTAGCCCCCCGTGGATCACTCCCTGTGAGGCGATCGTCTGTCCGGAACCGAGTTCACCCTGGCACAGGACCGCAACTGTCTGCCCTGCTGCCTTCAGCGTCGCCGCTGTCCACAGTGCTGCGATCCCACCGCCGATCACGACCGAATCACAGCGATATTGACTCGGAGCGCTCACGGCAGGGTCAAAGCGAAGAAATCAGCGGCATTTTGGAAGCAGATACGTCGGATCATGTCTCCGACCAGTTCCATATCACGCGGCAGTTCTCCGTTTTCTACCTCCTCGCCCACCACATTGCAGAGAATACGGCGGAAATACTCGTGTCGAGTAAAGGAGAGGAAACTGCGAGAGTCCGTCAGCATTCCGTTGAAGCGCGAGAGCAGACTGGTATTCGAAAAGGCGTTGATCTGCCACTCCATGCCCTCCTTCGAGTCCATGAACCACCAAGCGGTCCCGAGCTGAAGGCGCGCTGGTGGATCGCCAGGCTTTGCCACGATGAAGTTCCCCAGCATGGTGGCCAGCGGATAGTTGTCCTTGGGGTTCAGATTGTAAAGCATTACCTTCGGCAGATGCCCACGACGATCTAAGGTGTCGAAAAAGCGACGTACGGCGGCGATGTGATTCACGTCCGCCATGGAGTCGCAGCCGATGTCCCGACCCAGCTTGGAGAACAGGCGGCTGCTGTTGTTTCGCTCCGCTCCGATGTGGAGTTGCATGGTCCAGCCGCGAGCAGCGTTCAGTTCGCCGAAGAAGAGCATCAGATAGGCACCGAAGGCTTCTGTCTCTGCAACATCGGCAGACTGACCGGATCGGACTTTGTCGAAGATCGCCGCTGCTCTGCTCGGACTAACTTCCACCTCGTCAGATAGGAAAAGATGATGCAGTCCGTGGTCTGAAAGGCGTCCCCCGTTTTCGTGAAAGAAATCGTGTCGTGCCCGTAGAGCGTCCTGGAAGCCCGCCAGAGTCGAACAGTCGATTCCACTCACCGATGAGAGCTGGTCGGCATAGGCATTGAAGCTTTCCGCATCGTCAACCCAGAGCGCACGATCCGGACGGTAGGTAGGATAGACGCGAACGAGGAAACTCTGGTCCTCTGCGATGGCCCGATGATGCTCCAGCGAGTCGGTCGGATCATCCGTAGTGCAGAGTGCCCGAACTTTGCTTTGGAGCAGCAGCCCACGGCAGGAATGCGTCGGGCGGGCGAGGGTCTCGATTCCGAGGTTCCAGACCTCGTCCATCGTCTTCGTCGAGAACAGTCCGTAGAAGTCGAAATAGCGAGCCAGTTCCAGATGCGTCCAGTGGTAGAGAGGATTGCGCAGACAGTGGGGCATCGTCTTTGCCCAGGCGTTGAATTTGTCCCGAGGAGATGCCTCTCCCGTGATGTGAGATTCCGGAATTCCATTCGCCCGCATCGCCCGCCACTTATAGTGATCGCCCGCTAGCCAGATTTCGAAGAGGTCGGCGAAGCTGTGATCCCGCGCGATCTGATCAGGCGGCAGGTGATTGTGGAAATCGATGATCGGCTCATCCCGAGCGAAATTGTGATAGAGTTCCCGCGCCGCAAGCGAATGCAGCATGAAGTCGTCGTGGATAAAAGGAGATGACATGACACCCGGAATGGACTCCATAGATGTGTTCAGGGCAAAGGAAAAAGGTGAAGGAGGGAGAGTGCTCGAAGCGAAGTTCAAATGCGAAGAACTGCTTGAGATAAAATTCAAATATAGGCGTGGATCGTACGATAAGCTTGAATTGGCATCGTAATTACTTCAATTTCTGGCATTCTACGATGTGATAGCAGTCGTCTTCGTTCATGTCTTCACTTCCACTCGCTTTAACTATCGGCTTTTCCGGGCCTCGTATCTGGATTTCTCCTGCCAATTTCCATCCTTCCGCTGATCCTACTGCGATTCAGAAGGCGGCTCAGGAATGGCTGATGGAGTTCTTGCGCTCGCTGCCTGATCGCTTGGGAGACGAGAGACGGCGCTACTTTCTCTCTGGTCTTTCGCAGATTGCGATCGGGGCGGATCAGGCTTTTACTTGTGCCTGTCAGGCACTGGGATTGCCTCAGCGCATCATTCTTCCGCAGCCGAGTGATGTCTATGTGACTGCGGGGAGCAGTGCTGAACCGGATTTTTCTGAGGAGCAGAAAAAGGCGACCTTAGAGCTCCTGAAGAGTCCTCACATCATTCAGGAGAGGGTCGTGGCTTCCGTCCCATCACGGGAGCTTCGCTTTGAGGAGACTAATATAGAGTTGGTTCGGCGTTGCGATCTGCTGGTCGCGATGATTCGTGCTGGTGAGGAGGGAGGGGCACGAGGAGGGACTTGGGGGAATATCGAGCTGGCGAGGCGACAGGGCGTTCCTGTGGTGATCATACGCGTCGGATGGAATCAGCAAGGACCTCAACTAGAGGAGGATGCGGAGAATGAAGAGGGAATCCGTCGATTGAAAGAGCGTTTGCCGCAGATTCCGGAAATCCTACAATCTGTCTCATGGAGAGAGAACGCTGAGGGGGATTCGGAGCCTGCGGGAACAGCGATTCCTGAGAGAGACGAGTATTTTAAGAGGATCATGGAGCACTGTTCTAAGCAAGCGAGTCAACACAGTGATGACTTTGGGCATGCTGCCTCAGTAATTACCTGGACTCATGTGACTGCGACGATGCTTGCGCTGCTAGCCTTGGTAGGCGTCTATGAACTTGCTCCGGACGGTGTGAAATATTGGCTCTTAGCTGGGCTCCTAGGGGGCGAATTGGGACTTCTGTTCTGGGGATTCCAGCGTCATCATCGACTTCACGCGGAGAAATCCACTTCGCGCTGGGCGATGAGTCGCCTGATGGCAGAGATTATGCGCTCGATCACCGCTTTCGGGCGTTTCCATGCGGGATTTTCTCATTTGGAATCACTTCATCTTCCCACTTCTCTCACTCCTTTGCTGCGAACGATGGAGGTCCTTCACCTTTGTCAGACGGCTCGTGATCCCTGCGATGATTGGGAGAGCTGTCGCGATCAATATATTGAGCGCAGATTGACTTCTGATCGTGGGCAACTGCGGTACTATGAGAGGCAGGCAAACAAAGCGCGAGACGAGCATGGACGGGCCTTGAGGAGATTTAAGATCGCCAGTATTTCGGCGATCACTGCCACAGGACTAAAGCTGCTCTTCGTTCTTGCTGTCTGCATCTGCCACATTCATCCATCAAGCAGCGATGTGATCAAGGCGACTCTGGGCTTTTTCGGAGTCATTCTCCCCGTGCTGGCAGTGGCGTTTTTGTCTCTCGCCGCCGCTCATGATCTGGAGGCGCGGTATCACACCTTCGCTGAGATGGATGAGTTTCTGAAAAAACAGGTTCGACTCCTGAAAAATGCGGACAGCGAACGTGAGTTCGCACGGCTGATGATAGAGACGGAATCTCAGCTTCTGGGAGAGACTGCGACTTGGTATTCGCGCAGAGCGTTCACGGAAGTTGCCTGATTCAGTGAGCCTCGGACGAAGAGACGACGGTCTCCACATCCTGTGGACGAAATCGAGTTTTTAGCTCAGATAAGGCGGCGAGAATCGCTGTGGGTTCCATGGTATGGACTTCGATCTTTTCTCCGATCTTCGGCACTAGGGTAATGGTGAGAGTGCCGCCGAGATGCTCGCGGAATTCCTCCAGCCCTGCGAGGACGGCGCGCTGTCCGTCCTGTTGTTTCTCCAAATAAGGAGACCAGAGACTGAAGCCGACCGTCTGGATCAGGTCGAGAATCTCTTCACCCACGGCCTCTGGCAGTAAGCCGATGTGAATCGAGTATAGAAGATCCACGGCCATGCCGATCGCGACAGCCTCTCCGTGACTCACGGTGAAGTTGGAAAGCTGCTCCAGCTTGTGCGCCACCCAGTGTCCGAAGTCGAGCGGACGAGCTGAGCCATATTCGAATGGATCACCGCTGGTCGCGATGTGATCGACATGATTCTCCGCACTGCGTCGGATCGCAGTCTCCACGGTTTTTTTCTCGAGTCGTCCCAACGCGTGGCCGTTTTCGTGGAGGAACTGATAGAAGGAGCGGTCACGGATCAGGGCGACTTTGATCGCCTCGATCAATCCGTCCCGACAGGCACGAGGGGGCAGGCTAGAAATGAAGTCGAGGTCATTGATGATCGCATAGGGCACAGTGAAGGTGCCCACCCAGTTTTTCTTCCCGAAATAGTTCACTCCGTTTTTTACTCCGACTCCGCCATCTCCTTGACTGAGAGTAGTCGTGGGCATCCGGATCAGACGAATTCCCCGGTGTGCGGTAGCTGCTCCGAATCCGGCCATGTCGAGAAATGCTCCGCCTCCGATGGCGATGATGTAGGAGTGGCGACAGATTTTAAAAAATTCCACAGCCTGCCAGATTTTCGTCACTAAAGCCCAGTCGTTCTTACAGGCTTCTCCACCCGGTAATAGGAGAGGATCAGATACTAAACTTAAAGTATCGTTATGAGAGTGAAAATAGGTTTTAATCTGTTGGAAGAGAAGCGGATTTGCTTCATTGACTCCGTGGTCAAGTAGGACGAGAACCTTTCCGCTGTCCATTAGGCCACCGCCGTCGGCGATCAGATCCCGAAGGGTATGGTTCTTTACGTCGAACGCACCGTGTGTGAATGCGATGCGATGCGTGAACGTAATAGGGATGGAGCGTTGAATCATGATCCGAGTCAGAAACGATACGACTGCTGAAGTCGTCGGGCAAATGGACGTATATCCGGATTTCCGTTATGGCAGTAGCATGACGAGATCCCGGCGCAGATGCGGAGCACAAGAGGCTTGCGCATTGGATGCAGAGAATTCAGCATACGACTGTATGAGACGACTGTTGCTATTTTTCCTTGCGAGCGCTTCCCTGATTTCTTTCGCCGATGACAGGCCGAATATTTTGTTCATTATGACGGATGATCATGCGGCACAGGCGATCAGTGCCTATGCATCAAAGGTCAATCTGACGCCGAATATGGATCGTTTGGCGAAGGAGGGAGCCCTGTTGGAAAACTGCTTTGTTACGAATTCGATCTGTACTCCCAGCCGGGCAACGCTCATCACGGGGAAGTATTCGCACAAGAACGGTGTGCCGGTTTTCAATCGCTTCGACAGCACGCAGCCGAATGTGGCGAAGATGATGCAGAAAGCGGGATACTATACGGCGATGCTCGGCAAGTGGCATCTGGGGAGCGATCCGACGGGGTTCGACGACTGGGAAATTCTTCCTGGCCAGGGTACTTATTTTGATCCCGTCCTCTACACTGCCGATGGGCAGAAGAAGTACGAGGGGGACTATATAACTCACGTCATCACTGAGCGAACGATTGACTTGCTGGAGCATCGTCCGAAGGACAAACCATTTCTGATTTTCAGCCATCACAAGGCTCCCCATCGAAGCTGGGAACCTGAGGCGAAGTATGTCGAGGAGTTCGCGCATAAGAGCTTTCCTGAGCCGGAGACACTCTGGGATGATTACTCGACACGCACCGATGCCCTACACGAGAATCGGCAGACCATCGCCCACGACCTGAATCGCCGAGATATGAAAATTCCACTGCCGGATGGAGTCAAGCCGGGCACTCCGGAGGCTCGTGATTGGTTCTCTGGAACTCCGCAAGAGTTAGAGGTCGAAGTAGATGGAGTCAAAAAGAAGCTCAGCGGGAAAGAACTCGTGCAGTGGAAGTATCAAAAATATTTGCAGGATTATCTCGCCTGCGTTCAGTCCGTGGATGATAGCATCGGACAGGTGCTCGACTGGCTAAAGGCCAATGATCTGGATCAGAATACCATCGTCATTTACACCAGTGATAACGGATTTTACTTGGGCGAGCACGGACTTTTCGACAAGCGCTTCATGTATGAGGAAAGCCTGCGCATTCCCTTTCTAGTGCGCTGGCCTGCTGGGATCAAGCCCGGCACGAAGATCCCTCAGATGGTGATCAATACCGACTTTGCGCCCACTTTTCTCGATGCCGCCGGAGTGGCGACTCCCGGCGATATGCAGGGGCGCAGCATCCTCCCGCTGCTGAAAGGCGAGGTTCCAGCGGACTGGCGAAGCAGCTTTTACTATCGCTACTATCACGATCCTGGACACCACAATACAGCACGGCATCTGGGCGTCCGCACGGAAACGCACAAGCTGATTTATTTCTGGAAAAAGGACCAGTGGGAGCTGTACGACTTGAAGGCTGATCCGAACGAACTGAACAACATCTACGGCAAGCCGGGGCAGGAAGAAGTCACGAAGCAACTGAAGGAGTTGATCGCGAAGTATAAGGTCGAGCTGGACGACCATGATGAGTTCGCCGAGGAGTTTCCGACCACGACAGTCGACGGACCCGTGGGGAAATTACGAGGGAAGTGATTATGGTTTTAATGTATGCTCTGTATTGCTGAATATGAGAGACGGCCCCCCGTAGCCGCCCTAAGGTGGTGATTTCTCATCCCGATGCGGTGGTTGATCGAACCGATACGCCGATGACTTCCCCCGCACAAAGGTGGATGGCTCTGTCGCAAAGCTGCGTGGGAAATAGCGCTGTGATCAGTTGCGGTTCCATCCTGAATCTGGTATGGAGCAGGATTCAAAGCTCAGAAGAGAGATTTTTTTGATGGAAGAGAGTACTAGATTTTTTGTGGGCTTCGATATCGGGGGGACGACTGTGAAATGTGCTCTCGTTGACGAGAGTGGGAGCCTTCGTGCGCAGACGGAAGTTCGCAGTCATGTGAAAGAAGGCATAGAAGCTACTTTGCGACAGCTCGGGATCGCTCTGGGCGATTTGTGTGAGAAGATCGGGGTCTCGCGAGACAAGTTAGCTGGGATCGGTCTTGATGCTCCGGCCCCTTCGAGTGAAGGTGTCATCTGGGCGCAGGCGAATTTATCGTCTGACTGGGTAGGAAAAGACGTGCGCCATACTGTTTCTACGCATTTTGGAGGTCTCCCGGTGCACATGACGAATGATGGAAATGCGGCCGCCGCTGGTGAATATGCGGCTCGGCCTGGGCACAGCGGTAGTCTTCTCTATGTGGCGCCCGGCACTGGATTAGCTGGAGGCTTCGTTCTACCGGGTGGGCGAATCTGGGAAGGAGCGAACGGTCTGGCCTTGGAAGTGGGACATACATCTGTGCCGCAACGCGAGGAAGATGGATCATTGCCGGAATGCAGTTGTGGCCGCTTTGGCTGTCTCGAGGCTTGGGTGTCGCTCGTGGCATTGCGTCGTCGGATTGGAATCGAGCTGGCGAAGCTGGAGAATTCCTCGCATCCTCTGAATGATGGAAGCTCGATTGAGGCGAAAGCTTTGCGTCTGCGTGATCTCGCCCAGGCAGGAGACGAGCTCGCGCGATCTCTGTTCCGGCAGCAAGGGCGAATTCTTGGCTACGGACTGGCGGATCTCGTCCGACTTTTCGATCCAGGTCTGGTCGTAATTGGTGGCGGATTGGCAGAAAGCACGTTTCGGGAGGAATACCTATCTTGGGTGCTCGAGGGCTTTCGAGAGCGAAGCTGGCCCGTCTATCTACAGAATCCGATCAATCCAGAAAAGCAGACGACTCGCTTTGAGTGGGCGCTGCGAGGAGATGATTCAGCAGCTCTCGGCATGGCTTTCACGGCGCGAGATCTTTTCCTCTGAAGAGGTATTGGAGAGTGCGCATCTGATACGAAGCTCGCGCTATCGACGATGGACGTCGAAGTCCACGATTAGATAGCTGCCGTCAACTTCCTGAAAAAGCACTTTGGCCCATCCTCCACGGAACTGAAGCAACATCTTGTCGTCGTAATAGGGGATATTGCCACGATGGGGCACGTTCCAGTCCAGTTTCGCCACGGCTTGTGGTGTCGCGTATTGTAGAGCCATGTTGCGGTCCAGCCGAATAAAGGCAGTGAGGAAGCGCAGGGCGGTATCGTGTCGGGAGAGACGGACTCCACTGTTGGCCGATCCCGTGCTCGGTGAAACTTTGGGCCGAGTCGGGAAGAGAGAGGGTTTACCTCCGGCTGAGACACTGAGAGGCGTCCCGGAAAAAATGATGAGGATCAATCCGACGATACGAAATAGCATCTCGGCAAATCTAAGGAAAAAGCGCCAACTTTCCAGTAAATCCGTTCGAGTTTTTGTCATCCTTTCGGGACATCCTTATTTTGCCTCCTTCGACGACGACTCGAGAGGCGGGAGGATGACTTTTCTTCGTAAGAGCCAGCACACGCCGATCAGATCGTAGATGCCGCGAATCGCACGGTCGAGATTGGTGTATTTCGAAACTCCGGCATGGCGCTCGCGATGATTCGCATCCACTTCCGCGATTTTCAGTCCTGCATGAGTGAAGATGGCGGGAAGGAAGCGATGGAGTCCGTTGAAAGGAACGAGGAGATCAACGTGATCGCGATGAATTGCCTTGAGTGAGCATCCTGTATCGCGGACGCCGTCGTGTAGAAAGATACGGCGAATGCGGTTCGCGATTCGAGAGGCGACTCGACGACTCCACTTGTCTCGGCGGTGAGCACGCCGCCCCACTGCGACATCACATTCTTCTGAGCGCAGGAGCTGAACCAGCTTGTCGATATCGGCAGGATCATTCTGTCCATCGCCGTCAAGCATCACGAGAATATCACCACCAGCGAAGCGCAGTCCCGCATACAGGGCTCCGCTTTGTCCTCGATTTTCGGTGAGACGCAGTGGTGTAATGCCGGGGATCGAGCACAGAATGGCCCAAGTTTTATCCACGCTCCCATCATCGACAGCCACGATTTCCGCTTCGGGCTGACATGCGCGAATCTCCCGTAGCACTGCTTCCGCACATTCCTCTTCGTTATAAAACGGCACGACGATGCTAACTGTAGCGAATGAGGGCGGCGTCGTGCGAAGCCCTGGGCAGGAAGAAAAGGGAGACTGATAGGTCGAGCGAGCCATGTCGCGAGGTCGAGCGAGGTAGAGTAAAGTAGAGCTTGAAAAGAGCTAATACAGATGGAATCGGTGGGCAAGCGGTTTCAGCGGTTTTCACGTCTTCGACGTATCCTTTCGCGCCACCGATGAGTCGATTTATTTTGCACGGAATTGCGTCCTTGTGGAAGATCCAATTTTTCACAATTTTAGAAAGATAGATCGACTTGTTCTTGACATTTAAAGAATCGGTCAATATTATTAAAATCCTAATAATTAAGGAATATTTAGAAATCGTATCTGCCTCCTGTGTTCCCATGAAGTGTCCTCGTTGCCATCGTCCGGTGGATCATGAAGCCGCAAGCTGCTATTCCTGCGGCTATAGTGAATCGGATTCGGCAGCCCTGTTCGGCGGAAATCAGGTTGTTCTGCCGAGAGTGCATGACGCTGCCGGGTGTTTACGAAAACGAGATCGGGATAATCTAGCGGAGACGCTGAATCTCTTGGAAGTCAAATTTCCACAAATTCTTTTTTGTGCTTATCTGGGAACGATTCCAGACCGCTTCTCGCTTTCTGAGTTGGGGTTTTGGCTTCTGAATCATGGACAGGTGAAAGGGGCGCAATACGTGCGACCGAACGAGAACGGCGTCTTGGTGATCATGGATCTGAATCGCAAGCAGATCGGTGTGTCTCTCGGATACTTCGCAGAGATTCTTCTTTCAGAGGAGGATGTCTATGGGGCGCTGGTCGCAGCACGACCTAATTTGCTGAATTCAGAGTATGGGGAGGCGATCGAGCAGGTCTTCCTAAAACTTGGAAAAGCCCTCGAGCGGCAGGGGAGGAAGCTGCGGAAACTCACTCACGAGCAGATTCGAGAATATCGCGAGGGAAATGTGAAACCGCTGCTGGATATTCCATCCGATCACGGAGGTCCGCGACTGCTGCCGTCTCCAGAGGACACCCCAGGATATGAGGCGCTGCTTTCTGCATGAGTTTGAATTAAGGCATGAAGAGCGCTGCAGTGATCCTGATTCTGTATTTCGTGACTTCGATCCCTTTCGCCCGAGCGGCACAGGAATTGCCTGCTTGGGATGAGACGAACGAGGCGCAGGAGTATTATCTCGGCGGAGGGCTTTGGCCCAGTGGATTGCTTCCGAGTGCGCCGCAGGCGGCAACCCAGTCTCCAGCGACGGCAGAAGGGCAGTCGCAGCCAGTTGAGGATGAGAAATTCGTCATGGGACCACCCGATCCAGCAACGCTGGCTAAAATGGTCGCTGATGCTGGCTCCGACGCTGGCAACAAGAAGTTTTACGGTCCGGCGGATGCAGGGACTCTCGCAGGCGGCGACATGGCGGACGCCTCGCTGCAGCGTGTGCGCGAGAATCCTGACGGGACTTATACGGTGCCTGAGGAAGTCGTGGATGAACAGGCTTATGAACCTCTGCCGCCGCTGGAAGGAGATCTGGCCAAGCTCTACTTTTCGCAGGCTCCAACCGAATTGCTCACCGATCCACAGCATTTACTGACTGAACAGAAGTCGAATGACATCATGCGCTTCCTTGAATTTCAGGCGGAAGAATCAAAGATTCGCATTTACGTGATGGTGATCGGTGAAAATCAGAAGCTACCGGAGGGTGTTGACCTTCATGCACTACATCAAAAGTGGTTTGGTGACTCACCTGTGGTAATGATGCTCTATTATCGTGAGCGTCCAGAGATGACCGAATTGGTCTTTAATGACTCGATTCGTAATTCCCTTCCTCAGACCGTCTTCGATCGCATTCAACAGACAACTTTACGTCAGGGTTCTGTCACCGATTTGGCTCCGGATCAGGTGGAGAAGATGACAATCGAGCTGAGCATTCAGCTCTATTGGATGAGTCGTCTGATGGAGCAGGAAAAGGAAACCGGGAAGGATATCGCCTCCACGGGTAAGGCATCGGAAATGGCTCCCTCCAGCGATGCTCCCGAATTTTTGCGGGAGTATGCGCCCGGAATCTTCCTAGATGAGAGTGGGAAAGTATTTTCCATTATCCTGACGGGCATTTTTATCCTCGGCGGTCTGGCAGCGTTGGGCTGTATCGGCTGGATTCTTATGTGGTGGCGTACTCGGGAGGGACTCTCGGGAGAGCCTCTGTTGTTCCCTGAATTCAGGATCGACCGGAGGCTCGGTGGAGAGTTTTGCGGAGGTAATTTTGTCAGCATGTCCTTCGACATGAACGAGAACCTCTGAGATACGACTGCTAGAGTAGCAACTGGCCTGATTTTTTCGTTGCCCTTTTCAGATGCTTCCGGTTCAATGGGGCATGGCTTCATATAAAGTTGGCATCATCGGATATGGCTGGGCGGCGACTGCCCATGCAGACGCAATTAACGCTACAGATCAGGGCGAGGTAACCGCGATTTATTCGTCGCGTCCCCTGAACGATGCGGAACTCTCGGCACGTCACGGTGGCTCCATCCGATCCTATACGGATCTGGAGGCTATGCTCGCGTCGGATATCGACGTAGTGACGATCACCAGCTACCCTTCCCAGCATCGTGAACACGTCGAGGCGGCAGCCCGGGCGGGAAAGCATATCATTCTAGAAAAACCGATGGCCTTGAGCTGGGAAGACTGTCGGGCGATTAATGAGGCGGTAGAAAAGGCAGGTGTGAAAGCATGTGTGTGTTTCGAGCTTCGCTACGTGAGTCAGTTTCTGACCACGGGCAAGCTGCTCCGCGATGGAATGATCGGCTCGATCCACTACGGCGAGGTCGATTATTATCATGGAATCGGTCCTTGGTATGGGCAGTATCGATGGAATACGACTCGGGCGGATGGAGGGAGCAGCCTACTCTCCGCCGGATGCCACGCGCTGGATGTGCTCCGTTTCTGCATGGGATCGCAAGTGGAGGAAGTGACCTCATACGCGACCAAGTCCCAACACGAGATTTTTCAGAAGTATGAATACCCGACGACAACGGTCTCGATCCTGAAGTTCGCCAATGGTTCCGTAGGGAAAATCGCGTCTGTCATCGACTGTCTCCAGCCCTATTACTTCCACACTCATCTGGTCGGGAGTGAAGGCAGCCTGCTGGATAACAAGCTCTATTCCACGAAGCTGGGACTAAGAGACAAGAAGTGGACAGAGCTGCCCATGGCGCTCGCCGACTCTGGTGATGTGGCCGACCACCCATACAAGGACCAGTTTCAGGCGTTCTTCGATGCGACGGATCGGGGGGAAGACATGCCGCTCACGAGTCTCGCCGAGGCGACAGAGACCTTTCGCGTGCTCTTCGCCTGTGATCGTTCATCTGAAGAAGGGCGATCCGTGAAGCTGAGCGAGTTGGCGTGAGGTGCGGTATCCGTAGATTGGTCTAGCGAGTCATCGGATTTTCTCCAGTGGCTCGAAGTCGGCCTTTTGATCAAAATTCGTGCTTGGGAAATTCTCTCGCACGAGAGAATGCTTATCCTGCGATCTCTCTGAGCATCTCCGCTGTTCTTGATGCGACCTGTTCCCATGCGAAGCGACTGGCTCGAGTGAGTGCTCTCGTGCGCATTTCCAATCGCGACTCTTCGCTTAGATAGATAAAGCTCTCCAGAGCGGAGGCGATTCCCTGCTCGCTATTGGGATCGAAATAAAGCGCGGCTCCTTCCTCCAGTGAACCACCGACTTCCGGCAGGCTGGCTGCGTTCGACAAGAGAACCGGACAGCCACAGGCCATTGCTTCCAGTGGAGGCAGTCCGAAGCCTTCATACAGGCTGGGATAGATAAAAGCATCGGCACAGCGATAGCGATGAATCAGTTCGGCGTCGTCCACTCGTCCTAGCCATTCGATCCCTTTTCCATCGATCTTTTCTACTCCGGCGAAGTTATTCGGGTTGGCCCCGCCGATTAATTGCAGTCGGGCACCTTCAGGGAGCTTCTGGGAGGACTGAAGCGATACCCAGGCTCGAAGAAGTCGAGCGAGGTTTTTCCGTGGATCCATCGAACCTACGCACAAAAAAACAGGAGTAGAGTCTCGACGATGGACTCTGGAATCTTCTCCAGATCTGCTCTCTGAAGCGCTCGGTGAGAACTCTGGCCCGACCGCATTGCCCAGTAGGCGAATCTTTTCCTCTGAAATCCCGAGATGAAATGCGAGGCGAGTGCGAGAAAACTCCGATACAGTCGCGACGGCAGCAGCGCTCTTGGCCAATCGTGGCAAAAGCTGCTGATAGACGGTTCGGAATCCTGAGCTAAAGGCTTCTGGACAGTCCCATACGGCGGCATCATGAATCACCACGAGCTGCCTACGCACCGAGATAGGCCCGGTGTTACATGGCGAAAAGAGAACCTCATCGGATTTAATTCGGCGAGGGAGAATGAACTGCTCCCAGCCGTGTCCCTTCAATCCGTCCAATCGGCGAGAGGGCGAGATTTCTCTCAGATCGATCCCGAGGTCCTCGCTCAGGCGTGACGACACTTCCTCGGCGAAACGCTCGACTCCCGTGACTGGTCGATGGCGGAAGCGGGCGTTCAGACTGACGGGCATCATGAAGAAGGAGGAATGTGTATGGAGGAAGAGAAGCGGAGTGAACGAGCAGAATGGACCCGAAGCCTTCCTGGCAAGGTCGCGGCCCAGAGAAGGATCAGTATCACCACGACTGAGGCAGGGACAACTCGATTTTCTCCGAACCAGTAGGGAATGCGAAGAATCTCCATGAGGCCAAGAAATGTAATCGGATAGAATAGTGCGAAGAATCGTCCTTCGATATAGGCACGCCATGTCAGGCCCTGCCAGACTCCAAACAGGAAGAGAACGGGCCAGAGAACGACGTTGCCGAGACGGGAGGCGACGTAGTGAATGCCGCCGGGATTGTTGTATTCCACGTCGAGCGTGCCTAGATACAGACCGTCATAGATCTGCTCGTGGGCACGGAAGGAGATAGGCCAGGCGATGCCGTCATAGAATCCCCCGACTTGGAGAATGGCGGCACCGGTGTTCATAGCCTCGAAGTAATAGGTGTACAGACGCCGCCAGCCGAATTCGAAGATGCTGGAGTAAAAGCCAGAGTAGTATTGCCACGAGCGAAAGTATTCGAAGGAGATGAAGAGTACAAACGCCGCGAGTGGAAGCAGGAGTGGAAGGCCACGCAGGATGATACGACCAGGTGATCCGCCCATTGTTACGAGGCGAGGCAGGGCACCAAGAAAGAAAGGAATCGCCCCTTCGATCAGTGCGAGACGCTCTGACCAGAGAACAGCACGGACGAGCAGAGTGCCGAAAAAGATGAGATGAAAGAGAGAGAAGAGGCGCACTTTCCCAGGCAAGGTGCCAGCCCATCGCATTCCACGGATCATCCCAAGTACGAGAGCTATCTGAGTCCAAGTGGTCACTCCAGGGATAGTTTTGAAGTCGTGTTTCAGCTCTAGATTGCCCGATAGAACTCCTGTGATCAATGAGGGATGAAGGAAGAAATTTCTGAAAAAAATCAGGTGTGCTACGATAAAAACTCCAAGCAGAAAGGCATCGAATCGTGTCGAGAGGAGATTTTCCGCGAGTCGGGAGGGCAGGTTCGCGTTGAGACTGTGTGAACGACCGAAAAGACGCTTCTTTATCTGCTCGGGTAGGCTCGATTCCCCGAATGTGGCACCTACGGCCAGCACTAGAAGACAGGCCAATGCGAGGAGGAAATCTCGCATCCCATAGAAGTGCTGGGCGAGGGCAAGTGAGAGATCAGGGTTCGACAGTGAGAACAGTGTCAAAGCTGGAATCGATGCTCCCAAGAGCATCCAGGAAGGACGACACCACCAGGGCAGCCATCTTCTCTGCATTGGAGTGGATTGGTTCATCGGCCCACCTCCTTCTCGGTTGAGCTATTTGACTGCATTCCTTTCACTTTCATCTTCCAGAGCGCATATCCAATTCCGATCACCGCTTCTGCCAGGCCTCCGATCCCCATTGCAGCGACCATGCCGAGTCCGTTATATCGGGGAATGAGCAGGGCCGACAGCGTGATGGTCAGGATCAGTTTCCCCACTCCCAAGCGAGCGAGAAAAATCGTCTGTCCGGTCATTAACAGCAGGTAGGCCATGGGCCCGAGAAGGAGATAGAGGATCTGGAAGATCAGCAGCCAGTATAGAATAGCGGCTCCGCTGCGGAATTCTTCTCCGAACAGCGCCATCGTCTCCGAGGGGAAGAGGATGCCGAAAGCGAGCGGTAGGATGAGAGTGCCGAGAGCGATGAGGCCAGCTTTCCAGAAGACTCTCATCACGGGTACGAGTGGCTTCGGTGATTCAGCACTCCGCGACAGATCTGGAGCGAAGACGCTGTGGATGGCTGAAGAGAGCACGACGAAAAGGATCGCGACACGAAAGGCGGCGGTTAGATGCGAAATCTCAGAGGGAGGAAGTAGTCGATCACAGATCGCGAGCGGAATGATGAAGCCGAGCGCCCCAAAAACGCTCGCACAGCAGACGGGAAAACCCTCCCTGAGAAGCGACCGCAGAACCACGCGATCTGGCCAGCAGAGGAAAAAATGCCGGAAATCGCCACCTGGGGCGATCTGTGCCAGTAAAACGCCAGCAGTAAAACTCGCTACGTAGGCTGTGAGGATTCCCGGCGATCCGAGGTAAGGAGCGAATAGCAGGACGAAGAGGAAAAAGATTCCCGCAGGGAGGACGTGACCATAGAGGGTGCCGAAGACGGGACGAGAGAGTCCTTTAAAGGCTTCTCCATTGATTAGAGTGAGTGAGATCGCTCCCTGAGCTGCGAGAGGCAGCAGATGCCACAGATGAAATCCACCGGGAGATGGCTCGGTCCATGTCGCATAGAGAGACCAGATCAGTCCGATAATCAAGGCGATAGCGAACGACAGGGCGCGGAGATTTCCCACGAAGTGAGCGACGGCTTCCTTCCCTTCGCATTCCAGTCGGGGGACATTGCGTAGAGCGATCTGCTCCAGTCCGTAGCTTGCGATCGGCCCGGAGGTCATCAGGACGGAGGACCAAAAGAAAAAGGGAGCGCTGGCATTGCTTCCCAAAGCGCGTGCGACCATTATGGTGCTGAGAAACTGGAATCCCGCTCCGATCAGACGAACGGCGGATGGCATCAGCGTTACTACGACCTGATCGAAGAGCCGCCGTAGTCCGCCGGGAGCTTCCGTAATCGTGCCATAGGCCTCCATATCGTCAGCGTCGTCCGAGGATGGAAACTCTGTTGCGGGAGGCATCACGATTGCAGGATAACAGATAGCGGACGACGGGAACCCCGTGCCAGATAGGTAACACTTTCCTCGATTTGATCACGAGTTGCTAGTGTGCGATCCACTAGCACTAGATTCACATCCGCGAGAGGTGCGACAGAGGCCGGGATCTGACTTTCCTGAGTAAAGGCTGTGGACTCGATAATGATTCGATCAAATTGCTGACAATGAGGACTGAGTAGCTGCCAAGCATTCTGCGGAGCGATCAGGAAACTGGCGGGCAGGCGAAGGGTGTGAAGATTCTCAGTACGCGATGGGATAGGTGCCAGATTGATTGGCAGTGAAGGATCACCTCCTGAGGCGATGGATACCAGCAGAGTGCGGGAGGCGTAGCGAGCTGATGCGGATGCGAGACAGGCGGCGACACGGAGCCCATCTTCGATTTCTCGGAGCGAGGAGAGGTGGAGAATGGTGGCTCCTCGATGTTCGGGAGAGAAGAGTACGCGAGACATGGCGTTCATCATCTCCAGATCAGAGCCACCGTGGGATGGCGTCGAAATTTCCGCGACTACGTGAGCGGCCAGACTTCTTTCCACCTGACGACGGTTGGCGAAAGGCTTTTTACGAATCAGATCGCTCCCGACCAAGCCGGTGCAAAGAACCAGCCCTCCAAAGAGTCCGAGAGCCGCTGCGATGGGCTTGCTAGGTTTCGTCGGCTTATGAGCGACGATGGGTTCAGACATGAGTCGAGTGACATTGGCGGATTTTTCTGATTCGAGCGTTGTCTGCCCGATTTTCTCTCGCAAGGCCTGATGGATTTGCCATTCAGTTTCCACGCGCTGCTGAATCGCTCGGAACTGTGAGCTAGCAGTCTTAACGCTGGTGAGTTGTGCCTGCAATTCGGTGACTTTTTTCGAGAGCATCGACTCATTGCGTTCGCTTGCCGCATAGTCGGCCAGGAGTGATTGCTTCAGATCGATGGCTAGAGCCTGCAACTGGCGCTCGATTTCGTCAACGCGGCTCTTTGCTTCCCGGTAACGGGGGTGATTTTTCGTGTATTGCTCTGTGGTGACAGCCAGTGCGGAGAGAGCATCCAGTCGCTGATTGAGCAAAGCCGAGACATGTTCGACTTCAGAAAATCCTCCCAGACGGATGATCTTCAGAGGCTCTGTCTCTGGATCGATGTCGCGAATCGTTTCCACTCGGCTTCGCAATTGAAGAACCTTTCCTGAGACGTCGTTCAGCTCTTCACCAACTTTGGTTAGTCGGTCTGCGAAGAGTTGGTGATCCTGTTCGACGGTGAGATCGGGATGGGCACGTCGGAAGTTTTCCAGCTCCTTTTCCGCAGAAAGAGCTCGCTGATAAGCAGCATCAGCTCGTGAGCGGAGCTCCTCTTCCGAGTGTCCGGCTTCTTTCCTCTTCTGATCACCTAGGAAGGATTCAAACTCATCGACGAAGCTGGAAGCGATCTTCTGTGCTCGAATCGGATCGGGATCGAGGATAGAGAGCTCGATCAATCGTGTCGGGCGAATCAGGGTAGCGGAGAATCGATTTTCGCGAAGTTCCTTGAGTAGTAGTGAGTCGGGGATTTCACGTCCGGCGGCTTTTTGTTTCTGTAAATCACGAGGTAGGAATCCTGGCTGATCACGGAGATCCAGCTTCTTGATGACTCGAAGAATCATCGTATCAGAAACAATGGCCTTCTCCATGGAGTTTAGGGAATCGAGGTCCGACATTCCCGGAGCAGTCGGCTGAATCTGGAGAGAGCGCTCGAACATCGGATCGACGAAGAGCATCGCCCGACTTTGAAATAGCGGTTCTGCGATCAGATAGGCCCAGGCGAGGGCAACTGCGATTCCGAGCGTGGGAAGAAGGAGAAACCACGGAATTCGGCGGCGAAGGATTCCCAGAAGATCGTCGAAATCGATCAAGGACTCGACTTCTAGGGACGCTGAATTCGCGATGGATTGCTCTACTACAATCGGGGACTGGGCAGAACTCGGAGTCAGGGCGTGGGCACTCATAGGGAAGATAAAATAATTAGCAGAAAATAGAAATTTTTCATAATTAGCTTGCAGATCTAAAAATTTCAATTAAAAATTCAATAAAAATCGCATTTATCGGATTCAATTTTGCAAATTTGTATTTTCTATGATCTCAAGTCGTTATTATGGGTTGATTCGCTTCCACTTTCTCCTGAAGCTCGCTGGGACGCTGTCGCTATTCTGGGGAATCGTCTGGGCGCTGCATTACACGGTGTATGGAGTGGATCTGAAGCCGGGTAATTACGCCTGGGTCGGGCTTCTCGTTCCTGCGGCCGCTCTGATCGAGATCCTGGTGCGGGAGAAGAGATTACGTTTTCTTGGAGGACTCTCGCGGGATCAGGTCTGGAGTGTGACACAGCGTGAGATTCTTTTCGCGCTGGTTGCCATCTTCGGAGTAATCGTGATGAGCAAGGACGGGACTCTGTCGCGTGCCTTTCTCGCTCTCTTCTTCTCGGCCTATTCACTGTGGGCTACCTGGATGAATCACGTCGGCTATCGGCTACTGCACCGTGCTCTGTATGTGAGACCTAGGCGTTCCGTAGGTCAGCAATCTCGAGAGGGCGATGCCAACACGGTGGTCCTGGCCTCGATGCGTGAAATTGAGCGGGATTCGGCATCAGAAATGGTTGATGTTCTGCCGGGAGCACAGGTGCTAGGCTATGTCTCATATGGGGAGGGGACTCCGATGGCAGGGGCCACCACCTATCCGATCTTGGGTAGCTTTCCGGATTTGGGCGAGATCTGTCGATCCTGTCACGCACGATTGCTTCTGGCACTCGGATTGCAGGGGCAGCCAGATCTGATCCGCACGCTTCAGGCTCTCTGTGATTCTCTGGGGATGCGACTGATCTGGGTCGATGATAAAGAGGATCACTTCGATGGAAATCTCGATTCGCGTCGAGCAGGCTCCCGACTGCTGCTGACGAACTGGCGAGAGCCGCTGGAAGATCCAACGAGTCGCTTCGTGAAGCGCGTCGCGGATCTCGTGATTTCAGGAGTCGTTCTCCTCACGATCCTGCTGCCGCTTTGTTTCGTTGTGAAGATCATCCAGATGATCGAATCTCCCGGTCCACTGTTTTATCGGCAGAAGCGTACGGGACGAGATGGTGAAATCTTCGAGATTCTCAAATTCCGCACCATGCACGTGAACTCGATGCCCGGAAAGCAGGCTGTGGTGGGTGACTCGCGCATCTACCGAAGCGGGCACTTTTTACGTAGGAGCAGTCTGGATGAAATGCCGCAGTTCTGGAACGTACTACGAGGTCAGATGAGCGTAATCGGCCCGCGTCCGCACTTTATCGAGCACGATGCTGAGTTCGCGCAGTTGATTGCAGACTATCCGATCCGCCATTTTGCGAAGCCTGGAATTACGGGACTGGCGCAGGTCAAGGGCTGTCGCGGAGAGACCGATACACCACTCAAGGTGAGGCAGCGAGTAAGGCTGGATCATTTCTATCTGCGACATTGGTCTCCATTGCTCGATTGCTGCATTTTGTGTGATACCGCTCGACAGGTCGTTTTCCCACCGCGCTCGGCTAGGTGATCTTTAAAACCTCGTAATCATCAAATTATATTAAAATCAACGCTTCTTAAGTATGTCTGATTTACCTGATTCACAAACATCGATGGACAGTGAGGAATTTGTCATCGTTCACGACTTTCTCATTCAGATGGGAGGGGCGGAAAAAGTTGTCGAGGTGATGGCGAATGCTTTCCCTGACGCTCCGATTCTCACGAGTGCGACGAAAGGTGAGAACCTATTTCCTGTATTTCGATCCTCTCGCGTCAAAAATTCCTGGATGCAGCACATCCCAAGGATGCTGAAGATTCACAAGAAGCTCTTCTTCCTATATCCTCTTGCTTTCAAGACTCTCTCCCTGCCACCTGTCAAGCTCGCCTGGATCAGCAGTAGCAGTTTTTCCAAGTGGATCCGAAAGCCGTATGGTGCGAGATACGTGTGCTACTGTCACACTCCGCCGCGATATTTCTGGAATCCTGATGAGTATCTGGAAAACGAAATTCAAAACCCCGTTCTGAGGACGGCCGTGCGCCTGATGATGCCGCTTTTTCGCTACAGCGACTTACGTCAGAGTGGAAAGATTGACCTCTTCATCGCAAATTCTCAAAACGTGAGTAATCGAATCCGAGAATGCTACGGTCGCAATAGTGTGGTGGTCTATCCTCCGGTGGACGTAGAGCGCTTTCAGGTCAGTGATCACAGCCAAGACTTCTACCTGATCGTGTCTCGACTCGTTAGTTACAAAAGGATCGACTTGGCAGTCGAGGCCTTTACCCGACTCGGAAAGAGACTGGTGATCATCGGAGACGGTCCAGATCGCTCTCGTCTAGAAGCGATGGCGGGAGAGACAGTTGAGTTCTTGGGGCGT
>CAUJIH010000085.1 GCA_963205275.1 Verrucomicrobiota bacterium | reverse complement strand
TCGATGGTGTAGCGTTGTTCTGGGGTCAGACGGTTGTATGTAGGCATCTCGGATTCGATTTGGTTGTTGAGCCAGAAACTTCATACAGCCTCTGGCCTTTTTCCAGTCTACCCGATTGCGCTAGACTATTGAATGCGCGGTACATTATTTTGTAGATGGCATACTTGCGGAATTGCCAAGAGACTGCGGAGTGTGTCAGACTCACCGCATGATCCGTCGCATTCTTTTTACCATCACCTCCACACTTCTCCTTTTTTCGATCTGGCCATCCTATGCAGGACCGAAGAAGGATCGCCACGTCATCTTGATCAGCATCGACGGACTGGCTCATTATTATCATGACGATCCCAAGGCGATCATGCCGACGATCCGAGAGATGGCTGAAAAAGGTGCTCGTGCGAAATGGGTGGGAACCACCTTTCCGACGATGACTTGGACGAATCACACGACTTTGGTCACTGGAGTCGAGGCAGGCAGACACGGTGTGATCGGCAATGACTACTATGATCGCGCTCAAAATAAAGTTTTCCCACTGATTCCAGATCCCATTTTTGACAAGGTAGAGATCGTGAAAGTGCCCACGGTGTATGACGTAGTCTTTGAGGCTGGATTGACGACCGCCGGAGTCTGCTGGCCCGCCAGTCGGAATGCTCCGACTTGGAATTGGGCGGTCCCCGACGTATTCGATCAGGCCATCTTTGAGGGAGCTAGCACGCCCAGCCTTCTCGCAGAACTGAAGGAAAAATCGATTCCCTACTGGAAGCAAAACGAGTGGTGCAAGGCCGGGAATGCAGCCAAGCCGATGCGCGACTGGATGTATACGAATATTGCGAAACACCTCATCGCCGCCCATCAGCCGAATCTGATCGCACTCCATCTGATGAGCCCGGACGCTCTGGAGCACGCTACGGGACGCCAGACGGAGGAAGCCTACTGGGCGATCAACGACTCAGACCGCTGTCTTCGCGATATCGTCGAGGCTGTCGATGCAGCGGGACTGAAAGACCAGACGACCTTCGTCGTCGCCTCGGACCATGGGTTCATCACTTACACGAAGACGATCCTGCCAAATATCGTTCTCCGTCAGGAAAATATGCGCGAAGGACACGGACTGAAGTTGAAACAGAAAGCCTATGCCTTGGCTCAGGGAGGCGGTTGCTTCATCTACGTTCTGGATGAGGCGAATCGTGAGGCAATCATTACGCAACTGGCCGCCCGCTTCCGTCAGGTGGAGGGAGTCGAAGACGTGATCGAACCGAAAGACTTCGGTCGATTTGGTCATAAATTGCCCTCTGAGAATCCGCACGAGCCGGATCTGATGCTCTCCGCTGCTGATGGATACGCTTTTTCTGGAAAGGATGACGGAGAGGAGATCATGACTGCCAGCGATCAGCCTCGTGGAACTCACGGATATTCGGGATTTCATCCGCTGATGGGAGCGAGCTTCGTCGCCTTCGGAGCGGGGATCAAACCGGGAGTGGTCCTAGATAAGATCAGCAATACTGACATCGCTCCCACCATCGCCGCCCTGCTGGGGGTGGAGATGAAAGATGTCGATGGCCGCGTGCTAACGGAGATTCTTTCGGACTGATCGCTTTCCAGAGGTAGGACGAATTTCTTCCTTCGTTTCCCGTCTTTAGGCGGATGGCGCGTTGACGGCTTTCAAGGCGGCGCTACAGTCACGTACTATGCTTGACATTCGATTACTCCGGGAGAATCCCGATGAAATCAAGGCCCGTGTCCGAAATCGAGGAGGCGAGGCTTGGCGTCTCGTCGACGATGTGTTGGAGTATGACGAACGCCGCCGCGCAGAACAGACGGAAATGCAGAGGCTCCAGAGCGAACGGAACCGCATCTCTAAGGAAATCGGGGCATTGCGTCGTGAGGGGAAGGATACGGGCGATCTGGAGACCGAAGTGCGCGGAATCGGCGAGAGAATTAAGGCGATCAATGAAAACGCGACGGCTGCGGATGAAGCGCAAACTCGCCTTCTCCTGCAGATTCCAAATTTGCCACATGAAGCGTGTCCCATCGGTGAAGATGAGACGGCGAATCCGCTTGTGCATTCATGGGGTGAGAAGCCAGAGTTCTCATTTCAGCCGAAGGATCATGTCGAGATTGGATCGAATCTGGGTCTGTTCGACTTCGAAGCAGGTGCGCGGGTCAGCGGCGGCGGTTTCGTTGTCTTCACCGGTCCCGGAGCACGTCTGGAAAGAGCGCTGATTCAGTTCATGCTCGATTTGCATACAGAATTTCACGGCTATCAGGAAGTTTCCCCTCCCTACGTGATCCAGCGTGATTGCATGATCGGTACAGGTCAGCTTCCGAAGTTCGAGGAGGACATGTACGGCTTGGAGGAAAACGCCTTTTTCCTCGCACCGACCGCAGAGGTTCCGGTGACGAATCTCTTTCGAGAAACGATTCTGAAGGAGTCTGATCTACCGAAGAAAGTTACGGCCTACACTCCCTGCTTCCGCCGCGAGGCCGGTTCCGCTGGTCGCGAGAGCCGTGGACTGATTCGCATGCACCAGTTCGACAAGGTGGAACTGGTGAATATCGTCCATCCGGATGAATCCTTTGCGCAACTGGAACTCCTGCTGACCGAGGCGGAAGCGGTTCTGCAGCGCCTAGGACTCCACTATCGCACCATCGAATTATGTACGGGAGACCTCGGATTTAGTTCGGCCAAGACGTATGACATCGAAGTGTGGGCACCGGGACATGGAGCTTATCTCGAAGTATCGAGTTGTTCTAATTTCGGCGATTATCAGGCGCGTCGGATGCGACTACGCTTTAAAGATGCGGAGGGCAATAATCGCTTTTGCCATACCCTAAACGGATCGGGAACTGCGCTGCCCAGATTGTATGTCGCCCTGTTGGAAACCTACCAACAGCCTGATGGTAGCGTGAAAGTCCCAGATGCACTGGTGCCGTATCTGAGGCGCTACTCGATTCCGTAAGCCACTTCGGAACACTGGATTACCGCTTCCGCAGAGAACGAAAAACCCACTTCTCGTTTTTGAAGTGGGTATCTCTGCCCCCTAGAATTTTCGCCACGCGAGGGGCGAGATGAAATGAGCGATACTTCTGGACCTTACCCCAGCTTTTCCACCTCTACCGGGACGGTAATCGCTGTACTACCGCGTTCCCCAGTTCGGATCCGAACTGCATCTTCGATGGGGGAAACGAATACCTTTCCGTCACCGATTTTGTTCGTCGAAGCTGCCTCCACGATGGTGTTGACAATCTTGTCTGCATCAACATCCTCCACAACGATCTCCAGCTTTACCTTAGGCAGGAAGTCCACCGTGTATTCCGACCCGCGATAAATCTCCGTGTGCCCTTTTTGACGACCGAATCCCTTAACCTCGCTCACCGTCATTCCGTGGATCCCCAACTCGGTGAGGGCTTCTTTCACCTCTTCGAGTTTAAAAGGTTTTATGATCGCTTCGATTTTTTTCATGGAGATGCGCAGGGGCTGGTGGTGGAAAGAATTTAGCTCATTGCTTCCGAGATGCCACTGATCCATTCTTTTCTCACATTCTTCCGAACTGTGCTGGTCGATGGCTTCGCAAAAACAAAGAATGCAGCAATAAAGTCAGATATAGTGACTCTGCGAGCGATTTTTCAGTGCTTTCGAGAGTTCTCGGAGTTGTGTCGAAAGAGTGAATTCATCAGGCACTCGCCACGGGAACACTGAGCCAGGTCATCATCATCTCATCCTTCCAGCGGAGACCGATCCGCATTCCCAGATCGTTCGCTGCGAGAGCGGCGGACGATAGCCCCAAGCCGAAATGCTCTGAAGATTTGGAGGATACGAAGGGGATAAAGCAGGAGCGAAGCTGTTCTTCCGTGAACTGAACGCTTCGGTTCTGGATGTAGATATCTATGCAGCCGCTGGAGCTAGTGGCACCAGGCGGAAAGAGATCCACTGCGACGGCGCTCTGAGAAAAGTCAGCCGCTGACTCGGCTGCATTTACTAGGAGAGGAAAATAGATTTCGGCAAGCCGTCCCGTATCGACAGCCGCATTCGGAAGTGCGGATCGAACCTCCAGAGTTACAGGAATCCCGTGAGTCGCACAGATTTCCTCGGATTTACTCCTCCAGTAGGGAAGCGACTGATCGAGCGAAACATTCGCAGGCTCGATCCGCTTGCCAACCGTAGCGTCCAGAGCAATGGAATTCAGTTTGGCCATACTGCGGGCCGTGTCATTCACCAATTTGACCTGAGAGATGATATCGTCTGAGGCTGTGGCCAGATCTTGGAGGAGGATGTCTGAAAATCCTTGTACGACACCAGCTAGGTTGTTCAGCTTGTGCACGTAATCCTTCATGAAACGTTCATAGAACTGCCGGGTCGGATTTTGACCCAGAGGAAAATTTTCTGAAAATATGAAATCAGACATGATATGAACGCTATTGTGAACGTTATTGTGAACGCTATCGGGGGGAATCACAGGGAGGCGATTGTAACGCCCACTTGTAGAATGATGGGATGAAGTCCGCCGAATTGCGAGAAGAAAAATACCGTGGTGAGAATCGGGTTTTCGCGCTAGGGTCTCTTCTATGTTTACCGGAATCGTGGAAGCTTGTGGCGAACTCGTGGAACTGGAACTGGTGGAAACTGGAGCCAGACTCCGAGTCGCGGCAGAATTCGCCGACGAAGTGACTCTCGGCGAAAGCGTTGCTAACAACGGAGTCTGTCTGACAGTGGTGGAGAAGGGGAATGGCTGGATGCGATTCGATCTGCTGCACGAGACGCTGCGGTTGACGAATCTAGGCGATCTGCGGGTTGGTTCGCCCGTCAATCTTGAACGCGCTC
>CAUJIH010000084.1 GCA_963205275.1 Verrucomicrobiota bacterium | reverse complement strand
GCGATTCCTGCAACGAACGTGGCAGGCAGCAACGGTGGCTTGTTCTCAATTGCCGCCGACGGAAGCGTGAGCTTCGATCCCAACGGAGAGTTTGAAGACCTAGCCCTAGGACAAACGCGCACGACCACCTATGAATACACGATAGAGGACGCCGACGGAGCGACCTCAACGGCGACCCTCATCGTAACCGTGACAGGTGAAAATGACGCCCCAGTAGTGATCGATGTATTGAATACGCAAAATTCGATCGACGGAGAAACGATCACTTCAATTGATGTTTCTACCGTGTTCTGTGATCCCGATTCTGGCGATATTCTGACCTATACAGCCACAGGGCTGCCTGAGGGACTCAGCATCGATCCAAATTCTGGTATCATTAGCGGAACGATCAATTTGAGCGCCTCTGTGAATGGACCTTATTTAGTGGAAGTGATCGCTACTGATCAAAATGGGGCTCGTGTGACGCAGAGCTTCACTTGGACAGTCGATAATCCTGTCCCCGATGCGATTGATGACGATTATACGGTAAATGAGAATGATGGAGTGATCGTCGTAGGAAATGCTCTGGATAATGATAGCGATCCAGATGGAGACCCCCTGACTGCGATTCCTGCGATAGATGTGGCGGGCAGCGCTGGTGGCTTGTTCTCAATCGCTGCTGACGGGACGATTACCTTCAATCTCAACGGTGACTTTGACAATCTCCTGCGTGGACAATCTCGTGAGACGACTTTCTTCTACACAGTTCAGGATGCCGATGGCGCGACTTCTACCGCGACGGTTACAATTACAGTGTGTGGAGTGAATGATCCTCCAGTGGCTCGTTCCGGAAAATTGTCGGTCTCGGTTGGGAGTCAAGGAGGTCGCTTGGGCATCAAAGCGCCCACTGATCCAAATGGAGATCCTCTAAAAATTCGCGTTACCAAGGTTCCTCAGATCGGAACGCTCCGTCTCCCGAACGGGAAAGCGGTAAAGGTGGGGCAATATCTCAGTAAAAGTCAGTTCGCGAGCTTGGTGTATGACGCTCCAAAATCTCTGCGTACGAATCGCACGGTGCTATTCCAATACTCCGTCAGTGATGGTCAATACACGCAGTACGCATCGGTAAATATCCGGGTTATTCCTGCCAAGAATCAGTCTAAAAAGTGTGTCTGCACCTGCTACGGACCAAAGCGAGTTGGGAAGTATTATCGATAGAAGATTATCACGAGAAACGAATTATAAATTTAAATGAAATATTATATTTTTCATGATAGATTGTATTAATGCTTTTCTCAGGAGTCCAATTCCGCTCCGATCTTCATTTGAATCACGCCTTTGGCGGGATCGCTCTGATGGGGTACTTCTTGTTTGCCATGTCGTCGCCTGCTCGGGCGGATGGCCCCAAGCTGATCGCAAAGCCGTCTAATCAGGGAAATGTGCGCGAGCCGACACCAGTCATCGTGCGTCCCTACAAGCCCGCCTCGAAACGCGAGCGATCAATTCAGGAATCGTTGGCGGCGGAGCGAGAGACCTATCGAAAGAAGAGCACCTTCGGTAGTCTACGAGGTCAGGCGATCGCTCTGGCCGCACAGTTCGGACGTGGAGGTCTGAACCGTGAGGTCTGGTGGAACGAGAGAATTCGCGAGCCTTTCTCTCAACGCTCTGGAAAGCCCTTACATCTCGGATTGGAGGATCTCTACCAGCGAACCCTTCTTCATTCGAATCAGATTAAGGTTCTGGCTGGTATTCCCCTGATCAAGGAGACCGCGATCGCAGAGGCTGAAGGAGAATTTTCGCCCCAAGCATACGCCGAATCTCGCTACGAAAGAAGCACGGAACCTAGTGGCTCTCTCCTAGAGCGAAGCATTCCCCGAGATCCCTTACGACGACGAGGTTGGACCTTTGAGGGGGGGCTGAAGAAGAAGACTCGCACGGGAGCGCAGGTAGCGCTGCGCCAAGAATTCTCCCAAGAAGCCGAGAATGCAAATTACTTCGTCCCCGGAGAGCAGGGACGAGCAAAGATGGTACTTTCGGTGATGCAACCTCTCCTAAAAGGGGCCGGGAAAACCTATAATCAGTCTCAGATTCAGATTGCCAGACTCGATACTCAGAGCGGATACAGCGAATTTATCGAAGGACTGGAAAAGCATCTTCTAGACGTGAATGAGCTCTATTGGCGACTCTACCTCGCCCGAGGTTCGCTGCTGGAGAAACAGCGGCTGGTGGAAGAAACCGAAAAAGTCGTGAAGGAGATCGAGTCGCGTGGAGAATTGGACAGTATTCTCAGCCAGCGTTCGCGAGCACAGGCGGCGCTCGCTTCACGCAAGGCAGAGCTGATCCGCGCAGATCTGGAAGTGAAAAATGCTGAAGCACGTCTACGCACTTTGGTGAGCGATCCGGAATTGCTGAAGGAGGGATCGGGTGAAATTATTCCTGCCGATGGACCCGTGATCACGATGGAAGCACCCAACTTTGAAAAAAGCGTCGCTGAGGCCGTCGATTTGCGTCCGGAAATTCAGATGGCCGAGAGCGCAATTCTGGCTGCGGACCTGCGCGAAGGCATCGCCGAAAATGAAAAACGCCCTCAGATAGACTTCGTCGGTGAATTTGGGAGTTCAGCCATGCGCGGAAGCGGCGATTGGACGGGGGCTTTTAATGAACAATACAATGGCGGAAGCCCTGTCTGGAGTGTAGGCTTCGTCGGCAGTATCTCGCTCGATCGCAAGGCGGAAAAGGCAAAACTTCTCCGCGCTCAGCTCGAAGCACGGCAGGCACGGGATCAACTGCGTGCGACGATGGACGAGGTTCTGCTCGACGTCCAGATCGCTCATCGCGAGGTGATGACTGCGTGGCCGGATGCCCGAGCGAAGCGCGAGGCCGCCCTCGCGGCAGAGCAGGAACTCTCGGTCCTCTATGATCGACGTGAAGTCGAGACACAGGAGTCCGGCACCAGTCTCTATCTGGAAAAACTCCTCGACGCTCAGCAGCGTCGAGCGACCGCTCGCGAAGACTTCCTGATCGCCATCGCCAATTATAACGTCGCTCTGACCAATCTCGAACGGGCGAAAGGCACTCTGCTGCGGCAGGAAAATATCGAACCGAAGCGCGAAGAAGATGATCGCAGGCTGCCCATCATTCGGATGGTCCGGGAAGAGGCGATCGCCCAAGCAAAGAGGGTCTATCACATGAAGTGAACCCTGTTGAACCCCAGATTATACCCTCTCGAATTTGGGCAACTGATTCTCAAAATCTGATTATGTCAGCTGTTTCGCCTTCTGTTAGACTGAAGAAATCAGGTATCGGCCAGCATTGGCAGCGCCTCCGACGGCAGTATGCCATCGAAGGCTACCTCCATGGCCTCGGTCATGCTGCGGTCGCTCGATGGGTACGATCAGGAAAGAATACATGGGACGATCACGCGATGCTGGCTGAGGTCAATCGACTTGCTCCCCAATTTGCCGCAGCCTCTTCGGAAAAGTTGGCTGCTTTCGGGCGTCAGCTTCGCAGTGAAGTCGGTGCCGGACGAGCACTAGTGGAAGTCGTCGCTAGCGCCTTCGCGCTGATTCGTGAGAGTTCTAAGCGCGTCTATGGACTCTACCATCATGATGTTCAGATTTTAGCTGGACTCGCCATGTGTCGAGGAGCCATCGCAGAAATGGCGACAGGCGAGGGGAAGACTCTCGTGCAATCCCTCGTCGCCTTCACCCTATCGCTCCACGGGCGGGGCGTCCACGTCGCTACAGCGAACTCCTACCTCGCCGAGCGCGACCAAGAGGCGTCGGTCAGCTTGCTCCGCTTTCTCGGAGTTAGTTCCGCCCTGCTCCCTGAAAAAGCGCCGATTCCCGAGAAGCGAAAGGCCTACGCTGCCGATGTCACCTTTGGCACAGGCACCGAGTTCGGATTCGATTATCTACGCGATCAGCTCGAGCGCTTCCGCACACCTCCACTCGCTCTAGGAGAACGATTTTTCAACGCCGTGCTCCAGACTGAATTATCCGGCGAAACAGTGCTCGCCCAGCGCGGTCTGGTCTACGCAGTACTCGATGAAGCCGACAGCATTCTTATAGACGAAGCCTCCACTCCACTGGTGATTGCGACTCGTGATGACGGAGCTCATCGCCAGCCTGCGCCTTTCCTAGTAGCTAATGAGCTCGTCAGACAATTACGAGAGGGGATCGATTTTCTACCCGGTACTGCGGAGAAGCCGCCGCGTCTGACTCCCGTGGGAGAGACGCTGGTCTGTTCGGATCGCTTTCCCGTACCGTGGCAAGACCTGCGTCGCCCGTGGAAGCGCTACGTGGAGAACGCCCTCTCCGCCCGCTATCGTTTTCATCGAGACGTTCATTACGTGCTCAACGAGGATAAAGTGGTGATCATCGACGAGTTTACTGGTCGCGCCCGAGCTGAGAGTTCTTGGAAGGATGGACTCCACCAGGCTGTCGAGGCGAAGGAAGGTGTCGAAATTCAGGCCGAATCAGAATCCGCCGCCAGCATTTCCCGCCAGCGCTTTTACAAGCTCTACGAGAATCTCTGCGGCATGACGGGTACTGCCATGGATTCTGCCGGAGAACTTTGGGAGGCCTTCCGCCTGCCTGTTGTACCCATTCCCCGCCATCGCCCCAGCCAGGCGAAGACTCTGCCGGCGCGAGTCTTTATCAGTGAGGAAGCCAAGATCAACGCTGTCGTAGCGGACATCGCCAGACTCCGACAACAGGGGCGTGCGATCCTAGTCGGCACCCGCACCATCGGCAATAGCGAAAAACTTTCCGCAGCCCTAGATGGTGCCCATATTTCCCATCGTGTTCTCAATGCGCGACAAGATGCAGAGGAGGCTGCGATTATCACCGATGCAGGGAAGCCCGCCACAGTCACCATCGCGACGAATATGGCCGGGCGAGGGACACATATCTCCCTTGACGATAGCGTGCTCCAGCACGGAGGCCTCCATGTCATCGCTCTGGAGTTAGAGGAATCTCGCCGCATCGACTTGCAGTTGACCGGACGAGGTGCCCGACAGGGGCAGCCAGGTTCTTGTCAGGTCTTCCTTTCCGCTGATGATTTTATTCTCCGCCGTTACTCTCCGGAGGACGCCGAACTCCTCGTCCGAAGTAGTGCCGATCCACAGGGAGAAGTGCCCGGCAATCGCTGGGAAGGGGTCTTTCACCGAGCCCAGTCGAAGGCAGAAAAAGTTCGTTACGAAGGACGGCGGGGAATGCTACGACATGACGAGTGGCTCTCTGAAACAAAACGTCGCATCTAACCATGACTTTCCTTTCAGCCATGCATCAGCCCAAAAATTCGACTCTGACAATTGCGCTCCTCGCACTTGTGCCCTTCTTTTTATGTGGAGAAAATTCTGTGGAGAGAGCGAATCCCGCCGCTTCACAGAATGCTTCATCAGATGAAGTGATCGGGGTCACCGAACCCAGTCAGCGTATTGATCTTTCCTTCCCTGAGGCCGGAATGCTCCGTCTCCTGAACGTAAAAGAAGGTGACGCCGTCAAAAAGGAGCAAATTCTTGCGCAGCTCGATTGTCGCTCCTTTGAAGCTCGTCGAGAGATTGCGATGGAGCGAGCTTCCAGTACTGCTGCCGAGCAGTCCGCCAGTGCTACACTGACCATGCGCGAGCAGAGACTCACACAGCTCGAGAGACTGGCCGTTAGCGACAGGGCGAATACGGATGAACTCTCTCGCGCCCGAGCGGAACGCGAGGTGGCTGCTGCAGATGTGCAACTCGCCCGTGAAGCTAAGTCCGAGGCTGCTCTGGAGGCGCGACAAATCGAGGCCGAAATCGAGCAGCGCACCCTGCGTGCTCCTTTTGACGGAGTGATCGCCAGGATTCATCGCGAGGTAGGGGCTACTTTGCTCCCGCAGGAGGGGCCGCTACTGACTCTGGTCAATTTAGAGAAGCTCGACTTGTTGCTCTACGTCGATCACCAACGCCTAGATGGTCTGAAAATCGGTGATGAACTTGCAGTGAAATCACTTGTCGGTTCCGTGACAGGAACCGCCAATGTCGCCTTTATCAGCCCCGTGGTCGATGCCTCCAGCGGTACCGTTCTTCTGCGTCTAAAGCTTTCCAATTCCGAAGGCACTCACCGCAGCGGTGTGAAATATCGCGTCAGCCTGACGAGTCGCTGAAAATCCCCAGTTCCGACCCCATCAGAGGCTACAGCTTCTCGATCGCCTCCATCACGTCGGAAGGTAGAATGAAGCCATCTTTGAGCTGGATCGCTTCTCGCTTCGTATCCGCCGGATAGAGCAGATACATCGGCACTCCCGCACGCCCGTGTTCCTTTAGAATTGCAGCGATGTCATCATCCTGATTCGTCCAGTCCGCGATCACGAACTCAATGTTGTGTTCACGGAAAGCTGCTTGCACGGCCTCGGTCTTGATCGCTACCCGCTCGTTGACCTTGCAGGTGATGCACCACTCTGCCGTGAAATCGACAAAGACATTTTTCCCTTCGGCTCGCAGTTGCGCGATGGTATCACTCACTTTAACCGAGCTAGGTGGCGCAGCCTTTGTCGTCGAATCCCATGCAAGCCAGAGAGCCGTTCCGGCGATGAGTGCGGTGACTCCAGTCGCAATCTTTTTTGATCGTTCAGATCGTCCTGGAGCACCAAATCTCCCGAGCACCCAGACCCCGAAAGCTCCGATCAGCACAGAAGCCAGCGCCCATTGCAATCCCGCTACGCTGAGCTGCTTCGACAGGACTCCGATCAGCCATACGGCCACTGCCAGCATTGGGAACCCCATGAATTGCTTGAATGATTCCATCCATGGTCCCGGTGCTGGGATCGCTTTGAGTAGTTTCGGAAAAAGTGCGAAAATGAAATAGGGAGCGGCCAGCCCGAGTCCCATCGCGGTGAAAATGAGGAACATCATCGGAGCAGGCTGCACTAAGGCGAAACCGATGGCCGGGGCCATGAAAGGAGCCGTGCAGGGCGTAGCTAGCAACACGGCCAGTGCACCACTCCAGAAGCTGCCCGCGTAGCCAGATTGATAAGTCAGATTTCCCCCGACTGTAGTCATCGAAGATCCAATCTCAATCACTCCGAAAAGACTCAGCGCCACCCCTACCATGATGAAAATCAGAGTCAGGACGAATCCGGGCTGTCGGAGTTGGACGCCCCAGCCGAGATCGGCTCCACCTGCGTTCTTCAAGATCAGCATGACTCCCGTCAGTACCCAGAAGAAAACGAGGATGCCCAGTGCAAAAACCAGCGAATGGGCGAGCACTCTCTTTCGGCTTTCCCCTGCTTGCCCAACGAAGGACATCACTTTCAGAGAAATCACAGGAAAGACGCAAGGCATGATGTTGAGAATTATCCCGCCGAGAAAGGCAGCCAAGAGCGCTCCCAGCAATCCGCCACCAAAGGGGAGGTCGCTGACGTTGGCTGAATCAGGGTTGGACGCGGACTTCGGCGCTGTGCCTGCGGATGATTCTGTTTTTCCTGTAGTCGAGATCTCGAATCCGATGACTCGATCTGGTGTCGTGACGGACAGTACGCCCGAATACATCTTCGGTAGATCCTCAGCCTTCTCTAGTGAAGCGTGCTTTTTCCCGGTGATCGTCACAGCATCTCCCGAAACACTGACTTCCGGATAAATGAACGGATCGAATACGTGATTGACCAGCGGATAGAAGGCGAATTTCGCATCGGCGGGCAGCTCTTTTCCTGCGATTTTCGCAGAGATTTTAACATTCTGTCCATCGATGGCCAGCGAGATCGGGTCGGGACTGGGGATAGGAATTGCATCGCGAGCTGCTTGGATGGTCGCCGTTTCCGCAGAGGGAGTCGCTTTGTCTGCGACTCCGAGTTCCAGTGACAGATTTGCCTTTCCTGGAACGCAGGTATTCGGGTCGCACATCAGCCATGACGCCTTTCCTTGGATCAGGAGCTTCTGCCCGGGAGTCAGACTGGCGGGCGGAGTAATCGTGAGGGGATGAATCACCGTCGTTTCATACCCGAATCCTGCCTCCCGGATGCCTGCTCCGTAATCGATAATAAATTTTTTCGGGACAGGAAACTGCAGTGGCCCGACTTCGAAGCCTTCCGGCAGATCGAGTTTCAGTGAGGGGATGAGTCCTGCCTCACCGGGATTAGTCCAGTAGGTATGCCAAGTGGGATCGAGATCGAAGCGCAGAGCCAAGGTGAAGGGGACGCCCGGCTCAATCGCATCCACATCTGTCAACAGACGGGCCTCGACATGTTTATCGCGGACAGGAGCGGATTCGGCTCCGGTAACTGTCGTGACCAAAGAAAAATCAGCGGACAGAGCAAAGATTCCAAGAAGCAAGGAGAATAGAAAACTTAAAAAAGAAGATCGATGGAGAAGCATGGCGAAAGAGACTACGGGACTGATCGCTGAGATTATCGCGCAGCACAGCGATCGAAGCAAGGTACGACACTGCGGCAGATGGCACACCGTCGCGTCCGCTCATGCGATCACATCGAAAATCGGCTCGCCACTCGAGATCATGAGTGGTCGATTCTGCGTGTCGTGGTACTCCAGAGTCGGATCAATCCCCAGTAGGTAATAGATCGTGGCCGCGAGATCTTCCAAGCGCACGGGCTTCTCGATCACTTCGCTGCCTGTCTTGTCGCTGGCTCCATAGATATACCCCGCCTTAACTCCGCCACCGGCTAGGAGTACACTGTAGCACTTGGGCCAGTGATCGCGGCTGGCGTTGGCATTGATCTTCGGAGTACGTCCGAATTCACCCATCCACACGACCAAGGTTTCCTCCAGTAGACCACGATTTTCTAGGTCGTAAATCAGCGTTGGCAGTGTGGTCTCAGTAATGGGGAAGTGGTACTGCTCGATGATGGGATACATACGCGTGTTATTGAAACCGTGCGTGTCCCATCCTCCGGTAGTGATGCTCTGGCCTCCGATTCCGGCGGAAAAATAGCAGGTGACGAACTTTACACCGTATTCCACCAGTCGCCGGGCCAGCAGACATCCCTGTCCGTAGGAGGTCCGTCCGTATGCATCACGGATCTTTGCTGGCTCAGTCGAGAGGTCGAAAGCGATTCTCATGCTCTCGCTGTTAAGCATGGCGATCGCGTTTTTGTAGTAATCATCTAGGCCCTGAGCCTCAGCTGAATCGTCGAGCAGGCGCGACTGTCGGTCGATCAGTTCCTGCAAACCGCGTCGTGCATGGAGGCGGTCTATGCTGAGATTGCTCGGCAGGCTCAGTTCGGGTAGCTTGAAGTTCGGATCGTTTGGGTCGCGAGGAACGAAAAGTGGATCGTGTTTTTTCCCAAGAAAACTTGCCGCCTGCCCAGGAGTGCGCGAGCCGTCACTGACGACGTGGGGATAACTGACGAAGGTGGGAAGTGATCCGGGAGGATTGGGAGCGAAACGATCCACCACGGAGCCGTAGGCGGGGTGAAGATCGATGGAATCCCGCAGTCGCTGATCGTCCGAGGGTGGAACGTGCCCGGATAGAGCATAGTAACCTGCGGAATTATGGTTTTTCATCCCGTGAGTCACAGAGCGAATCACTGTGAAGCGATCCATGATTTTCGCGACACGAGGCAGATGCTCATTTGTGATCAGATCCGGATTGCTGGTGCGAATTCCCTTGTGGGGCGTTCGGTAATCGGAAGGTGCATCGAGCTTCAGATCGAACATATCGACGTGAGACGGGCCGCCCCACTGGAAAAGAAAAATGACAGATTTCGCTCGTGCCTGCGGACGTCCGCTAGGGTAGGCGCTCTCGCTGGCGGCGAGCCAGTGTGGCATATTGAGGCCCAGCGCCGCCATCCCGCCCGCCTTGATCAATTGGCGACGGGAAAGACGCACAGAGGCGGAGGTGAAATCGGAGCAGGCAGGATATTTCATTGACGCAGGAGGAATTCTTTCGAGTTTAGAAGTGCCCAGGCGATATCCTCCAAGGCGGTGCGCTGATTCTCCGCTGACGACAGGTAGGAACTGGTTTCTGCCTGTTCCTTCGGAGCGGGCGGTCGGCTCAGCAGGGTCCAGTAGAGCGAGTCGATCACTTTCTCCGGCGTTTTTTTTGTGCTCAGTAGATTTCCTAGAATGTTGTCTTGGGCCGTAAGTAAGTCGTTGAGCGTCGATCCGCTCGTGAGTTCGAACACCTGGGCCAAGGAGGTATTCGTGCTCCGCTCCGTGTCCGAATTGACCAGACGAGGCGGTTTGCCAAATAGCTTGATGAAATTGTCGCCGTTCGTGGGATTCTTCGGGCGGTAAATGGCTTGTACGCCGGGAAGCTGCGCTGCTCGCATAGCTTGCTCGTATCCTTCAAAGCGTGGAAGAACTCCGAAGGCAATGGAGACGGAGTCGAGCAATTGCTCGGCGGATAGACGGCGAGGTAGGGCGTGCGTAAAATTGCTTTCGTCCTCCGCATTGCTGTCCTCGGGTTGGGAAGAAAGCTGATACGCTCGTGAATTGCAGATAATCCGAATGGTGTGGCGCAAGTCGAATTTGTTTTTCACGAAGTCCGCAGCCAGAGCATCGAGCAGAGTCGGATTCGACGGAGGATTGGTGGCCCGGAAATCATCGACGGGATCGACGATCCCGCGTCCCATCAAATGATACCAGATGCGATTCACCTGGACCCGAGCGAAGAGGGGGTGATCAGGTGACGACATCCATTGGGCGAGCTTCTCGAGTCGATCTGGATCGAAGCGAATCGGCTCGTTCATTCCTAGGAAGCGAAGAGCAGGCAGCTTGCCGTTACGGGGGTCTTTTAGAATGCGTTTCTCCGCGAGATGCACAACCTGTTCGCCCACGAAATTATTCTTATCGTTCTTGTCGAAGCGATTGTTTTCCTTGATATCATAGTCGATTCCATCGAAGACAGCGGAGAACTGGTAGTAGTCGTCCATCGTCCATTTTTCGAAGGGGTGATTGTGACACTTGGCACAGTTCATCCGAGTCCCGAGGAAGATCTGAGCGACTGCTTCAGCGCGATCATCTGGGGTTCGCAAAGCGCGGTAATAATTGGCGGCAGCGACTTCGTAAGTGCTGCCGAGCGACGAGACGATTTCGCGGGCGAACTGATCGATGGGCTTATTGTCGGCAATACTTTTCCGAATCCAATCGTGAAAAACTGTGACTCCCTTGCGGTCGAGTAATTTCTCCTCAACTCGTAGCAAATCAGCCCATTTTAGTGCCCAAAAGTCGGCGAATTCGGGACGCTGCAATAGCGATTCGATCAGTTGACGACGCTTGTCTGATGAAGTGTTCGCCAGAAAATCTCGAGCTTCTTTTTCCGTGGGAATCAGGCCGATCAGGTCGAGAAAGGCACGGCGAAGGAAGACCGTATCATTACACAGATCGGAGGGATTCATTCGTAAGAGTTTCCACTTTGTTCGCAGAGCTTCGTCCACGAAGTTATTCGTCGGAGGATCACTCCAGACATACCTAGGTCGAACGGCGACGAAGGCTAGGCGGACCGGAGCCTGCATTCCGAGATAGCGAATGTTGACGACTGTTTCTCCCGGCTGGTGACTCTCCACGTTTCCTATTTCATCGGCTTCCACATTTAGATTAGTCGGTTCGTAGATGGCCCAGCGATTGACATCGCGACTGCTTCCATCGGAGTAATGGGCCGTCACTGAAAGTTTGAGCTTGTTCTCGGGTTCGAGCAAAACTTTCTCCGACGGTGTGGCCTCGATGCTGACGAGAGTGGGCTCTCCAGGAAGATCAAGCTTCGCCCCCTCGGCGATCCATTGGCGGAGCAGGGCGTAGGATTCGGAATCCTTCCCGAAACGCTTTCCCCCTCCGTGTTTCACGTCCAAAATTGCTTTGCGAAGCATCAGGCTTTTATTCGGATTTTTGATATCGATGAACTGCTTCAGAAATGCATCACGGTCACGCACCGGATTTTCGCCACGAAACGAAAGCGATAATTCACCCTTTCCCGTGGCGGCACCGTGGCAGGCACCCATATTGCATCCGGCGTGGACGATCACAGGTACGATATCGTTGCGGTAGGATACAGGCTGGGAGATTGCGGATTCTGCCGAGGGTGCCCCTCCCTGCGGGGCAGATTCGGCCCTTGCGCTCTGAGAGCACAGGAGAGAGGCCCCTGCGGTCGCAATGCAGATGAGATGAATTCGATAAGGAGACATAATGAAACCGATGTCCATTTTAAATTCACGGGAGAAAGTTACCAACGGGCGGATATACGCCCCGCAGGCTGCCATTATTCCCCGAGCAGTGGGCGATTCAGTGTTTCGATTCTGAAGACTTTGTGGCACGATACTTCCATGCACGATTTACACGAACTCGTTGGTGCCGCGAATCAGTGGCTGGATTTGGATGCGATTCAGGATTATCCGAACGCCCTGAATGGCTTACAACTGGAGAGCGATTGTGGAGTCATGAAAATCGCAGCGGCAGTGGACGCTTGCCTTCCGGTAATCGAGCAGGCCTGTGCGCTGAATGCGGATTTACTGGTCGTGCATCATGGACTCTTCTGGCAGGGTGCCCAGAGGATCGAAGGAGCGCTGTATCGTAAGTTGAAAATAGCGATGAAGCACGGTTTGGCGATCTATTCCGCACATTTGCCGCTGGACCTCCATCCAGAGATCGGGAATAATGCGCTGCTGCTGGAGAGCCTGGACATCGGAGTGAAGGGAGTTCCGTTTTTTCCATGGAAAGGGCGAGAATTAGGCTTGCAGGCAGAAGTTGATCTATCCCTCGATGAGTTGCTTGAGAAAGTGACGCAAGCCGTTCGATCTACGCCTCATCTAGCTCCCGGAGGGCCGCGTCGGATTAGAAAGCTCGGTGTCGTGACGGGAGCTGCTGGGTCGGAAATCTACGCTCTGGCAGCGACTGGAATCGACACTCTGCTCACCGGAGAGGGACCACACTGGAGCTACACGGCAGCGGAAGAACTAGGAGTGAACGTGATCTATGCAGGGCATTATGCTACGGAGACCTTTGGCGTCAAGGCCCTAGCGGAGCGCTGGGCGATCGAGTTTCCCGGAATCGAGACCTGTTTCATTGACCACCCGACAGGGTTGTAGCAGGCGACGAGAGACTGGCCGTCGTCTTCTCTTGCCAGGGGAGCACAGAGGAGAGGGTCCGTGAATCGACAGGATCTAGGGAATAAACATCGCGACACGGCGTCAGGATAAAGTTGCCACTCGATACTGGACGCGGGAAGATGGTGAAGTAGGTGATGTAAACATTGATGCCGCCCTTCACTGCGACGCCTTTGTTCAGGTCGCTCTTCATTCGGCCTTTTACCTGATCCAGCGACCAGCCCTCGGGTGAGAAAACCCAAGCAGCGAGTTCATCCGGCTTCTGCACGCGGATGCACCCATGACTCAGATCCCGATTGCTCATCGCGAAGTAGCTCCGCGACGGCGTGTCGTGCATGTAGATATTAAACGAGTTTGGGAAGAGGAACTTCACGTACCCGAGCGCATTACTCCCTCCTGGCTTCTGTCGGATTAGCAGTTTGCCGGATGCGACGTCGGAGAGCGTCGCCGGTGAAATACGGGTGACAGCTTTGGAACCGAAGGAGTCCACCAGCTCGTAGTTGTTCCGGCTGAGATAGCCCCAGTCATTCTCGATCAGTGGCAGTAGTTCCTTTTTCGCGATACTCGGTGGGACATTCCAGTAGGGTCCGAAGACTACTTCCTTCATGCGATTTCGAAAAATCTTCGTGTGTTGGGAGGCGACTGATGCTTTCCCGTGCACGATACGCATCGAGCCAGCGAGAAAATCGTTCGCATCGAAGAGATACAACTCGGCACCCGGGAGATTCGCGATCACGTAGCGATCTCCGAGCTTGCTAGGAATCAGCCGTGCCCGGTGCAGATTCAAAACGATAGAGCGGAACTGATCAGCGGCATCCATATTCAGACATCGCCAAGAGGCCAGGCCGAAAACCCCGTCTGGCTCCAGCCCCAAATCAGCTTGAAATGCGATCAGTGCACTCGTGAGGTCAGGTGTCATAGCAGCGTACGTAGCTGCCATATCTGAAGAAATCTTCAGATAACCCCGATCTACCAAGTGGGCAGCAATCGCAGGAGCACCTGCATAGGGCTGCCCTGGGCGGCCCGGACCGATTTGCTCGGGACTCGGAATTTGAGGAAGTCCAGAATACTTCAGAATCGCCTCCTTTGCGGTCGGATAAGCTTTCAGGAGTTCTCGATAGATCCAGTTCTTCGGAGCCATCGTCGAGATCGCACGTCCCATCTCAAAGGGACGCAGAGAGGTCGCGGTGAGGAGGTCGGCTAGGATCGAATCAACGGTTCGATCATTTGATCCCGGATCATTCCCCAGATCCCAATCCGGCCAAATTTTCGTGAAAGGGACAGCGCCGATCCGAATCAGAAGTGCAGAATCGAGAAATGCGATAGTTTTTGCCAGATCACGACTCTCCACAGATGTAGCGGAGAGCAGTGGTAGAAGAGCTTCTGGATCCAATGCCTTCAGCTCGGGGAGGGCGTGATGATTTAATTCGGTAGCGAGTGAGCGCTGGAAGGTAACGGCCCCTGCATCCGCCGCAGAAGCGTTCCAAACAGGACGAAATCCGCGCTCGGCGTACAAGCGGGCGATCACGGTAGCGGCGAGATCGATGTAGTGACGATCAGCGGGCAGAGCCTTTCGAATGACCAGTCGCAGAGCGCTCTCTTCCGGAGTGATCGTTTCCTCTGAAATCGAGGACACGACCTTTGTGCTGAGAGCAGAGGAGTCTTGCCTCGGAGCAACCTTCGCAGAAGGTGCAGGTTCTGGATCTGCATCCTCCACCAGAGGGCGAATCGGCCGTGCGACGAGCCCCTGAGCGAGAGCTCTAGGACTGATGCTGACGGTAGAGAGTGCCAATGAAGCGAGTAGAAAATCACGAATGAAAGAAGGAGCGGAAGGAGGGCGGAGAATCATAAGTGAGCGTCTTTCTATAGGTCGGTAGATGGCCGGAACTATATCAGAGATCGAATTGAATCACAAATCATTGAAAGAGAGGAAAGATGATTTCACGCTCGAGAAGCTCGTGAATGCTCTCGTGAAAGTAAGAAGCGAGCGGCGTGCCTCTCAAAGTGAAAATCCGCGAAGTGGATTTCGATAAACCCGCGAGGAAAAGCTCGAAAACACACCCGAACTCACCCAGATCTCGAAAAAGCCCAGATTTAGGAGAACGTTGGAACCCTTATTCTAACAAGGAACTCGAAGAAAATGAAAAATAATTTACAAAAAAGACTTGATCCCTTCAGAAGGGCGACTATAATCACCGCCCACCCAAAAGACGGTGGCTCTAAAAACGCAACGGTGAGATTGAATTAATCAAAGCCAGCGAATGAAGAGATTGGCTCTTTCAAAAGATTGAATCGAATTAGAAGCGAATGAGCGCACGAATGTGCGGTCGGATATCTTCGAAATTCGAAAGAAAAGAAAAAGACAAAAATTGTGTGCTGCACATTGAAATGATGTGCAGAATCAAGTTTTGGGAACAAAATTTGATTGTAAAACGTTAATTTTCCGTAATAACAATTGTAATCTCGAAAGAGATGCCAAGCGTTTTCATGCGGAATCAACTTTCTATTTGAAGAGTTTGATTCTGGCTCAGAACGAACGCTGGCGGCGTGGATAAGACATGCAAGTCGAACGGAGAATTTTTGAAGCTTGCTTTGGAAATTCTTAGTGGCGAACGGGTGAGTAACACGTGAGTTACCTGCCCCGAAGTGGAAGATAACTTGGAGAAATCCGAACTAATATTCCATGTGATCGAAAGATTAAAGGCGGCGTAAGCTGTCGCTTCGGGATGGACTCGCGACCTATCAGCTAGTTGGCGGGGTAAAGGCCCACCAAGGCTATGACAGGTAGCTGATCTGAGAGGATGATCAGCCACACTGGAACTGAGACACGGTCCAGACACCTACGGGTGGCAGCAGTCGAGAATCATTCGCAATGGGCGAAAGCCTGACGGTGCGACGCCGCGTGGAGGATGAAGGCCCTAGGGTCGTAAACTCCTGTCATCAGGGAGTAAGATCTCGCGTAGTAACTGACGAGGGATTTGAGAGTACCTGAAGAGGAAGGGACGGCAAACTTCGTGCCAGCAGCCGCGGTAATACGAAGGTCCCGAGCGTTGTTCGGAATTACTGGGCGTAAAGAGTTTGTAGGCGGCGAGGCAAGTCGGACGTGAAATCCCGGGGCTCAACCCCGTAACTGCATTCGATACTGCTTTGCTAGAGTATTGGAGGGGAGTCTGGAATTCTCGGTGTAGCAGTGAAATGCGTAGATATCGAGAGGAACACTAGTGGCGAAGGCGAGACTCTGGACAATTACTGACGCTGAGAAACGAAGGCCAGGGGAGCGAAAAGGATTAGATACCCTTGTAGTCCTGGCAGTAAACGGTGCACGCTTGGTGTGGGAAGGTTAGACCCTTTCTGTGCCGGAGCTAACGCGTTAAGCGTGCCGCCTGGGGAGTACGGTCGCAAGATTAAAACTCAAAGAAATTGACGGGGACCCGCACAAGCGGTGGAGCATGTGGCTTAATTCGATGCAACGCGAAGAACCTTACCTGGGCTTGACATGTTAGTCGTAGATTTGTGAAAGCTTATCGTCACTTCGGGTGGACTAACACAGGTGCTGCATGGCTGTCGTCAGCTCGTGTCGTGAGATGTAGGGTTAAGTCCCGTAACGAGCGCAACCCCTATGAACTGTTGCCAGCGGGTAATGCCGGGAACTCTGTTCAGACTGCCCAGATTAACTGGGAGGAAGGAGGGGATGACGTCAAGTCAGCATGGCCCTTATGCCCAGGGCTGCACACGTGCTACAATGTCCAGTACAATATGAACCGATACCGCGAGGTGGAGGAAATCTAGAAAACTGGGCTCAGTTCGGATTGTAGGCTGCAACTCGCCTACATGAAGTCGGAATCGCTAGTAATGGCGCATCAGCTACGGCGCCGTGAATACGTTCCCGGGTCTTGTACACACCGCCCGTCACATCATGGAAGCCGCTCGCACCCGAAGTACTTTCACTCAGAAGGTCCGAAGGTGTAGGTGGTAACTGGGATGAAGTCGTAACAAGGTAGCCGTAGGGGAACCTGCGGCTGGATCACCTCCTTTCAATGGAGTCATTTCGCACTGACACACTCTCACAAGTGTCCGCTCCCTCGGGAGTTGAGACTGCGAATAGGTCTAGATCTTCACTCGAGAAATTGAGAAAGATCAATGTTTCGGAAACGGACATTCAAAAATTCAATACGACAATGCAAATCACGTAAATCGTGCAGTGCACAATTTTGTCTTTGGCTTTTCGACGATCAAATCGGAGCAAACGGCCCATTAGTTGGGGGTATAGCTCAGTTGGTAGAGCGCCTGCTTTGCAAGCAGGATGTCAGGAGTTCGAGTCTCCTTACCTCCACCATGAGAAATCCTCAAGCTATCAGGCTGGTTCGAAAACTCGGGCCTGTAGCTCAGTTGGTTAGAGCACACGCTTGATAAGCGTGGGGTCACAGGTTCAAGTCCTGTCAGGCCCACTTTCCGACCGAAACACCTCGAGCAACCGATCTTTGACAACTACATATGGGAAAATAATAACTGCAACAATTCGAATTAATCGAAAATGAAGAACTCAACAGTGAAAGGATGATAAGCAAGTCCTTTCTGAAGTATTCAAATGACTTTCATGAGAATATCGAAACAAGCTGTTAAGAGCATATGGTGGATGCCTTGGTGTCAACAGGCGATGAAGGACGTGATAAGCTGCGATAAGCTTCGGATAGCGGCAAATACGCTTTAACCCGGAGATTTCCGAATGGGGTAACCTGATCAGGGTAATGCCTGATCGACTCACTCCGAATACATAAGAGTGAGTTCGCAATACCCGGTGAAGTGAAACATCTCAGTAACCGGAGGAAAAGAAAGAGAATCGATTCCGTAAGTAGTGGCGAACGAAAGCGGAACAGCCCAAACCGAGGCCATTGGTCTCGGGGTTGTAGGACCTTAATGTGGGACAGAAGAGATTAGATTAAGTGTGTGGAAAAGCACTCCAAAGAAGGTGAGAGGCCTGTGATCGAAAATTGAATCTGCCCTAGAGGTATCCTGAGTAGTGCGGCACACGTGGAACGCCGCATGAATCCACGCCGACCACGGCGTAAGGCTAAATACTAGTTGGCGACCGACAGTGAACCAGTACCGCGAGGGAAAGGTGAAAAGTACCGCTGTGAGCGGAGTGAAATAGATCCTGAAACCATATGCTTACAAGGAGTCAGAGCCCGTAAGGGTGATGGCGTGCCTTTTGCTTAATGAGTCTGCGAGTTAGTGTTCGTAGCAAGCTTAAGTCCTTCCGGGACGCAGGCGTAGCGAAAGCGAGTCCGAATAGGGCGATTTAGTTGCGGGCTCTAGACCCGAAGCGGAGGTGATCTACCCATGGCCAGGTTGAAACGTAAGTAACATTGCGTGGAGGACCGAACCGGTGAACGTTGAAAAGTTCTCGGATGAGCTGTGGGTAGGAGTGAAAGGCTATTCAAACCCCGTGATAGCTGGTTCTCCTCGAAATGCATTTAGGTGCAGCGTCGTATGCTGACCGTCGGGGGTAGAGCACTGAATGAACTAGGGCCCACACCCGGGTACCGAATTCAATCAAACTCCGAATACCGGCGGGTGAAGTACGGCAGTGAGAAAGTGGGGGATAAGCTCCATTTTCAAAAGGGAAACAGCCCAGATCAGCAGCTAAGGTGCCTAAATACCGCTAAGTGGAAAGGAAGTGGGATCACGAAAACAGTGAGGATGTTGGCTTAGAAGCAGCCATCATTTAAAAAGTGCGTAATAGCTTACTCATCGAGTGGTCCTGCGCCGAAAATAATTGGCGATAAGCGGTATACCGAAGCTCTGGACACGCTTTGCGTGTGGTAGAGGAGCATTCCCGTAACGTAGAAGCCGGATGGTGATTGAAGGTGGAGCTACGGGAAGAGAGAATGCAGACATGAGTAACGATAAGAGAGGTGAAATTCCTCTCCGCCGTAAACCCAAGGTTTCCTGGGCAATGTTCATCATCCCAGGGTTAGGCGGGACCTAAGTCGAGGCCGATAGGCGTAGGCGATGGACAGCGGGTTAATATTCCCGCGCTTCCTGAACCCAAAGCATCAGGGACACAGGCTGGAGATCAACTAGGTAATTGAATTCCGAGGTGCGGCTACGGCCAATCCGTATTGATTGAAGGACTGTCAAGAAAAGCTGATGTGTTGTGCTAAAGGAACCCGTACCGTAAACCGACACAGGTGGGTGGGTAGAATATACCAAGGCGCAAGAGTGAAACCTGGTTAAGGAACTCGGCAAAATAGCCCCGTAACTTCGGAATAAGGGGTGCCCGCTTCGGCGGGCCGCAGTGAAATGGATCAACCGACTGTTTAGCAAAAACACAGCATTCTGCGAAGACGCAAGTCGATGTATAGGATGTGACACGTGACCAATGCCGAAAGATTAAGGCAAGGGGTTAGTCCTCCAGCAATGGTTGGCGAAGCTCTGAACCCAAGTCCCGGTGAATGTCGGCCGTAACTATAACGGTCCTAAGGTAGCGAAATTCCTTGTCGGGTAAGTTCCGACCTGCACGAATCGTGCAACGAGTTGATCGCTGTCTCAACCAGGAGCTCAGTGAAGTTGTAGTGCCGGTGAAGATGCCGGCTACCCGCAGAAGGACGGAAAGACCCTATGAACCTTAACTGTAAGCTGTCACTGGTTTTTCGGTTTTGATGCTCAGCGTAAGTGGGAGACGTCGAAGCGGCCCTTTAGGGGGTTGCAGAGTCATCAATGAGACACCACCCTTTACAACTGGGAAATCTAACATCCTGCCCTGAATCGGGCGGATGGACAATGGCAGCCGGTCAGTTTTACTGGGGCGGTATCCTCCCAAAATGTATCGGAGGAGCGCGTAGTTCGTCTCAGCGTGGTTGGCATCCACGTTTCGAGTGCATAGGCTTAAGCCGGACTAACTGTGAGACAAACAAGTCGAACAGATACGAAAGTAGGCCTAA
>CAUJIH010000083.1 GCA_963205275.1 Verrucomicrobiota bacterium | reverse complement strand
GTATTTTATCAAGATTTTGCTTGGCTGTTACGCTCCTTACGATTCGTTGTGGGTGGTGTGGGTGTGGCCGGTGGCGTGGTGGGGGGGGCGGGCTTCGACGGGGATGGGGAGCAGGTCGAGACGGTCGCGGAGAGTGGCCGGGACGAGCAGGGACGCGGCGAGAAGCTGGCGGAGAAGGGCGATGTCCTTGGGACGGGCGACGAGGAGTTTGACGGCGGCGAGGTCGTGGGGATCGAGGGCGCGGGCGTGTTCGGTGCCGGGCACGGGGATGAGACGGTCGCGCCAGTCAGTGGGGAGGGTTTCGAAAACGGTGTCGCGAAGGATGTCGGCGTGGTAGCCGTGGCGGCGGTGCCAGGCGCGGTTTTCGCCGAGGGCTTCCTCCAGCATGGTGCCGGTGAACTCGTCGAAGGGCTGGGGGCAGAGGTCCGCGTCGTAGGTGCTGGCAAGGGGCGCGTCCGGCCCGCCGAGAGCGGGATGGCTGGCGAGCAGCGAGGCGGAGCCGAGCACGAGGAAGTCGCAGTCTTCGGCCAAGGCGCGGGCGGCGCGGATGAGGTGCTGGAGGGCGTCGAGAGTCATGGGTGTCCGGCAGGCTCGACGGGCAGACCGACGAAGGGGGAGCAGCTCTTGAGCGGTTCGGCGTCGTGGTTGGGTTCGGCGAGCCAGGCGAGGAGGTCCTCCATGTCGGCGGGGCTGGCCTGGGCGACCTGGATGCGGCGACGCCATTCGCGCAGGGGGGTGGGATGGACGTGGCCCCGGTGCTCCCAGCGGTCGAGGTTTTCGAGGGCGATGGCGAAGTCGCCGGGCTGGGCGCGGAGGTGCTCGGCGATGCGCCGCCAGCGGGCGGCATGATCTTTTATACGAAAATGAGGGTCTGTGAGAATCATGGCGTCAATCGGGGTTAGCAAAGCGTTTCAGGTAGGCGAGGTAGGCAAGAGCCTCGCTGGTGGCCCGTTGCAAGGTTAGAGAGTCCTTGCTACTCAGATCGCGGATGAAGGAGGGAATATCCTTGATGCCCGCGTGGACGATGCCTCTCTCGGCAAGGTGTTTCGTTGTGGCGATCATGGCGTTTTTGAGATGGCCGCGGTTCTCGCCCCCTCCCTCCGCATCGGCAAAGGCGGCTGCGGTGAGCAAGCCGTTGTTCAGGATGAGACTGGGAAGCTTGCTGACAGCACCTCGTTTGAGGGTTTTAGCCGGTTCGAGTGCAGCGGCAGCTCGAATTTGGTCGAGATTTTTCATGAGATGGTGCGTTTTGGTTTACCAGAGAGTCTTGATTTCTGGGTAGTTAGGAATGGTTTGGTCGCAGGTGAGGATAGTGAGCTTTTTTTCCAAGGCAGTGGCAATGATGAGGCGATCGAAGGGGTCTTTGTGTATGGGTGGGAGGGATGCGGCGATGCAGCCAGTTGTGGAGTGCAGGGGGAACTCTTCGATCCGGTGCTGTCGCAGCATGGCGGGGAACCAATCCGAGGGAGGGAGGGGGAGGTGTAGTTTGCCCCCGTGATACTTTTGGGCGATTTCGAAGGCAGAGATGGCCGAGATCCAGACGATGCCGCTGTTCAGAGCCTTGCGGGCTTTAGCGGAGAAAGCTTGCCCATCGTCAGACAGGGCGAAGAGAGCACAGGTGTCAAGGAGCAGATTCATCGGCATTCTTCAGGCCATTCGTCTTCGGTTGCGGGTTCGGTGAGATCGTCGCCAGGCGCAAAGCTGACCCGTAAGGCAGGATCGGAGCTGAGACGGTCGAAGTTCGGATTGGACTCCGGGCGATAGTGTCGTATTTCCGCGACGGGCTTCCCGTGACGCTGGAGGATGACGGTTTCGCCCTGTTCTTCGACGGCTTTGACCAACTCGGAGAGACGGGTTTTGGCTTCGTGCATGTTGACTGTAATCATATCTAGCTAAGCTAGCTAATTTACTTAATCTCGTCAATGTCCGCTGTGGTGACGGTGCTGACGGTGCAGAAACCAAGGCCTGTGGAGGCGTCACCGCCGAATTGGAAAACCTTTTGCTTGTCTACCTTTGTCGAAAATGCGTCCAAGGCATCTTTAGCCTTCTTTTCGGAGAGTTCTTTAGACTCTTTGGGCACGCGGCTCTTGGTAGCGCTGAGGATGGAGTAGAACAGAGTGTCAGCGGGGACGTTTTCCTGGTTGAAGAGACCACCGGGTTCGGCCGTACCAGTGTCGTCGTTGATACGAACGTGCTGGGCAACCTCGCAGGCGGTGGTGACGAAGTGGCTCATCATGCCGTTGGAGACGATGACCAGACGTTCGGTGATGGAGTGGAAGAGTTCATCGTCTGGCAGAAGGGCGGCGAGGGCTTTAGCTAATTTTTCTGTGTAGGTTCCTGTGTGATTGAAACAGTATTCTTCTAGCACAATTTGCTTATTGGGAAGTGCGAGCCTAGGAGTGCCGTCGATTTTGAAAATGGCACAAGCCTTATCCTCTTCGTCTTGAGGTTCCTTGAGTGCTTTGAGCTCTTCCATGACTTCCACTTTTCCAGTAAATATCCCATCCCGCGCCGCACGTTGCAGCATGAGCGGACAGGTGATCCAGGCGTAGCTGCCTTTGGCACTGCGGATGGGAAAGGCTAAGAGACGAGCTTCGGAAAAGAGCAGGGAACCAGCGAAGGCCTGATTGGCGTCGTCGGAACCAAAAAGCCATGCAGCTATCGATTTTCCGCGAACCCTTTTAGCTTTATCCCCTTCTCCTTCTGTTTCAAGAGTGTCGTTCCACTGATCCGCGAAACTTCCTTTCAAGGTTGATGCAGGAATGATCGGAAAGCCCGTATGGCGTTCGCGTTGTACGGGTTGATCGATGGCTCCGACGCTGGCTCCGGCTCCGACGTGGAGCGGGGTGCGGGTGAAGAGAATGAGAGTTTTTGAGGTCATATCGGGCTGCATAATGGTTCGGTTTTTGATTTTTGAGAAGTTTTCGGATGTCCGGGGACATCACCAGACGGTGTTGATGCCAGGGTAAGTTGGGATGGTTTGATCGCAGGTGAGGATAGTGAGCTTTTTTTCTAAGGCAGTAGCGATGATGAGGTGATCGAAGGGGGCTTTGTGTATGGGTGGGAGGGATGCGGCGATGTAGCCAGTGGTGGAGTGCAGGGGGAACTCTTCGATCCGGTGCTGTCGCAGCATGGCGGGGAACCAATCCGAGGGAGGGAGGGGGAGGTGTAGTTTGCCCCCATGATACTTTTGGGCGATTTCGAAGGCGGAGATAGCCGAGATCCAAACGATGCCACTGTTCAGAGCCTTGCGAGCTTTGGCGGAGAAAGCCTGCCCATCGTCAGAGAGGGCGAAGAGAGCACAGGTGTCAAGGAGCCGATTCATCGACTTTCTTCAGGCCATTCGTCTTCGGTTGCGGGTTCGGTGGGATCGTAGCCGGGTGCCAAGATGACGCGCAGAGCGGGATCGGGAGGAATCAAATCGCGACGGAAATGAGAGGGCTTGCGGATGGGGATGAGTTCGGCAACTTCCACTCCATTGCGTTGAAGAATGACGGTTTCCCCATCCTCCACCACAGCTTTGACAAGCTGGGAGAGACGAATCTTCGCTTCATGCATGTTGACAGTGATCATAATTAGCGAGGTTGGATAGACTTCATGGCTTTTTTACGGGGAGTTCTCCGTTGTGGTAAGTCCAAGTGCCGCAGACGCCGAGGCCAAAGCCCTTTTCACCCATCAGAGTGGAGCGACGGTTTTTGATGGTGGTTGGGGTTTTTTGGTCTCCGTGCCAGTTAAGGGCAGCGGCGAGAGCTATGGCTGAATCGGTGTCTTCACACTCAAAGTAATAGACACTGCCTGCCGGGACCGCGAGGTGGGAGGACTTGGCACCGGCCTTGCGTTCGGGATCGGCATCGTTGGCGAGGGCATAGCCTGTAACAGGAATGGGTTTCTCAATCATGGCTGCGACAAGGGTTGCTTGAATGCTTGGGAGATTTACCACTCGCTTGCGCCAAGCTGTACGCCCTTCACCTTTGCCGCGTGTGATGTCGCCCGATTTTAACATCACTTGCCCGTCACTTTGCCGAATCCAACTGGGCAGCCAGCCGCCTTTGTGATCATCGATTTTCGGAAAAATGGCAGGGGTGAGCAAAATCCATTTCACGAGGTATTTGCCGTCGATTTCCTTAAATCCATCGCTTTTCCCTATGGGGAGCTTGATCCCTTCTCCACTAGGTCGTTCGACGGTGCAGACGCGCTGCTGACCACCTGCGATGATGTGGGTACGGCTACCAGAATTCGGAAAAACCCCTTCGATGAGATCGCGTTTGTTCGAGCAATTGTTATCGATTTTGTCCCATGCTTCGGCGAGGAACCCGAGTCTCCAGCGTGGTTTCAGGCGGAGGTAGGAGGCAGAGTAAAATTGCTCGCCGTTCTGAGTGTTGGTGTCGGGATCAATTCCAATGCCGTAGCTGAATTCGTGGTCTGAGAAACTCGAGTCCGTTTTGAAATCATCTGGGCTACTTGTCCCAGAGCCATTCAGGTAGGCTTGCCAAGCGTTCGCGCTCCACCAATTGGCGGGTTTGTCTTTGGTCGCTTTCTCTTCGTTAGCCACGGCGTATTTGAGGGGGATAGGTAGGCTGGAGTCATTACGATCAAAGTCTTTCGCCAGAGGCAGGAAGCTAACAGCAGTGGAGTCTTTGATATTGGCATCGAGCGGACGGGGGAAGAGCCATTTACCACATTCACTCACCGGAAAAGGGCCGACGGTGAGGAGTGAGCCGAATTTGCGGGTATCGGGAATTTTTCGCTCAGCGCAACGATGGTCGTGCCCATGAACTTTGACGAGGTTTCCTTTGTCGTCTTTGATTTGACCATCAATCGACGCCCGATGTAACGCGGCGTGCAAGGCGGCATTGATGACGGTGGGTAGCGGCCAGGCGGCTCCGTGACCGGAGAGCGAGCCGGACATGGGGCGTCCGTCACGGAAGAAGAGCACGTCGTTAGGTTCGAGATAGAGGGTATTCATGCGTTGTTTGGAATTTACTCTTCAGCGGTAGTAGCTTTTTCGTTTTGGGTGCGATTGGCGAAGGCGACGGTGGTGCAGAGGCCGATGAGGGAGATGAGAAGTTCTTGGAAGAGCGTGGTTTTGACTGGTTCTTTGCCGTCCTTTTTATTTTGTTCTTCTTTTTTGCTTCGTTCTTCTATGACAAGATCGAGGTAGCGTGTGAGCGGCATGGCCAAATTCTCAGCGACGCTCTTGGAGCCTTGGCGAGTGGCTGTGTGGGCGAATTCTTTGTGGATGAGTTCTTTGACGAGATTCACGTCGTCAATAGCATCGTCGAGTTTGCTGAAGCCCTTGTTATGGGTGAGGTAGACTTCCAACAGCTCGATGACGCGGTGGGGAAATTTGGCGGAGAGTTGTTTGTCATTCATCAGATCCACGATCTGGCGGTAGAGTTCGATCCCACCGCTCTCCCACTTGCTGCCCCAGTAACTGATTTCACCGGAGCGCTTCATCAGAGTGACGGAAAAGGCGGGGCGTCCTACTTCGTTTTTGGCACGTTTTTCGGCGTTTTGGGCTTCGCGGATGAGGTCCTGCAAAGGAGCATGGATATGACTGATCGCAATGCCGGCGGAAGCATCAGGGGTGCCCTCTTTGCCCTGGATATCTTTGGTGGCGTCGCAAAATGCCTGGCGGAGTTTTTCCGCGATCTCAATGGCTGCATCGGCTGGCACAAGGGCAACAACATCGTCTCCGCCCGCGTAGATGAGTTGTCCCAGCCACTTACCTTCGTCTTGCTCAGTCTTGGTTCCCTCGACGATTTCTCTCACTTTGCCTAGGGCAAAGTTGGAGAGATACCGGCTGAAGCTTTGGTGGTGCTGGTGGAGATCGATTCCAGGAGGAGAATTGTCCCCATTGACCCAAGCACCGATGGAATCACCGTCGAAAGCAATGGCCGCGACGTATTTGTCACCACCGGCGATTTCCGAGGCATCACGCTTGTCATCCAATTCTTCCGTCCGGGCGGCGATAGCGGGGATGGAGCGAATCTTGAAATTCTGTGAATCCGCTTCGAGCTTTTTTTCATCCTTGAGGTAAGTCAAGTGCCAAACTCGTTTAATTAAGATAATAGCCCCAAAATGATCGTTATGCTTGAAGAGGAGCTTATACCGCTCTGCAACGATGGTAGAATAATCCTCTCCGTTCGTTGTCGTACCTCCCCCAATGGCCTCTTCCTTCCCGGTCAGGGAATCTTTTTCGACGCCAGTTCTCACCTTGCCACCACCCCAAGTATCAAATTGGCGAGTTTGACGAACAGCATCCAAGTGCCAGCCGTTGGTGCGGTAGGCTTTCGCGTAGTCGCCGTCTTCGAATTTGGTGATTTGCCAAGAAATGGCGAGGTGGTGATTCACGGTGCGCTTAAAGGCTGTCTTTTTGCCCTCCGGGATGTTCAGCGCGCCGCATTCGGCCCACACGAATTTGGCGATCTTTTTCCATTCTGTGCGGATCGCTTCCTCCACCTTTTGAGCAATCGTTTTGGCATCCCCTTCGATTCGCGCGATAAAAATATTCGGCAGATTTGGTATAAGAATGCCCTCCGCGCTAGGATTTAGCTCTTTCTCCAGCAAGGGCTGTCCTTCCGGATTCGGGAAAATCAGAGTTTCTCGGTAATCTGGAATCGCCTTGATCCCCGTCGCCACGAGCCAACTGAGCAGATACGATCCGCTCCACAGGTCACGGGTGGAACGAGCGGCGGCGATGAACTCCTGCACGGGGCCTATCTGGAACTTGAGTAAGGATTTTTGGGACATAAATTCGGAGCAATAGTAACGGAAATAGGCATCCTTTCACGGAGTAAGATATCCGTGGATATCTCTGTCGATCCCACGGAAACCTCTGTCGATCTATTCCAACCCGGCTCGCACGAGTCTGACAAGAAAAAACTCGACGAAAATGCGTATGCTCGTGGTCTCGATCACTCGGCGCGAAACTGGATATGAAATGTGGGCGGAAAGTGTGCGAAAAGTGGCAATGCGCCGCTAGCGAGCAGCGTGACCCTTGCGGTGGAAATGAGGATTGGTGAGGAACATCCCCTCTCGCGATTCGTTCGATTCCTTGGCAGCTTTGGCAGCTTTGGCAGGGCGGTGGTTCAAATTCACCCGAAGTAGCGCTCGACTTTTCTCATCGCTCGCAGGAAGGCTTCGACATCGGATTCGTTGTTGTAGAAGGCGAAGGAAGCTCGGGCGGTGGCGGGGACGCCGAGGTAGTCCATGAGCGGCTGGGCGCAGTGATGGCCCACGCGGATGGCGACGCCTTCGGTGTCGAGGATGGTACCCACATCGTGCGGATGTGCGGCGGAGTAGTGAAACGAAACGATGGCGGCCTTTCCCGGAGCTGTGCCGAAGATGCGTATCCCTGGGATTTTCACCAGTTCCTCGGCGGCATGGACGGCCAGACTTTCCTCGTAGGCAGCAGCGGCAGCCCGGTCGATTCCTTCCAGATAGCGAAAGGCGGCAGCCAAGCCGACGGCACCGGAAATGTTCGGGGTGCCCGCCTCAAAGCGCTCGGGGGACTTCCGGTAGGTCGTGCCTTCTGTGGTCACTTTCTCTATCATGTCGCCCCCTGTCTGGTAGGGCGGTGCTGAGTCCAGAATCTCACGCGGGGCGCAGAGCCCGCCTATGCCGTCGGGTGCGAAAATTTTGTGTCCTGAAAAGGCGTAAAAATCCGATCCGATCTCGGTCAGATCGACAGATCCGTGGGGCAATGCCTGTGCCCCGTCCACGAGGGTGAGCACTTCTCTCTCCTTGGCAAAAGCGACCATTTCGACGACGGGATTCACGGTGCCGAGGACGTTCGACACCTGGGTGAAGGCGGCGATGCGAGTGCGGGCTGAAAAGAGCGATTTCCACTCGTCGAGATCGAGTTCGCCATTGTCCCGGAGTCGGGCGAAACGGAGAACGGCTCCTGTTTTTGCAGCCAAAACCTGCCATGGCACGATGTTGGCATGGTGCTCCATGATGGTGAGCACGATTTCATCGCCTTCGCTCACGCGGCTAGCGAGACAGTGGGCAGCGAGGTTCATGCCCTCGGTGGCACCGCGCACGAAGATCATCTCGTGAGTGTCCGGAACGCGGATCTGTGCCTTCACATACTCACGAGCACCCTCGTAGGCATTGGTCGCCTCGCGGCTGAGGTAGTGGACTCCGCGGTGAATATTGGCATTCTCATGGGAGAAAAAACGCGAGAGTGCATCGATCACGCTGAGGGGCTTTTGAGTCGTCGCACTGTTGTCGAGATAGACGAGCGGTTTTCCGCCCACCTCGCGGGACAGGATGGGAAAATCGGATCGAATGGCGACGGGATCGAAGGATGGCATTGTTGTATCAGGAAAAGGAATCTTGGGGCGATTTCGTCTCGATGCAAGCAATCGCTGATGTAGAGAATTGATAGAAATGCAAGCCTGCGCTAAGAGAGCGGCTCCTGCATAGCGCACCCTGTTGAATCACAGACTCTACCCTGTTGAATCACCCACTTTTTCCTTGCGAGTGATACGATTTGCCAGCTCCAGCTCTAGAGAAGCGTTTCTCTGAAGGCGAATGTTCTCCCGGATGATGCGTTTCGGATGAGCTGGACCGTATTCGACGCTCACCCATACTTGCATGGGCTGGATGTCGAGATGCACGATGCGGAACACTGGCTCGATTCGACTTCGGAAAAAGCAGTGCAGTGGCACGTCGCCATGATTCGCATTCCACAGGATTTGGGCGGGGGGAAAGCCCTCGATCTCCCCGAGTGCGGACAGGATTTCCCGGATTTTTGCGGAGCCGTATCGCTTCGCCAGTCGTCGGGCGGCGACACGATTGCGCAAGCTCTCTAGGTAGGCAGCGATAGGACTGCGTCGGGCTTCGGCCATCTCGGCCACTAGCGCCTGGGCATGGATGGCCATGGCCGCATGTAGCTCTTCACGACTGATTTCTCCTCTTTCAAATTTCCGAAAGAGTTGAGGTGGAGTCGGATGGGAGGAGAAATTCACGTCGATTCGCGCTAGCGATTGCGGGCTGGACTCACCGACGTCCCCTCTTAAAGATCCGGTTAAAGAAGCCGCCGCCGTTTTCCTGTCTAGGAGGTTGTGCGACCGGTTCTTCGACGGGAGGTAGCGGCTGCGTCATCGCTGGATTCTCGGCATTCGGATCATCAGACCGAAAAATCGATGGTCTCGCGGCTTCCGGCTCGAAGTCTTTATAAGATGCTGCTTCTTCCTCACCAATCGCTGCAGCGATCGCTTTCGCACGTTCTCGGACGACATTGTAGTTTTCCTCGGTGAGATAGCGGTCGAGGAATTCACCGATGACGGGAGCTGCCTGCTTCCCACCGCTGACGATTTCACCGGGGTCACCCTCGTAAATCATGGAGAAGGAATAGATGGGGTTTTTCGATGGGAAATATCCGGCAAACCAAGCGACGTTTTGCTTGAGTCCCACGTTCCACTGTCCTGTTCCGGTTTTTCCGGAGACGGTAATTTTGTGATAGGCCTGCTTTCCCGTGCCGTTTCCGGCATTCACTACGTTGTATAGGCCACGCTGTACGGCCTTGAGAGTTCGATCATCTACATTCAGATTGTTTGCTCCCTCGATCGGGAAGGTGCGTTCAATGACGTTATTGAGATCTTGAATTTGGAGCACGAGCCTGGGTTTCACTACTTGGTGTCCATTGGCGATGCCGGCCATCATGCGGGCCGATTGCAGAGGGGATACCTCGAGACGCCCCTGTCCGATACTCATCACGGCTTCTTCACCATCAGACATCATATATCCGAATTTATCGAGCCAGTAGCGATTGCTGGGGACGAATCCAGTGGCCTCGCGCAGGGGAATGCCTGTTTTCTCACCTAATCCCAGACGGGCTGACATGACGCTCATGGTATCCGCCCCAGCATTGGCGGCGACAGCGTAAAACCAGGTATTGCAGGAGCGAGTGAGCGCGGTCACGACGTTCATCATGCCCTCGCCATTTTTGTTCCAGTTGCGCATGACCAGATTCCCCACGTTCCAAGCATTCGGGCAGGGAAACTCACTGGAGGGCGTGATATATCCGCTATCCAGAAAGCCCAGCGCGGCAACTGCCTTGTAAGTCGATGCGGGTGGATAGGTCGCCCGAAAAGCTCGAGGATAGAGCGGCTTGGCAGGATCGTTGACCAGATCGGTATAGTTTTTCTGAGAGATGGCGGGAATGAACAGATTCGGATCAAACTGTGGATAGCTGGCCATCGCCATGATGTCACCGTTGCGCACGTCCATCACGACCATCGCACCCCGCTTCGTCCGTTCCGCCAAGAGTTCCTCGCAGAGCTTCTGCATCTCCAAATCGATGGAGGTGACCACGTTGAATCCGGGACGGCACCGGGTGAGGACGTCTTCCTTGACCTTAGCTCCGTCGTTCTCGTAGATCACATTGATACGGCCCGGAGTACCACGCAGATCGGTCTCGAAGGACTGCTCCAGACCATCGACGCCGATGGCGGGTCCCCAGAGATTTTCATCATTCACGATGGGGCCTTTGGTGCGAGGGGGGCGCTTTCCGACATAGCCGATCACATGAGAAAGAGTTTTCCCATTGGGATAGTGACGCAGATAGATAGGCTGGAGCGTTAGGCCCTCCATCTTCTGGCGATTCAGCTCATCCACCTCAGAATTCGATAAGACGGTCGAGAAAACGAGCGGTACCCAGCGCCGCTCGCGGTAATGGTCGATGACATCTTTTCCGGCCAAGTCCCAGTCTGTCCCGAGAATATTATTCACGTGGACCATGCGCTCCCCGGCGTATCGTAGCACCTCGGCATCCGATACATCAGCGCCCAGAAAGGGAAAATTGATCGCAGCGTAGTAGGCGACCTTGTTTTGTGCCAGTGGGTATCCATTGCGATCCAGAATCTGTCCTCGAGGCGAAGGGATGGAAAAGGTAAAAGTCCGAGCCTCCGTGCGCGTCAGCACAGAGGAACTCACCTTTTCTGAATTATGTACAGGGGATTGCGCCCGCATTTGCTCTGCGGTCACCGGGGTATCATTGGCATCCACTCCCAGGCTGTCCATCTTTTTGACCGTCGAATCCTTTGCATCGACACTTTCCTCGACGTCGGCATCGGCGGTCATGGCTTTGATTTCGGTCTTCGGGATGGCGGGCTGATCCTCCTGCATTCCCGTGGGCAATTCGACAGCTCCGGCATCGTCCTCTACCGGCTCGGCGCGGAGAGCGGGCCTCTGCATGGCCGGGGCATCTTCAAAGCGCGGAATCGCAGGCATGTCGATCTCGTGCTCCTCATCAGGGAGCTCCACTGCCGGGGCTGGATTCATCCCAGGAAACTGGAACTGTTGAGCATCAGCGCCAATCTTCCACGTGAGAACGAGCGCAGCGGAGAGGAGCGCGGTACACGCTCGAGAGCGATAGGAAATTTTCATGTCGTTCCGAGCGTTCCAGACGCTCGATTGCAAAAATACCACGAAATCGATCTGAAACATCACAGGAATCGAATAATACGTGCTTTTCATACCCCTTTCTTTCACACAAGGAGGATTTTAGTGAGTTCTTAAAAATTCCACAATTTCGAGAGCGAGCTTTTTTCCGAATCCTGGAAGTGCAGCGATCTGCTCGGACGTGGCTTTTCGCATACGAGTGACGGAGCCGAATTTCTGAAGTAGTCTCTCCTTTCTCGACTGGCTGATCCCAGTGCAATCGTCGAGGATGCTCTCCTCGACGCGTCGCTTCATTAGAATCTGGTGATAGCCGTTGGCAAAGCGGTGGGCTTCGTCTCGGATGCGCTGAAGGAGCTTCAACGCGCCGCGCTCGTGGGGGATGATCAAAGGATCAGAGCGCCCCGGCAGGTAGAGTTCTTCGTGCTGCTTTGCCAGTCCCGCGATGGGGAGTTCGCTCAGCCCCAATCTCTGGAGTTCTTCCATCGCCATGCCGAGTTGTCCCTTCCCTCCATCGACGATCACCAGATCGGGCAGCCGGACGAAGCCCGGTTTCCCGGCACCAGACTTTGAACTTTCTTCCAGTGCCCCTTCGATCCGGCGCATCGCTTGGTAGGGCGTCTCCTGAGTCTCATCAGCCTCCTCCTCGCCTACGTGAGCGCGAGCCTCCAGCAACACCCGAGAATAGCGCCGCCGAATCACTTCCGCCATGCTGGCGAAGTCGTTCTGACCCTCCACCGAGCGTATTCGGTAGCGGCGATACCCGGCTCTGTCCGGCAGTCCATCGCGGAATCGCACCATGGAAGCCACGATGTGATTGTCGGAGATATTGGAGATATCAAAGCACTCCATTACTCGGGGAAGGCGCTCTAGAGAAAGGATCTCACCCAATTCCGCGACGTCTTCCTGTGGATTGATCGCGTCACCTGGAGTCCCCTGGCGACGAAACTGTCGCGTCGGGCGCAAGGTCTGTTTGAGGTTGGCGATCATGTCGCGCAGCTCTGCCGCACGCTCAAAGTCCAGTCCCGCCGCTGCCTCTCGCATCTCGTCCTCCATCGCGGAAATATATTCCTTTCCGCTCCCTTCCAGCAGCGCGCAAGCCCGATCAACGCGCTCCATGTAAGCCTCGCGTGTAATACGGCCCATACAGGGAGCCGAACAGTTTTTGATGATATCGTCGTGGCAGTGGCGATAATCCTGCTCCGTGGGAATCAGAGGACGACAACTCCGCAGCCCGAACTCCTTATTGATCCACGCGAGAGTTCCCCGCAGGGCACCAGAGTGGACAAAGGGACCGAAATAGCGGGCACCATCGTCCTTTTTCAGTCGAACTAGCTGAAAACGCGGCCAAGGCTCCTCAGGATGGATTTTTAGCAGCAGAAAGCGCTTGTCATCGCGGAAGGCGATATTGTATTTCGGTCGGTATTCCTTGATCAGCTTTCCCTCCAGCAATAGTGCCTCGGGTTCATTGCGCACCTCGTAGATATCGAAATCCCAGATACTGCTGATCAGCGCCCGTGTCTTGTGATCCGCCAGTCGCTGGCGAGATGGGGTGAAATAGTGTGCCAGTCTCTTGCGCAAATCACGCGCTTTGCCCACGTAGATAATCGTCCCAAAGCGATCGCGATGCAGGTAGACACCGGGCTTGTGCGGCACCTCCTGCAGCTTCTTCATTAGATCGGGCTTTGCCTCTTTCGACACGTAGGGAACATACGACATCTGCACGCAAGGAAAAGGACTCAAAAACAGCTCGCGTTCCATCGAGAGTATTAGCAGAATCAGTCGAGGACAGGACGGGGAAAAGCGCGATCTGCTCGAATTCACACTCACGGAGAGAATCCCGACCTCGCCCCTTGAATCATCGTGAGAAGGAGTCTAGGTTCCTCCCCTTTTCTTCTTTCCATTCAGCAGGTTTCGATTCCATGCCGAAAGTCTATCTCAGAACCTTTGGTTGCCAGATGAACGAACGCGACTCCGAACAGGTCGCCCAGATGTTCATCGAGCGCGGCTTTACCCTTACGTCCCGCCCCGATGACGCCGACGTACTCCTGATGAATACTTGCTCCGTGCGTGATCAGGCGGAGCAGAAGGCCCTAGGAAACATGCGTGAGCTGGGACGACATCGGAAAAGCAATCCCCAACGTGTCTTCGGGATGATCGGCTGCATGGCGCAAAGCAGAGGGAGTCAGTTACTGGAAGAAATCCCCTTCCTCGACTTGGTCGCCGGGACTCAAAAGTATCACAAAGTGGTCGATCACTGCGTCGACTTGATGCGAGCGAAGGAGGAAGCCGACATGGACGACCTCCGCCGCCCCATCGTCGACGTCGACGACGAAAAAGGTTCGCAGAATACCATTCGCGACCATGTCCATAAAGACCGAGGAGTCAGCGAATTCGTCAGTATTATGCAGGGTTGCAACATGAAGTGCACCTTCTGCATCGTCCCCTACACTCGAGGACCAGAACGTGCGCGCCCGATTGCCGAGATCGTGGAGGAATGCCGCATCTTGGTCGACCAAGGGGTGCGCGAGGTCACATTGCTGGGCCAGATCGTGAATCTCTATGGGCGCCACGAATTCCCTGCCGTGGATGACAAAAGCCCTTTCGTGCAACTCCTCGAAGCCGTGCATGAGGTCGATGGGATCAAGCGCATCCGCTTTACTTCCCCCCATCCGATCGGATACAAGTCTGATCTGATCGAAGCCTTCACCTACCTGCCGAAACTAGTGGATCACGTCCACTTCCCCATGCAGTCGGGTTCCAATCGCGTCCTGCGTCTAATGCACCGACCCTATAAGGTAGAGAAATTCCTCGAAATCTGCGCCCGAATGAAGGAAGCCCGCCCCGGGATCGCGATTAGCACGGATATCATCGTCGGATTTCCTGGAGAGACAGACGAAGACTATCTGGAGACGAAAAAAGCGGTCGAGACGGTTCAGTTTGATCAGGCCTTCGTCTTCCGCTACTCTCCTCGGCGCGGAACACCAGCTGCCGATATGGAAGATCAGATCCCGGAGCGAATCAAAGAGGCCAGAAATCAGGATTTGCTCGCTCTCGTGGACTCGATCGTCGAGCGCAAGAATAACGAACACGTCGGTCGCACGGTCGAGGTGCTCTGTGAAGGTCCCAGCCGGTATAACAAAGAACGACTCACCGGACGCACCGGAACCAATCGCATCGCCATCTTTGACGGTGATGCGGATGAACTGGCTGGAGAGCTACTCGATATCCACATTTCCGAAAGCTCTGGCTACACCCTCTATGGAGAGATCGTTTCGGCTGCCTCTCGAACTTCTAATCGAGTTGCTGCTTCTACCTTGCAAACGAAGAATCTCGCCCGACTCTGACCCTCTTCCGTATTTTTCCCGCGAGCCATGCAGGCCCTCTACGATCTTCTCTACGAACCTGGAATCCCCCTAAAAACCATGGGAATTCTCGTCGCCCTCTGGCTCATCGTATCGCACCTTGCCGCGCTCCTGAAGCCAGATTTCGTAAAGCCTTGGATGACGAAATTCCCGCGCCACGAGAAAATCGGCATGATTCTCGCCATCGTCACCTTCGCATGGGCCTTCATGATCTGGAGCTGTATGGACCTCGGTGAGTTCTTTAAAATCGAACGCCCCATCCAATTCGTCATCGTCGGTATTTGTGTAGGCGTCATCGTGTACGTGAAGGAGTTCCTAGCTGTGCGCACTCTCGGCTTTCTCCTCATCCTCGCCGCCGCCCCCATGCTGAAATCCGCCTTTCTGCAGGAGCCGGAGAGCCGCCTGTTTCTCGTAGCTCTCGCCTATGTGATTGCGGTCATCGGCATGTTCTGGGTCGGTATGCCCTACCTGCTACGAGACCAAATCCGCTGGTTGCTTCAAAAAGAGAGTCGGTATAAGATTGCTTCGATTGCGGGAGCCTTCTACGGACTGATGATCGGAGTCTGTGCGATCCTTTGGTGGTGACGTGGTGGGATCTCGGAATCTAACCCGATCTCATACCTCCCGGATATGCCCTTCTGGCGACGACTCCTCATCGTGCTCCGTATTCTGGTTGCGATCATTTTAATCCGCACAGCTTGGCAATTCGCTCTGTACGGACACGATCTCCGCATCGAACCGCTCCGCATTCTCATTGCCATCGCTTTTCTGATTCCCGGCTTAGCTCTCCTGTGGCCTTGGATATTCAGACTCGCGATTCACCCCTTCATCTCATTCATCGAGGCGATTTATTCTCCCAAGCAGCCACTGGAAAAGCCGCTGCTCAATCTGTCTCTTCCGACCTACTATATCAATGAATGCCGCTATGAGGAAGCACTGGAGGAGTATCAAAAAATTCTACGCTATTACCCAAGAGAGGCCGAAGCGTACGAGAAAGCCATCTGGCTGGAAGCGGAGATCTTTCACCGTCCACGAAGGGCGATTCGACTCGTCAGAAGGGCAAAACGTTATCGAGTGAAACTCGATTCTCGAATTATCAAGCTCGCCCAATCACGACGCTAATGCTTCCTCTCGTGAGTCACACCCAAGCCACCGTCGCGAGCGTCTTGGCAATCCGCGCGACGACCTGATACGGATCGGCTTGAGAATTGGGACGACGATCCTCCAGATATCCTTTGTAACCATTCTTCACGAAAGAGGTGGGGACGCGAACTGACGCACTCCGATCTCCCACGCCCCAACTGAACTTATCAATCGACTGCGTCTCATTCAGTCCAGTCAGACGAAGATGATTATCGGGACCGTAGGCGGCGATGTGCTCATCACGGTATTTTTCAAAGGCTGCCATCAGAGCGTGCAGATACTCCTCCCCGCCTTTCGTCCGCATAAACTCCGTCGAGAAATTGCAGTGCATCCCCGATCCGTTCCAATCCCCCTGAAAGGGCTTGCAGTGTAGAATCACATCGACCCCATATTTTTCACAGGTCCGCATCAGCAGATACCGAGCCATCCAAATCTGATCCGCAGCAGACTGAGAGCCTTTCCCAAAAACCTGGAACTCCCACTGTCCCTTGGCGACCTCCGCATTGATTCCCTCTAAATTAATCCCCGCCGCCAGACAGATATCTAGATGCTCCTCGACAATCGCTCTCGCTAAGTCCCCAATCTGCTTGCTGCCGACCCCACAGAAATACTCCCCCTGCGGGTCCGGATACCCCGCCATAGGCCAACCCAGAGGACGCCCGTCGCGAAAAAGGAAATACTCCTGCTCCAGACCGATCCAGAGATTCGGTTCTTCCGGAATCGTCGCTCGATAATTCGTCGAATGAGGGGTTACCCCATCGGTCATCATGACCTCAGTGAGCACCAGATACCCGTTTCTACGCGTTGGGTCCGGGAAAAGTGCCACCGGCCGCATCACGCAGTCAGATGAGCGACACTCCGCTTGGCGAGTTGAGCTGCCATCGAACTCCCAAGGGCGACAGTCAGCTAATGAAAAGGTAGCAGGGTCTCCCTCCACCACCTTCGTCTTACTGCGGAGGTGAGGACTCGGCTCGTATCCGTCCAGCCAGACATACTCCAATTTGAGCTTTGCCATGTGTTTTTAGAAGATGAGAAAATGCGCATCTCCCGATCCATCCGCGACTGTACCCCATTTTGATCGGGTTCCGTAAAGTTTGGCATCGAGCGATGGCTAGATAAGCAACGGGAAAAGCACTTGTCAACGGGTGGCGATGAATTTTCCTCGCGAAATTCAACTGAATGCTTTTCGTTTCGACAGGTGATTTTCGTTTCTCTGATCCGATGCAATCAAATCCTAAGATCCAAGTCTTCACAATCGGGCACTCTACCCATGCCATCGAGGAATTTATCGCCATCCTTCAGGCACACGAGGTAAAAAGGCTGGTGGACATCCGCACCGTGCCACGCTCTCGACACAATCCCCAATTTAATCGTGACACTCTGCCTGCCTCCCTGCACGAGGCGGGCATCGACTACTGCTACCTCGTGGCCCTCGGCGGTCTCCGCCCCACCCACAAAAGCTCCATCAATGGCGGCTGGCGAAACGACTCCTTCCGTGGCTACGCCGATTACATGCAGACGCCCGCCTTCGCCGCTGGGATAGCCAAACTGATCGCTCTCGCCCAAGAGTCTCAAATCGCCATCATGTGCGCAGAAGCTGTCCCGTGGCGCTGTCATCGCTCTCTCATCGGCGACGCCCTACTGGTTCGAGGCGTCGCAGTGGAGGATATCATGGGGGCTACCCATCGCACTCCCCACAAGCTCACAAAATTCGCCGTCGTGGAAGGACTGCAGATCACCTATCCGCCTTACGAAGAAGAGGAAAAGCCCACGAGCACAAAGCATCCCTCCCAGCCGAAGTAATCCCGCGCGGGTCAACTCGGCTCAGTACTTTGCTCCGATCTCCTCTCAAGGTTTCTCTGAAAGCTTCTTCTGATTGAGCGTGAACTTGTCTGGGAGCGCTTTAATCTCCCATTTGCAATCCTGGAGATAAACGGTCCGTGCAACAGGCATCGTGAATGTTAAGGGAGTCAGATCGTCCACGAAACGACACTCTTCGAACGAACAATCATCAAGGAGGCTGAGCACACTCACTGGAATGACACACTTTCGAAAATGCGTATTTCTTACCCTGGCCCAGCTCTGCCCGGCGACCTCCGAAGGTTCATCTCCTTCGTCGTATTGGATCGAAGGGAATTTCACCCGCTCTACCTGGCAAGCCACCATCTGGATCCCGAACTTTCTTGAACTCCAATCTTCCACGAGAGAGCCTTCAATGCGACAATCACGAAACTGCCAGCGAGACATGAATCGCCCGCCGAACCAGGCCCCTCCCTTTCTCAAATTCATGTCCTTGAACTGGCACTTCTCAAAATAGAAACGGCTGTTGAGATCTCCCAGAAGCAGGAACCCGTTGAACTGGACATCTCGAGCCACCAGCACAGAGGATTGCCTCAAGAGCCAACTCGCCTTCTCATCCGCCCCTCGAAAGACCGATCCCGACAGCAATTGGATTTCCTGCCCCTTCGCCTCCTCTACCTCGAATTGCCCACTGATCCGGTAATTGGCCGACGGAAGTGCCGTCTTCAGTGGCCAAGAATTCAACTTGAAAGGATTTCCTCCCAAAGGCGCATGCTGCATCTCAGGAACAGGATCCGGCCATCCTGCACCCGCGTCCGTCGAGCCAGCCGCCGAATTGGAGGCGACAGCCGTAGCCTCCACTGTCACCGCTTGTCGAATCGTATCCGCTTCCGATTTTACCTTCACCGCCGTCTCGACATCACCTGCACGAGTCAATTCTACTTGAAGCGACTCCAATCGCTGCACATAGGCATCGCGCAGCTTCGCCGAGGCCTCCTCTTCTGCCGAGCGAATCGGGGCAAGAGACTCCTGATAAACCGTCCGAAGACGAATCAGTTCTGGAATGCTGTCAGAGCCGATCATCCCGGATTTGGCAAAAGTTTCGCGCTCCTTGCGAACGGCGAGCAGATTCTCCAGAATTCCCTTCGCCTGCAAGTCCGCCTCTAGCCTTTCGAGCGCTCCCAAATATTTCGCACCGAGGTCCGAGCGTTCTTTGTCCGCCTTCCCGTGAATCTCCAAGGAAGCCGCCTCGTATGTCTTCCGCAGATCCTCTCCTTTCGCACCTGGGTCGTCGCCCCAAAGCATCGATCCATCGCCGTGCCACAGCATCGAAAGCGCAAAAATCGCGAAGACAACCCGAAGTCGCCTACCGCTGCCATCCATTGATTTCATAGTTTCGAATATTGGGACAGAAGACGCTCTTACGTCAACTACTTTCAAGTAGCCTCCCCACATCGGAACCGATACGAGGTCGAGCATCACGCATAAAAGCCTACAATGCTTGTGAATTCAGCCTTCTCTCGAAGCATCATTCTCCCTATACTCTTGACAGAACGCCGATTTAATTCCCATTGAACCATGACTAATTCCCGCCGCGATTTCATCAAGCAGGCAGCCCTTCTCTCCGGTTCCCTCGGCACATTTTCAGCCTTTCCTCCTTCAATCGCCCGTGCCCTGAGCATCGATCCTGCACCGGACTCGACATTTATGGACGCCCAGCATGTCGTAATCCTGATGCAGGAGAACCGATCTTTCGACCACATGTTCGGCACCTTTCGCGGCGCTCGTGGATTTGACGACCCGCGTGCGATCACCCTCGCCGACGGCAATCCCGTTTTTCTACAGAGTGAAAAGGGGCAGACTTATAAACCGTTTAATCTCGATATCCATGGCTCGAAGGCGACGTGGATGGGAGACCTCCCTCACGGGCGCAACGACCAACTCCAAGCTGGAAATCATGGCAAGCACGACCAATGGATTCAAGCCAAAGCCCGCAAGGGATTCCCTGGATTCACCATGGGTTATTACGAAGAAAAGGATATCCCTTTCTATCACGCGTTCGCAGACGCCTTTACTCTATGTGACCAGCACCACTGCGCCATCGCCTCCAGCACTACCCCCAATCGGTCTTATCTCTGGTCCGGGACCATTCGATACAATGACAAGCCTGAGATCGCTCCCTGCGTGACGAACAGCATGCTCGACCGACATCATCATCAGGAGTGGACCACCTTCCCCGAGCGACTGTCGTCTGCTGGGATATCTTGGCGAATCTATCAGAACGAGCTTACAGAACCCAACGGACTCGAGGGCACCTATAAAAACTGGCTAGGAAACTTCGGTAACAATCCCCTCGAGTGGTTCTCTCAATATCGAGTCGGCAGTCACAAAGCGCGACGCGAATTTCTGCGGCAACAAGGCGATCTTCTAAAAAAAGAAATCGAACAGCTCAGCAAAGAAATCGAACGAGCCGAGGAAAAATCGATTCCAGCAGATGCTCCTGACGCCGAGAAAGCAGCGGCCAATCGAAAGAAGGCGCTGGGCGACCTTCGCAAGAAGCGAATCGAAACAGCGGAAAGCCTCAAGAAGCTAGAAGAGGATCTAGTCGATAATCCGCCCCTCGATGACGCCTCCATTCCCGCGATTAACCGCGATCTGCACACACGCGCCTTTACTACCAATGTCGGCAATCCCGACTATCGAGATCTCACATCGATTCACTACGACCGAAACGGAACAAAGGAAAATATCGAAGTCCCAGCGAGCGATCCCTTTTACCAATTTCGAAAAGACGTGAATGAGGGAAAGTTGCCCACCGTTAGTTGGCTGGTAGCTAGCCGCGAGTTCTCCGATCATCCCTCATCCGCCTGGTACGGAGCTTGGTATGTGGCTGAGGCGCTGAACATTCTCACGAACAATCCGGAAGTTTGGAAAAACGTAACTATTCAGGTATCTAAGATTAGTTGAATAATTTCAAAAATCAACGAGACTGGCCCAGCCTTGACTGATCGTGCCACAGCCCTTCGCCCTGTTGTTCAAGCTGCGTTTGACGCTGGCGGAATTGATGCCGTCTGCGA